>CAXMQV010000013.1:0-81047 GCA_964195905.1 uncultured Gammaproteobacteria bacterium
GCCGGATCGAGCTAGATGCCACCGAGGCCGATGCCATCGACAACCTGGCCGACGCCGGCCTGGTCCCGCACCTCCGACTCCTCAAACACGCCAGCAACGAGTAGGTGAGTTCGGCAGGGTCAGCTCTGCCCCTGAATATCGCACGCCTACGTGCCGTCTGGGAGGCGAGTTTGTTGAGCACAGGTAACTCTGCCCGGGCGAGTGGTGCTTTCCCGGTTTCTTGGTCCCAATCCGATTTCGAGTTGGCGTTCTACCTGACAACAGATGAAGCTGCAACGCTAGAGCCCGATTTAGCTTTGTTCGACCCCGGCACCGGCGAATGGCATCTGCGTACGACGGGAGGCATCCACTCGTTCTACTTCGGTGTGCCGGGAGACACACCGTTGCTCGGGGACTGGAATTGCGATGGGATCGACACCGTTGCCATGTACCGGGAGAGCAACGGCTTTGTTTACTACCGGAACTCGAACGACTTCGGCGTGGCCGACGGATCCTTCTATTTCGGGATACCGGGAGACATCCCGATCGCCGGCGATTGGAACAACAACGGATGTGACACATTCGGGATCTATCGCGATGGCAAGGTCTACTACCGGAACCAACTCTCAACCGGCTACGCCGCCCTCGCCTACTGGTTCGGAGTGCCCGGTGATGTTCCGTTCGCCGGTGACTTCAACGGTGACGGCTGGGACACCGTGGGCCTATTCCGCCCCTCGACCGGCTTCGTCTACTACTCGAACGCCGTTCCGGTACACAACTCGGTCGCCCCGACCCGAGACTCCTTCTTCTTCGGAGTCCCGAGCGACCGTGTGATTGCGGGCGACTGGGATGGTGACGGTTTGGAAACCGTTGGCATCTTCCGGTCCTCTGATGAGCGGTTTCATCTCAGGAAAAGCAACAGCACCGGGCCTGCCGATATCACTGGCGACTTTGGACGAGGCTGGTGGTTACCCGCTGCTGGGGATTTCGGTGATCCTCCTTGAAATGTCTCGGGGACGTTCTCGGCCACTTGCGGCCGGAGCTCACACCCGAGTAGCTGACGCCATGGGTCGGTCCATTGTCGATGCCTAGAAGGCAACGCTCAGGGCGACGCGATTCGCACCCTGCTCGAAGGGTCGCAAGCATCTCGAGCGCATCTCGGGGCGAGTCGGCGGATCGTCGCTACTCCTTTACGCTTCTCGAGATTTCTCAGAATTCTTTGTGGATGGGGCTTGTGTGGGGGGTTTGTGTCATAGGTGGCTGATACGTTGTGGGTATGGAGTTAGGGGATCGAGAGAGTTTGAGTGACCGGCCGGATGGGCGCCGGTTGGCGGCTGCGCATGCGGGTATCAATCGGTCGGTGGCGGTCTTGTTGGACTTGATTGCCGAGTTGGATACGCCGGAATCCCGGTTGGGGAATTCGGTCACGGATATGGCTTCGTGGTTGCAGTTTGATTTGGGGTTGGAGGCGAAGACGGCGCGGAGTTGGGTGCGGATCGCCCAGGCGTTGGTTGATCTTCCGGTGATTCGGGAGGCGTTCCGGGCTGGAGCGGTGTCCTTTGATGAGGTGCGAGTGTTGTGCCGGTATGCGACTGCGGAGAATGAGGTTGACCTTCTGGCGTTCACTCGTGATACGCCGGTTGAGGATTTGGGGGCGGTGATTCGGGAGGAGTTGGCGATTGAGACTCGCCGCCGGGCCGCCCAGCACCAGGCTTCGTGGTTGTCGATGGGGTGGGGTGAGGATGATTCGTTCTTGTGGTTGCGGGGTGAGATCCGGGGTGTGGACGGCCTTCAGGTGGAGTCGGCGTTGCGACGGTTGGCTTCACAAGCGCCGCTTGATCCGATGAGTGGGGTGTATCGGGATCCTGATATTGGGAACGGTGAGGCGCTGGTTCAGATGGCGTCTGAGTCAGCTGCCGATGATGGTGATCATGACCGGGCCACCCTGGTGGTGCATTTCAATAGTGCTGATATGACGTCGGGGCGAACCTCGGGTTTGGTGGGTGGGCGGTTGGTGGATCGTGATGAGTTGTTGCGATTGGCGTGTGATTCGCGTTTGCAGCCGGCGATTGATGATCCGGCCGGGTTCACGGTTGGGGTGGGTCGTACCAGTCGTCAGATTGCGCCATGGTTGCGTCGTTTACTTGAGGGCCGTGATGGGGGATGCCGGTTCCCGTCGTGTGGGCGGACCCGTTGGACTCATGGTCATCACATCATCCATTGGGCCGACCTTGGTCCAACCAATCTCGACAATTTGATCACCCTGTGCGGGTTTCATCACCGACTGGTGCATCGGGAGCACTGGCGGATCATCGGGAACCCGAACGGGGAAGTGGTCTTCCTCGACAAGTGGGGTAATGAGTACCAGCCGGCCCGTTCAGTCCTTCCCGCCGATCACGTTGATCAACTACTCGGCCACCTCGACCAGTACCAGGAATACCGGCTCAACCGGCTCGCCACCGCCAACAGCCCACCCTGACCAGCGGCACCATCTCGCCTACTCGTCCGTTACGCAGCCCTCCGAGGCCGACTTCACCGTGCGTATGTACTTGGCGAGGGTTCCTCTGGTGGCTTTCAGCGGGGGAGCCGTCCAGGCAGCTCTGCGTCGGTCGAGCTCGGCGGCATCCACCTCCAGTTCGATGGACCGGGTGGCGGCGTCGATCGTGATCGTATCGCCGTCCTGGACGAGGGCGATCGGTCCGCCCTCCTGAGCTTCTGGAGTCACATGACCGACGATGAAGCCGTGCGACCCGCCTGAGAATCGGCCATCGGTGATGAGAGCGACGTCCGATCCGAGGCCGGCGCCCATGATCACGGAGGTTGGGGTGAGCATCTCGGGCATCCCGGGGCCACCCTTCGGTCCCTCGTAGCGGATCACGATCACGTCGCCGGGCCCGATCTCGTCTGTCTCAGCCGCGGCGAGCATGGCCTCTTCGCTGTCGAAGGCCCGGGCGGTGCCGCTGAAGCGGAGGCCTTCTTTCCCGGTGATCTTGGCGACCGCCCCGTCGGGAGCCAGCGAGCCGCGCAGAATCTGGATATGGGCGGTCTCCTTGATCGGAGTGTCCCACGACGAGATGACATCCTGGCTTTCTGCCAGGCCGGGGAGGTCCGCCAGGTTCTCGGCCAGAGTCCGCCCGGTCACCGTGAGGCAGTTACCGTCGATCGCTCCGTGCTCGAGCAGGAGCTTGAGAACACCAGGCGTCCCGCCCACCTGGTGCAGGTCCTCCATGACGTAGCGGCCGCTCGGCTTGAGGTCGGCCAGGAATGGGATCCGGTCGCTCACCGCCTGGAAGTCGTCGATGGTGAGGTCGACGTCCACCGAGCGCGCCATGGCGATGAGGTGGAGGACGGCGTTGGTGGAACCGCCCAATGCCATGGTGATCGCCATGGCATTTTCGAACGCCGCCCTGGTCATGATGTCGGTCGGCTTGATGTCCCGCTCCAGCAGGGTCCGGATGGCGGGGCCGGCTCGCAGGCACTCGTCGAGCTTGGCCGGGTCGGTGGCCGGCGTTGATGAGCTGTAGGGGAGGCTCATACCGAGCGCTTCGATCGCCGAAGCCATCGTGTTGGCGGTATACATGCCGCCGCAAGCGCCGGCACCGGGGCAGGCGTGGCGGACGATATCGAACCGTTCTTCCTCGGTGATGCGCTCGGCGATGTACTCGCCGTAGGACTGGAAAGCCGACACGATGTCGAGCGCATCACCACCGGGGGCGAAGCCGGCCCGGATGGTCCCGCCGTACACCATGAGCGAGGGGCGATTCACCCGGCCCATGGCCATGATCGAACCGGGCATGTTCTTGTCGCAACCGGGGATGGACACATTGGCGTCGTACCACTGGGCCGACATGACCGTCTCAATGGAATCCGCGATGAGGTCCCGGCTCTGAAGCGAGTAGCTCATCCCTTCCGTGCCCATCGAGATGCCGTCCGACACGCCGATCGTGTTGAACCGCATCCCAACCAGACCGGCGGCGGTCATGCCCTCCTTGACCCTGGCGGCCAGTTCATCGAGGTGCATGTTGCAGGAGTTGCCCTCGTACCACATGCTGGCGATCCCAACCTGGGCCTTGTTCATGTCGGCTTCGGTGAGCCCGGTGGCATAGAGCATCGCCTGGGAAGCTCCCTGTGAGGCGGGCTGGGTGATGCGACGGCTGGTTCGGTTGATGTCGGTGGCCATGCGGGCATGTTAGGTGCCGGGCCTGGTCAGATAGCCTGCCGGCATGGATGAGCGGGGCTTGCGAGATCTGATGGAACGGCTCCGGCGCGTGGGTGAGGCCCACGGTGGCGTTGGCCTCGGGGTCTGTTCGGTAGAACCGTTCGAACCGGTGCGCGCCGAGATGGAGCGCAGGCTCGAATCGGGAGAAGCCGGGCGACGGCGGTTCACCTACACCGACCCGGCGGCGGCGACCGATGTGCGTTCCACCTACTCGTGGGCCGAGCGACTCGTCGTCGCCACCGTCACGTATTTGCCGGAAGCCGGTCGGCCCGGCCCGCCGGCCGCCAACACCGGCCGGATCGCCCGCTTTGCCACCACCGACCAGTACGTGCCTCTGCGGGGGCTCCTGGCCGGGTTGTCCGAGGAACTGGAGAGCGCCGGGTTCCGGGCCGAACCGCTCGCCGACGACAACCGCCTCGTCGACCGGGCCGCCGCTGTCAGGGCTGGTGTTGCCTGGTGGGGGAAGAGCACGATGGCGCTCGCTCCCAAATATGGGCCGTGGCTCTTGCTCGGCTCGGTCGTTACCGACGCGGCGTTGCCCGTGAGCGAACCGATGGTGCGCGACTGCGGGACCTGCACCGCCTGCATCCCCGCCTGTCCAACCGGGGCCCTGGATTCCGTAGGTGTGCTCGACGCCACCCGTTGCATCTCCTACTGGGCTCAGACGCCGGGATTGATTCCGTTGGAAATCCGGGAGGCGTGGGGAGATCGGCTGTACGGATGCGACGACTGTCTCGAAGCCTGCCCGCCCGGAGAACGGCTCGAGCACCAATCCGAATCGGTGGCCGGTCGGGTCGACCTCATCGAGTTGCTGGCCGGCGAAGATGCCGAACTGCTCGCCGAGTATGGGCACTTCTACATCCCGCGCCGCGATGCTCGATTCCTCAGGCGCAATGCCCTCGTAGCCCTCGGCCACAGCGGCACGAGCGAGGCTGTGCCGGTCTTGACCGGGTACCTGCAATCTCCCGTGGCCGTGCTGCGAGCCCACGCCGCCTGGGCACTCGGCCGGCTTGACGCATCGTCGGCAGCCCCGGCAATGGAGGAGGCGGCCGCCGTCGAAACCGACGAGACGGTTCACGGCGAATTGGTGGCTGCGCTCGAGCGTCTTCACGGGCCGGATGGCCCGGTACGCTGATCCCATGAAGGGACGCTCATGAGAGCCGTGTTTGGAATCGCCCTCGGGTTCGGGGCGGTCATGCTGTTGACGTGGATCGCGGCGGTCGGCGTCTCCCAATCCGTCGAGGGCTGGGCGAAGGTTGACCCCGATGCCCGCTTCGGTCTGACCGGCCGCCGGGTGGTGGCCGGGGTGTTCGGGTTCGGAATGGCCGGCCTCTCCGCCGCCTATGCCGGTTGGCCGATGGCCGTTGCGACACTGGCGGCTGCCGCCGGAGCGGTGGTGGCCGCGGCGGTCGCCGGCCTGGCCAAATGATCCTCATTGCCGATGTTCATGGGGCGAGCCAGAAGCTGCGACATCTCGTGGATTCTCTCGACGAGCCGCTTCTCGTGCTCGGCGACCTCATCAACTTCACCGACTATCGCACCTACGAAGGCATCCTCGCCGACCTGTCGGGCATCGATTTCGTCCGGCAGCTCGTCGAGCTGCGAATGGCCGGCCGCTTCGATGAGGCCCGGAGCCTGTGGCGGCAATTGAGCGACGGCAATGAACAGGACCTGAGGGTTCGCCATGCCGAGTTGGTTGACGCTGCCTACCGTGAAATCGGAGCGGCACTCGAGGGGGCCGGCGCCTACGTGACCTACGGAAATGTCGACCGGGTCGAAGTCCTCACCAAGCACCTTCCTGCCGACAACCGGTTTGTCGATCACGAGCGGCTCGAAATTGAAGGCTGGGAGGTCGGCATCATGGGCGGCGGTGTCACTTCAGGTCTGAATGTGCCCGGCGAGCTGTCAGAAGATGAAATGGAAACCCGGCTCGCTGCCCTCGGACCGGTCGACATCCTCTGCACCCACGTGGCGCCCGCCGTCGGGCCGCTTGCGCGAGACGTAGTCGGGGGGATGTCGAAGGGGTCACGGGCCGTGCTCGATTACCTGGAGCGCCATCAGCCTCGCCATCACTATTTCGGTGATGTTCATCAGCCGCAGGCTTCCCGGTGGTGGGTCGGGAGCACCCTTTCCACCAATGTTGGCTACTTCCGGGCCACCGGTCACGGGGTCCGCCACCTCGCCGCCTGATTCGGGTACGGGGCTAGCCTTTGGCTCGCAACGCAAGGAGTTCCAATGGTTGAGGGCACCGTACAAACGATCCAGGTGGAAGCACCGGCCGAAGTGGTATTTGATGTCGCCGCCCACGTCGAGAACTTCCCGGAGTGGGCGACCGGTGTGCGCGAGACCGAAGTGCTCGAAGTCAATGAGGACGGCACGCCGGCCCGAGCCAAGCTGGTTGTCGATGGGATGATCCGCACCATCACCTATGTGCTCAACTACACCTACGACGGCATCGCCCGTATCGAGTGGACCGCCGAGCCCGGCGACGATATCGCCGAGATGGAGGGCCGCTACGAGTTCTACGAGCTCGACAATGGTGACACTGAGGTCGTCTACGCGCTGAAGGTCGAACCGAACTTCAAGGTGCCCGGACTGCTGCGGCGCCAGGCCGAGAAGCAGATCGTCGGAACGGCGCTGCGCGGGCTCCGCGACCGGTCGGAGGAGCTGGCCTCGGCCGCAGACTGATGCGAGTTCTGCTCATTACCGGCAAGGGAGGGGTCGGCAAGACGACTGTTGCCGCCGCCACCGCCCTCAAGGCGGCCGACCTCGGTTACCGCACGCTCATCATGTCGACCGACCCGGCTCACAGCCTGGCCGACGCCTTCGACGTCCCCCTCGGCGATGAGCCGCAACCGGTGAGCGACAATCTCGTTGCCCAGCAAATCGACTCCCAGCATCGGCTCGAGCTGTACTGGGGTGAGGTCCGCGACTACCTGACCGATGTGTTCGATTGGAGCGGGCTACGCGGCATCGAGGCGGAGGAACTGGCCGTGTTCCCGGGCATGGACGAACTGTTCGCGCTGGCCGACGTGAAGGATCACGCCATCTCCGGCGCCTACGACCTGCTCGTCGTCGACTGCGCTCCGACCGCCGAAACGCTGCGGCTCCTCTCCTTGCCCGAGATCCTCGGCTGGTACATGGACAAGATCTTCCCGGTGGAGCGGAAGGTTGTGAAAGCGATGCGCCCGGTCCTCAATCGGATGGTGTCGATGCCCATCGCCGGCGATGAGGTGTTCGAAGCGGCCGAAGGGTTCTATGGGCGCATCCAGGGCGTGCGCGACATCCTCACCAACCCGTTCGTTACCAGTGCCCGGCTCGTCCTCAACCCCGAGAAGATGGTGATCAACGAGGCGAGGCGCACCTACACCTACCTCGGACTGTTCGGGTACGCGGTTGACGGAGTGATCGTCAATCGGGTCCTCCCGGATACGATCACCGACCCGTACTTCAAACGGTGGCAGCAGGTCCAGGCCGACTATCTCGTCGACATCGAGGAAGGCTTCGCCGATGTCGAGATCCGGCGGCTGAGATTGTTCGATGAAGAGATGGTCGGGGTCGACAAGCTCCGTTTGCTCGGCGACGAGTTGTACTCCGACGTCGACCCGGTCGATCGTCTGTCCGAGAGCGAGCCCTTCCAGGTGCTCGACGAGGGGGATGACGTAATCCTTGCGGTGGCCGTCCCGTTTGCCGAGAAAGGAGATGTGGACGTCGTGCGATTCTCCGACGAACTGATCATCACCGTCGGCTCATACCGGCGGGCATTCATTCTGCCGAATTCCCTCCGTCGGAGAGAAGTGCGGCGCGCTCAGTTGGAAGATGGAGTCCTGCGTGTCACGTTTGGAGAGAAGTAATGAGCCCTGAAGAGGAAGAAGAGCGAGTTAAGCGGGCCGCCCAACGAGCCGGCTACCACCTCGTGAAAGCTGCCTCCGAGGTCCTGGCCGCCATCGGTGCCGTCCTCGAAGAGTTGCGCGGTCCTGAAGGCGACGATGCCGATGCCCGGGTCGTCCACATCGACGTCGAATAATGGCGTCCGACGAGATCGTCGAAGTAGGACGTTTTTTCAATGTGATTGAGGGCGAGGTGGCGTGCGCCCGGCTGCGGGCACTCGACATCAAGGCATATCTCAAAACGGATAACGCCGGCGGCATCCATCCCGAGCTGAACTTCACCCGCGGCATTCGCCTCATGGTGCTGGCCGCGGATGAGGATCGGGCCCGGACGGCTCTGGAGGCCGACTGAGCGGTCGCTCACTAGGCTGCCTGGCTCATGACGAACCTCTCTGGCCGCGCCGGTAACCCGGCGGTCGACAAGGCCATCTCGGCCATCCCGAATCTGACCAAACTCGCCTACCGCCTGATGCGGGATCCCCGCCTGCCGGTCAAACAGAAGGCGTTCGTTGGCGCAGCCCTCGCCTACCTGGTGGCGCCCGTCGACGTCATCCCGGACTTCATTCCGCTGATCGGCCGTGTCGACGATCTCGTCATCCTGGCGCTGGCTCTCAATTCGATACTCGAGGCGGCAGGCGAGACAATCGTGCACGAGCACTGGGAGGGCACCGGAGACGTGCTGGACATCATCACCGGTGCCATCGAATGGGGGGCTTCCCTCGTCCCGTGGCCGGTGCGCCGGACCATCAAGCGCTACCTGAGAGGGTTCTAGGAAAGCTCACATTTCCGTGCCGTCCCGCTACCTTGACGGCATGGAATTTCGTCGCATCTCAAATCTTCCACCCTACGTGTTCGCCGAGGTCAATCAGCTCAAACTCGATGCCCGCCGGGCCGGCGAAGACATCGTCGATCTCGGCTTCGGGAACCCTGACATCCCCTCCCCACCCGCCGTGGTCGAGAAGCTTGTCGAGGCCGCCCGCCAGGAGAAGAACCACCGCTACTCGGCCTCGCGGGGCATACCCAATCTCCGCAAGGCGATAGCCGATCGATACCAGCGCCGGTTCGGTGTGACCCTCGATCCGGACACCGAGGCGATCACGACCATCGGGGCCAAGGAGGGCCTGTCCCATCTCATGTGGACGCTCGTGCAGCCGGGCGACGTGGCGCTCGTGCCCGAACCGTCCTATCCCATTCACATCTACGCCCCGGTCCTGGCCGGAGCTGAGGTGCGCACCGTCCACCTGAGCCTCGACACCGACTTTTTCGAGCGGCTCCGCGAGGAATTTGTCCAGAGCTGGCCCCGGCCCAGGGTGATCCTCACCTCGTTTCCTCACAACCCGACCACGGCGGTCGTGGAGCTCGACTTCTTCGAACGACTTGTGGCCTTTGCCAAGGAGAACGACGTCTTTCTCGTCAACGATTTTGCCTACGCCGACGTCCACTACGACGGCTACGTGCCTCCGTCCTTGCTGGAGGTGCCCGGCGCCAAGGATGTTGGGGTCGAGCTGTACACCCTTACAAAGGGCCACTCGATGGCCGGCTGGCGAGTGGGTTTCGTGGTCGGCAACGCCGAGGCGATCGGTGCCCTCGCCAAGCTCAAGTCCTACCTCGACTACGGCACATTTCAACCGATTCAGATCGCCTCGATCATCGCCCTCAACGAGCAAGACGAGTATCCCGCCAAGGTCTCGGCCATCTACAAGAAACGCCGGGACATTCTCGTGGACGGGCTCAACCGGGCAGGCTGGAAGGTGGAGAAGCCGGCGGCCACCATGTTCGTCTGGGCGGAGATTCCGGGCCCGTATGCCGAGATGGGCTCGATGGAATTCACCAAGTTCCTGCTGCGAGAAGCCAAAGTGGCGGTCAGTCCCGGCGTCGGGTTCGGTCCGTCGGGTGAGGGCTATATCCGGTTTGCGCTCGTCGAGAACGAGCACCGCATCGCCCAGGCAGTGAAAGGCATTCGCAAGGCCCTGACCAAGCTGTAGCGGGACAACCGCCACCGCCCATTGGCCGTGGGTCCGCACACGGAATCTGGTGCAGCCGCGTATGCTGGCTCACCATGCCTCTCTATATGGACGTTCATCCTGGTCTCGGCGACGCCACGCCCGACGACGTCGCCGCCGCCCATCGCCACGACCTCGAGATTCAAGGCGAGTACGGCGTTCACTTCCTCAGTTACTGGTTCTCTGATCCGGAGGGCAAGGCGTTCTGCCTGGCCGAGGCGCCCGATGCCGCGTCGCTGGCAGCGTGCCACAAAGCGGCTCACGGTCTCATGCCGCACGAGGTCATCGAAGTCGCCGCCCCGACCCTGGCCCAGTTCATGGGCGACACCGCAAACGACGAAACCGACCGGGTGACAGTCGAGGGTCGGCCAGACACCGCTCTCCGGGCAATTATGTTCACCGATATTGAGGGCTCGACTGCAGTGAGCACCAGTCGAGGTGACAAAACCGCCTTTGAGCTGGTGCGACGACACGATCGGGTCGTCAAGGAGGCACTCCAGCAGAGCGGTGGGAGCATCGTCAAGCACACCGGCGACGGGATGTTCGTGAGTTTCACGTCGGTACTCCGGGCGGTGGAGGCCTCGATCAAGATCCACCGGGGAATCACAACGGCCGCCCAGGGGGAGCCGACGCTTGCGGTCAAGATCGGCCTCACCGTTGGTGAGCCGGTCGAGGATAGTGATGACCTGTTCGGCGCTTCCGTCAATCTGGCTGCTCGCATCTGTGCCCATGCCGGCGGCGGTCAAACGCTTGCTTCGGGCACGGTGCGTGATCTCGCCATCGGCAAGGGGATCGACTTTCGGGCCATGGGTGAGATCGGCCTCAAGGGGTTTCCCGATCCCGTCTCGCTCTTTGAAGTCGGCTGGGCCGAGCCCGGCGTCTGACGGCTCCCGGGCTGCCGAGCTTTCCGTAGTCTTGGGGAGTTCACCAGCCAGAGAGGGCAGCCATGGCCGCGAGCCACGAAGTCGATTTCCAGATCTACGGCGACGACATGCAGTTCGTCGAGATCGAGCTCGATCCCGCCGAGACGGTGATCGCCGAAGCCGGAGCCATGATGTATCTGGAGGACGGCATCAACTTCGAATCGGTCATGGGCGATGGCTCGACTCCGGATGAGGGCCTGTTCGGCAAGTTGAAGGGAGCCGGCAAGCGGGCACTGACCGGCGAATCGTTGTTCATGACGCATTTCACGAATGAGGGCAGCAGCAAGGCTCGTGTGGCGTTCGCTGCTCCTTACCCCGGCAAGATTGTGCCGGTCGACCTGAGCTCGGTAGGGGGCAGGCTCATCTGCCAGAAAGATGCCTTCCTGTGCGCCGCCAAAGGAACCAAGGTTGGGATCGCCTTCAACAAGAAGATAGGGGCGGGGTTCTTCGGCGGGGAGGGCTTCATTCTCCAGGACCTGCAGGGCGATGGCCTCGTGTTCATCCATGCCGGAGGAACAGTGGTCGAGCGGCGATTGGACGGAAACAGTCTCCGAGTCGATACGGGCTGCCTGGTCGCCTTCGAGCCGGGGGTCTCTTACGACATCGCCCGGGCCGGGAAGCTCAAGTCTCAGGTGTTCGGAGGCGAGGGCCTCTTCATGGCCACCTTGCAGGGAACCGGGCGGGTCTGGGTCCAGTCGCTTCCGTTCTCACGCTTGGCCGACCGGATCGCGCCGTTCGGCGGCGGGAGTGGTCAGGGTGAGGGCTCACTCATTGGTGGGCTCAGCAACGTGTTCGAGCGCTAGCTCGCCGATCGAATCAGGCTTCCTGACGGGCCTGTGCCAATGGGAAGTAGGCCTGGTTGGCGTAATCCATGAGCATGCGATGGGTCGAGAATTCGAACACCGAGCTGACGATGGCCTCTTTCATCATCTTCACCCAGCCCTTCGGGACCCCATCACCGTCGCGGTCATAGAACAACGGAACGACCTCGTTCTCGAATAGCTCGTAGAGGCTGGCGGCATCGGCATCGTCGCCATGCGCCTCGAGTCCATCGGGCCCGAAGGTCCAGCCGTTCTGGCCATTGACGGCGGCCTCGGCCCACCATCCATCTGGCACGCTCAGATTGAGCCCGCCGTTGAGGGCCGACTTCATACCGGAGGTTCCACTCGCCTCCTTGGGAGGCACCGGGTTGTTGAGCCACACATCGCAGCCTCCGGTCAGGAGCCGGCCGACGGTCATGTCGTAATCCTCAACGAAGAACAGGTGGCCCCGGAACTCGGGCCGCTGCGATAGCTCAACGACCCGCCGGATCAGATCCTGTCCGCCGGTATCGGCCGGATGGGCCTTGCCCGCGAACACGAACTGGACCGGGCGTTCTGGATTGGTCATGATCGCCTGCAAGCGCGGGAGATCCTGCAGCAATAGGGTGGCCCGCTTGTAGGTGGCGAACCGGCGGGCGAACCCGATAGTGAGCCGGTCGGGGGGAAGCATCCCGCGCACCTCCCGGAGAACGTCGGGGCTGGCGCCGTGGCGGCTGAACTCGGACCGGAGCCGGCGTCGCACCTGTCGGGTCATGGCGTTCTTCTGAGCCAAATGGGCATGCCACAGCTCGTCGTCGGGAACCTCGCGAATCGCCTCCCACGGCTCTTGGCTCGTCAATTTCGACGGCCAGTCGGTGCCGAGGGCATCGGTGAAGACTCGGCCGACGGAGTGGCCGACCCAGGTCGGCACATGGACTCCGTTCGTCACGCCGGCGGCGGGGCCGCCGATGAGGTGACTCCACTGCTGGGTGGCGACCTCTCCGTGCCTTTTGCTCACCCCGTTTACGAAGGACGCGAACCGGATGGCGAGCGCTCCCATGTCGAACGAGCCGTCATCGTGCTCGTTGGTGCGTCCCAACCGGGCGACGTGGGCGGCGTCAATCTCGGGGAAGAGATAATCGGTGTATCGGAGGACGGCGCTGAGGTCGAAGCGTTCGTTGCCGGCCGGCACCGGAGTGTGGAGGGTGAACAGTGTCTTGGTCCTCACCTGGCGCTGGGCCTCGTCAAACGAAATACCTTCACGAATTCGTCTGGCGGTTCGCTCCAGGACGCTGAAGGCAGCGTGGCCTTCGTTCACGTGCCAGGCGCCGGGATTGATGCCCAGTTTGCGTAACACCTTGACGGCTCCGATTCCGAGCACGAGTTCCTGAGCGAGGCGCATATCCCGGCCTCGCACGTAGAGATGATGGGTAATCGTGCGATCGGCCGGGTCATTCTCGGGGACATCGGTGTCGAGCAGGATGAGGGGAACCCGACCCACTTGCACCTTCCAGGCTGCTGCCATGACACTGCGGCCGGGGAAGTCGAGCTCGACCTGAAGCTGAGATCCGCCCCGGCCCGTTATCGGGTGAATCGGGCGCCGCGAGAGATCGAGAGCCGGGTAGTAGTGCTGCTGGCCGCCGCCGGGATCGACCGCCTGGCGGAAGTACCCCCGCCGGAAGAGGAGACCAACCGCCACCATCGGAATGCCGAGGTCTGAGGCGGTCTTGAGGTGATCGCCCGCCAGGACGCCAAGGCCGCCCGAGTAGAAGGGGAGCTTGGTCTGAAGGCCGTACTCGGTGCACAGGTAGGCGACCGGTCCGGCCATGCGCTCGCCTTCCTTGGCTGCCCAGGTGTCGTCGGAGGCCATGTAGGCGTCGAAGCGCCGGACCACATTGTCGTACGACTCGAGGAAGCGAGCGTCGGCGCTCAGCGATTCCCAGGTGGACGGCTCGACTCCTTGCAGGAACGAGATGGGATTTTGGACATCGTGCCAGCGCTGGGCGTCGATGCGAGACCACAATTCGCTTGCCTCATCGTCCCATGCCCACCAGATGTTGTTGGCGAGGTCATAGAGGCGATCGAATTCTTCCGGCAGCGCGATTTGCGCGCCGGGAATATCCGGAATTTCAACAAGCATTTGAAAAACCTCGGTAGAAGCAACTAGCGACTTTAGGGCCGCGTCCGCCCTGACACGAGTTGATCTCTACAATCCGCCGCCGAGTCCGTAACCCGTTGCCGTCCCAGGGAGTCAGAAGCCCGTGACATACGCCATCCTTTTCCCCGGCCAGGGGATCCAGCACGTCGGCATGGGCGCCGATCTTTTCGAGAAGCATCCAGATCTGCTCGGATCATTTGCCGACGACATCCTTGGGTGGTCGCTCCGCGACGTTTGTCTGAACGGTCCCGAAGATGTCCTCACGAGGACCGATCATCTCCAGCCAGCCCTGTTCGCTCTCTCGTTCGTGTTGTGGGAGGAGCTCGCGCCCCATGTGACGGAGCTTCCCGTCGCCGCGGCCGGCCACTCCCTCGGCGAGTACACCGCGCGGGCCGCCGCCGGTGCCTTCGACTTCGCCACCGGGCTCAGATTGGTGGCTGCGAGGGGACGTGCCATGGCCGATGCCGCCGCCCGCGACACCAGCGGGATGGTGGCAATCCTCGGGATTGAGGACTCCCAAGCCGAGGCGGCGGCCAGGACTCGCCGGGCAGACGGCGGCAGTCTGTGGGTTGCGAACTTCAATGGACCCGGGCAAGTGGTCCTGGCGGGTGGGACGCACGATCTCGAGTGGATCACGGCTCGCGCCGCCGACTTTGGTGGCCGCCGGGTCATTCCCCTCAAGGTCGCCGGAGCCTTCCACTCTCCGTTCATGGATACCGCCGTCGGCCCACTCGCCCAAGCGCTTGACAAGATAGAGCTCGGCGAGCTCTCGATTCCAGTGTGGACGAATCTCACCGCGACCCCTGTCGAGGATCATCGAACCGCTCTGTTGCAGCAGCTAGTCGCTCCTGTGCGATTCACCCAGACGCTGGCCGGGATGGGGGAGGCGGGCGTACGCTTGTTCCTCCACATCGGGCCCGGCAATATCACCGCCACGATGGCAAAGCGAACCGTGCCCGACAGCGACGTCCACCACTTCAGTCACGTCGCGGACGTGGAAGAAGCGGCGCAGCGGGTCGGTTCACTCATACAATGACGCCGGGGAGGATGTCGTGACCAATTCGTCTATCACCGGCTGGGGTAAGTGTTTGCCGCAAACGGTGCTCACCAATCATGATCTCGAACGTCTCGTCGACACCAACGACGATTGGATCACCTCGCGCACCGGGATCAAGGAACGCCGCATCAGCCATGTCGGAACCTCCGAGCTCGCCACCCTGGCCGGCAAGCGGGCGCTGGCCGCGGCCGGCATCGAAGCCACCGAGATTGATCTCGTCAACGTGGCGACCTGCACGCCAGACACGCTGATCCCCTCAGCAGCGTCACTGGTCCAGAACAACCTCGGAGCCACCAATGCCGGGGCTATCGATCAGAACGCTGCCTGTTCAGGGTTCCTGTACAGCTTCATCATGACGTGCGGCCTGGTGGAAGCGGGCGTGATCAAGACAGGGCTGGTCATCGGGGCCGAGCGCCTGACCTACTTCATCGATTTCACCGATCGCGGCACCGCCGTCCTCTTTGGTGATGGGGCCGGAGCCGTGGTGGTCCAGGCCACCGACGAGCCGGGCGGGCTTAAGGGTTCGGAGATGGGCTCGGACGGATCGGTGGCCGACATTCTCTGGGCCCCTGGCAGTGGAACCGCCACCAACCGGGTCGAATTGGAGAGCAACCACAAGCATATGGCCGTTTCCATGAATGGGCCCGAAGTATTCAAACGGGCCGTGAAAGCCATGGGCGACGCCTCAACGAGAGTCGTCGAGCAGGCCGGGTGGGCCCTCGACGACGTCGACATTCTCATTCCCCACCAGGCCAACACTCGAATCATTGACGCCACCGCCCGCCGCCTCCAACTCGACTCGGCCAAAGTGTTCGTGAACATCGCGTCCTATGGCAACACGTCGGCTGCCACCATTCCCATCGCCCTGACCGAAGCTCTCGAAGCGGGCCGGATCGACCCCGGCGGCAAGATCGTGTTTGCGGCGTTCGGAGGCGGCCTCAGCTGGGCTGCCGCCGCCTTCGAGTTCGGGTCGCGGGTCGAGCCGATCGGAGAAATCGACGATGAGCTCCCCCCGACCGACGGCGACGTTATGGCGCTCCTGGCCGAGAACTTCGCCTATTTCGGAGGAGGCCCGGCCCGATGACTTCTCGCGTTGCCCTCGTCACCGGTGCCTCCCGCGGCATCGGAAGCGCAGCCGCGGTTCGGCTCGCCGCAGACGGTCATCGGGTGGCCGTCAACTACGTCCGGTCTCGCGATGAGGCCGAGGCCGTGGTGGAGCTCATCGTGGCGGGCGGGGGGCAAGCCGTTGCCATCGGTGCCGACGTCGGGACCGAGGACGGAGTGACCGAGTTGTTCGCCGCCGTCGACTCTGCGTTCGGTCCGGTTGAGATCCTCGTCAACAATGCCGGCGCGGTTCGGGACAACCTATTGCTTCGCATGAGCGCCGACGATTGGGACGATGTCCTCGCCGTGAACCTCCGATCGGTGTTTCTCTGCACGAAGGCGGGCCTGCGAGGGATGCTGAAGGCACGCTGGGGTCGGGTGATTTCCATGACGTCGGTGTCGGGATTGTCCGGCAACCCGGGGCAGGCCAACTACGCCGCAGCCAAGGCGGGGATCATTGGTTTCACGAAATCGGTCGCCAAGGAGGTCGGGTCCCGCGGCATCACGGTGAACGCCGTTGCCCCTGGTTTCATCGAAACCGACATGACCGATGGGATCGACGAGGCCGGCCGTGAGCTGGTGAAGGGACAGATAAGTCTGGGGCGTTTCGGCACCCCGGACGAGATTTCCGCCGCGGTTGGCTATCTTGCCTCCGAGCAGGCGGCATACGTAACCGGACAGGTACTGGTCGTCGATGGCGGCCTGGCGATTTAGGAGGAGACATCCGTGGACCGTGCAGAAGTAGAGAAGAAGCTCACCGGCCTTTTGGTCGACGAGTTGGGCGTTGAGGCCGATCGCATCACGATGGAAGCGAGCTTCGAGGAAGACCTCGAGATCGATTCGCTTGGTGTCGTCGAGCTGCTGATGGCGCTCGAGGATAATTTCGACGTCAAGATCCCCGATGAAGAAGCTGAGAAGATCGGCAACGTCGGGCAGGCCGTCGACCTGGTGATTTCCAAGCTCGCGGGCTGACATGACAGAGCGACGGGTTGTCGTCACCGGTCTCGGGACCGTGAATCCGATCGGCCGTGACGTTGATAGCTTCTGGAAGAACGTCCTGGGCGGTGTCTCCGGCGTCGGCCGGATCAGCGCGTTCGACGCATCGCACCTGAAAGTGTCGATCGCCGCCGAAGTCCCCGACTTTGATCCCGAGGACTATCTGGAGCGCAAGGATGCCAGGCGGATGGACCGCTATTCACAGTTCTTCTGGGCGGCCACCTCGCAGGCGATGGCCGACAGCGGCCTCGATCTCACCGACGATGAGGAGACCGCCACCCGGGCTGGTGTCGCGGTTGGATCTGGCATCGGCGGCGTGATCTCCTTCCAGGAGCAGCTCGACGTGATGCGTGATCGGGGTGCCGATCGCATCAGCCCGTTTGCGATCCCCATGATCATCTCGAACATGGCCGCCGGTCTGGCCTCGATCTCGTTCAACCTATTGGGACCGAACACTGCGGCCGTTACTGCCTGTGCGGCGTCGGCCAATGCCCTCGGCGACGCGGCCTCCGTCATCCGGCGCGGCGACGCAGACATCATGGTGGCGGGTGGGGCCGAAGCGCCGATTTGTGAGTTCGCGGTCGGTGGATTCGCCAATACGAGGGCGCTCAGTCTCCGCAACGATGATCCGGCCGGTGCCTCGCGCCCGTTCGACGCCGGCCGGGACGGCTTCGTCATGGCAGAGGGAGCCGCCGTGCTGGTGCTCGAAGAACGGGAACGGGCGATTGGCCGGGGAGCCAATATTTACGGCGAGCTCACCGGCTACGGCATGTCGGCGGATGCTTATCACATGACGCTGCCCCGCCCGGGAGGTATGGGTGCGGCCAGGGCGATGCAGGCGGCCATTGACGATGCCGGGCTTGCCCCCGTCGGAATCGACTACATCAATGCCCACGGCACTTCGACGGCGGCAAATGACGCCACCGAGACCGCCGCCATCAAGCTGGTATTCGGCGAAGAAGATGCCAGGCGAGTGCCGATTTCGTCGACGAAGTCAATGACCGGGCATCTTCTCGGTGGCGCAGGAGCCCTCGAGTCCGTCGTCTGTCTGCTGGCGATTCGCGACGGAGTCCTGCCTCCCACCATCAACTATGAAACCCCCGATCCCGACTGCGATCTGGACTACATCCCCAATGAGGCCCGGTCGGTCACCGTTGACACGGCGATGACCAATTCGTTCGGTTTCGGCGGTCACAACGTCGCCCTCGTCTACTCCCGACACGATTAGGGCGCCGGTAGTTCAATCATGACGGTCTTTCTGGTTCGCCACGGTGAGGTTGAGAATCCCGACCGGGTCGTGTACGCCGATCTTGCCGGGTTCGGTCTCAGCGAGCGGGGGAGGGCCGAAGCGGCGGCCGCCGCCGAGTTCCTCGGCCCGCTGTTGCTCAGTGCGATCTATGCCTCTCCGCTCGATCGGGCCCAGGAGACGGCCTCCTTCATCTCGGCCGCGGCAGGCATTCCCGTGAAGACCCGCGACGACCTGACCGAATGGCTGGTTGCCCGGAGGTGGAAAGGCGTGAGGTGGGAGGACCTTCCGGCCGTCTTTCCCGGTGAACTGGAGGCCTATCTCGATCACCCGACCGACCTTCCGTTCGCCGAGGAGTCCATTCCCCAGCTCGGCAATCGGATCGCCGCCGCGGTCATCGATCTCGCCTCGGCCCATCCCGACCAGCGAATCGCAGTCGTGAGTCACCAGGATCCGATTCAGGCGGGGCGCCTGACACTGCGGGGCCTGCCCCTCGAGGAGCTCCACCTCAACCGGCCCGGTCACTGCGACGTACTCACTCTCGAGCCCGGCGAACCTTGGAGCGAAATTGGTCACTGGGTGCCCGAAATTGGAGGACCGCCCCCGCCCGAATGGCCCCCCGTTGGCGATGCCGGCTAGGCAGTCGAAAGGCGCCCCGGCCGTAGCTGCACCATAATCTCGGCCATGGGTTTCGTTGCTTCTGCCTCCGTGTTGCTCGCCGGTTTCGTGTGGAGCCTGCGTTTGATCAATTCCCCGGCTCCATTGGCGGGAGGTTCCGGAGCGTTGCTGGGCCTTTCGGTAGTCATGGCTTCGGCGGTGGCAGCACTCGGGCTCGTGCTGGCGCGAGGACGCTGGGGGCGCCGTCTGGCCGCCGGCCTGCTGGCGGCCCAGGTCGCGCTGGCGGTCGTAATGGATCTCGAAGGGTGGGGGATCATCGCCCTGGCCGCGACGGCGGTGTCGATGCTTCTCGTGGCCGGACCGTGGCTCGACCGTTTCCTTCGCCGCCTCCCCCCGGCCGAGCCAATCCCGTCGCCGGCGATGGTGCTCGGCCTCGGCCTCGTCCTCGTGCCGGGGATTCTCGCCGTGTCGTCGCCCGGCGGCGTCGAGGAGATCCACTGGGTAGTAGCGCTGGTTTCCCTCGCCACTGCGTGGGCCTTCGCCCGGGCGCTTCGTATTGGCCTGTGGAGCGCCCGCCTCATCGTTCCGGCACTGCTGGTTGCGGCCGGGTTTGCCTCAACGGTCGTTGGGACCGTCGTGGCCCTTGCCATGGCGCTGCTGGTCGCCGGTCTCGCCTGGTCCCCGCCCGTTGACCGTTCGGTCACCCCGTTGCTGGCAAGGGCTCCCGGCGTGGCGATCCCGCCGCAGCTCGTTTCCCCCGATCTGCTGGCCGAGGCCGGATATGACGACCGGGGCCGGCCCCTCCCGCCGAAGCGATAGCCTCGTGGTTTCTCCCGGATCGCTATGACTCAATCCCCACCAGCTTCAACCCGTCGTCTCCCGAATCCGTGGGTGGCCGTTCCCGTACTCGTCGCCGCCGCTGTCGGATGGTTCGTCGGAAGCAGTGTCGCCCGCGTGTCGTGCCGTCCGGACGGCTGCACGGGGCAAGAGATTCTGTGGGGAACGGTGGCTGCCCTCGTCGGGGCGGTCGGGGTGCTCGTCCTGGCCGTGCTTGTCGTCCGGTCACTGGCCGAGTGGGCGGCGCTCTCTGCCAAGGAGAAGCAGGAAAGGGCAGACAACAAAGAGCCACCCCGGTGTTGATCGGACCGGGGTGAGCCACCAGCTACGGTGAGCACCATGGTGGAATCGCAGCCCTTCGCCGAGCCCATTCTTCATGTCGACATGGACGCCTTCTTCGTCGAGGTGGAGCGGCTCTCCGACACGACTCTGATCGGTGTTCCCGTGGTGGTTGGCGGGCTTGGCAACCGGGGCGTGGTGGCAGCCGCCAGCTACGAGGCGCGGCGGTACGGGGTCCATTCGGCGATGCCGGTCGGTATGGCGCGCCGTCTCTGCCCCCGGGCCCGATTCCTCCCACCCGACCAGCGCCGCTATCGGGAGGTGTCAGAAGGCGTCTTTGATGTCTTCCGGTCATTCACGCCCCTGGTGGAGGGACTGTCGGTCGATGAGGCGTTCCTCGATGTCGCCGGCCTGCGGCTTCACTATCCGAGCTCCTCAGAGGTGGGGCAGAGTATTCGAGCCACCCTCCGGGACGGGTTAGGCCTGCCTGCTTCGGTCGGTGTCGCCACGAACAAGTTCCTCGCCAAGCTGGCGTCGGAGGGTGCCAAGCCGGACGGCCTTCTGCGTATCGACGCCGGGTCCGAGCTCGAGTTCCTGCATCCCCTGCCGGTGCGCCGATTGTGGGGTGTCGGGGAAGCGACCCTTGCGGCTCTCGACGGGCTCGGTGTTGCCACCATCGGCGAGCTCGCCTCCATCCCTCTCGACTCCCTCGAGCGGCGGCTCGGAGCCTCGCTCGGGCGGCATCTTCATCTATTGGCTGAGGGCCGAGACGACCGGACCGTCAACCCCGATGGCGAGACCAAGTCGATCTCGGTCGAGGAGACCTTCGAGCGCGATGTGTCCGATATCGACTACATAGAGACCGAGCTGCTCCGTCAGACCGAACGGGTCGGGTCACGGTTGCGGCGGGCCGGTCTGGCCGGTCGCACCGTCACGCTCAAGGTCCGGTATCCGGATTTCACAACCCTCACGAGGAGTCAGTCGCTCGACTCCGCCATCGATGTCTCGCACGATCTGTTCGGCGTGGTCCAGGAGCTCGTCGGACGGGTCGATCTCGGCCGCCCGGTTCGGCTTCTCGGGGTCGGCGTCAGCTCACTCGAGCCGGCGGGGGCCCCCCACCAACTCGGTCTCGATCGACCGGCCATCTGGGACGATGTCAGCACCGCCGTCGACGCTATCCGATCTCGATTCGGAGAGGAAGCCGTATCGCCCGCTCGCCTCGTCCCACCTCCCGAGCCCCGATGACCTTCAGGAATGTCCACGAGGAGCCGAGGGTTGGAAATATCGTGTACCGGTATACTGCAGCAACCAATCCGGGATTGGGCCACAGGGAGTAGCCGTGCCGCTCAACGACAAAGAACAGAAGATCCTCGACGAGATCGAGCGTCAATTTCTGCAGGACGATCCGAAGCTCGCCAGGGCAGTTCGGACCGCTGATGCCGGCGACGCGTTTCGTCGGTCCGCTCAATTGAGCGCGGCGGGCTTCATTCTCGGCCTCGCTCTCATGCTCATCTTCTTTACGAGCAACACGCTTGTTGCCATGATCGGTTTCGTCATGATGGTGGCGGCGGCCTCAGTATTCGTCGTCGGCATCCGGCGTCGAACCATGGGTCCGAGCACCGGCAGTCTCGGGATGGATGCCTGGGCCGACCGGCTCCGATCCAAGTGGCGGCGCTAGCCCGCGGGTAGCTAGAGTGAGGCTCTCGCATCGGCGAGAGAAGAAGCGGGCAGGCGATGGTCTCTCGCACGAATTTCGGGCACACGCGGAGGGTACGGGTTGGAAGGTTTCACGGCGCAGCAAGCGATAAATTTGACCAGCTGTACCGCGCACCAGCTCCGATATTGGGACCGGGTGAATCTCGTCGTTCCGTCACTTCAGACGACGGGTGGGCGCCCCGGGAAGCGGCGGCTGTACTCGTTTCGGGACGTGGTAGCCCTCCGGGTGGTCAAGAGCCTCCTCGACAATGGCATGTCGCTTCAGCGAGTCCGACGCGCCTGGAACTACCTCCGGCGGACCGCCAATATGGACAAGCACCTTTCGGAAGTGACCCTCGTGACTGATGGCGCCACCATCTACTCCGTCGACGACGAGTCTCTTCTCGACGCGCTGCGCGATGGTCAGATGGCGTTCTTCGGCGCCATCGACAAGATCGCCCGCTCGGTCGCCGAGGATGTCACCCGCTTCGAGCTCGATCGCGAGAAGTTCCTCGCGACCCTCCGTGAAGTCGAAGACGACATCATGCAAGAGGCCTCCGGCAACTAATCGTCGATCAGGTGCTGCCCACCGGCCGGTGACAGGTGACCGGCGACCGCTGATTTCAGCGCCGCCCCGCCCGCCTAATCCAATCTGGAAGCAGCGAGCGAACCCGATATGTCCGTCTGAGGCGTTGCCAGCGGGTGGCGCGGGAACGCAGGCGCTGCTCCGTCTCTGTGAGGCTCGAGATTGCTTCCCGGCGGGAGTCTTCTCCGACGGCGTCCTTCGGCCCGTAGATCGAGGCGCTATAGACAACGGCCAGCGGTGCCATCGCCACATCGGTGGTTTCCGCCACCTCCAGTGGCGTGTCGGCCTCGCTCGGGCCGAGCCCGGCGTCGGTGAGGTGATCAACGATCTCAGCCCAGGCGGCCCCGACGTCACCGTTCCGCAGCCGATGCAGGCGTCGGCGACGCCGTCGGCGCTTGATAGCCGGGATTGCTCCGAAGACCACGGCGCCGAGCAGCGCCCACAAGGCCGCCGGAATCAGCCAGCCCGGCAGGGTGAAGCCGCCGACGGATGTGCCGCCACCACCGGCGCCCGCCAACCGATCGAGGTTGTCGAGATTCGGCTCGCGGAATGGGATGTCCCCGCCTCCGCCCCCGCCTCCCTCTTGCGCCAGGAGTGCCTCGGCCTCGATGGTGCTGAAGTAGCGGTTCAGATCGCCGGCGGTGAAACCGGTGGCTCGGAACGTGGACGGATTGACGCCGTCGCTTCGGGGGGTGGGGTCGAACCGGACCCATCCCTGGGCGGGAAGCCACACCTCGACCCAAGCGTGGGCGTTGCGATCACGTACCAGGATGCTGCCGTCAACCCGTCTCTCTCCGGGCGTGAAGCCGAGCACGGTGCGGGTCGGAATGCCAAGCACGCGAGCCAGGACGCCCATCGATGCGGAGAACTGCTCGCAATAGCCGGTGTGGTAGCCGGGTGAGGTGGGATTCAGTAGCCAGTCGGCCAGGCCGCTGTCCCGCTCGTTCGGGTCCACATTGATCGAATAGGTGAACTCCTGAGGATCCCGGAAATAATGCTCGAGGGCGAGTGCCTTCTCGTAGTCGGTCTCCAATCCAAACGTGATCTCCTCCGCCAGTCGTTCCATGGCCGCCACACCTTCGAGGCCGCGGGGGAGGCGCAGGTATCGGTCAAGGTCGCCTGGCTCATCGCCGGCTACCGACGGTGTTGGCAGACTCTGAAACCGGCCTTCCAGGGCGGCCGCCTCGAACAGCGGTGAGAGCGATTCGCCCGACTTGTCGGCAGCCAGGACCCTGGCATCGACGGCGGGGATCTCAGATTGGATAAGGTAGACCATGCCCCGGCCGGTCACCCCATCGATATGGAGCGCACCGTCGATGGAGTCAACGCGGGTGGTGTTCTTGATGAGTCGTTCCTCAGATTCGAGGGCAATGGGGGAGTAGGCAGCCGGCAACCAGGCGCTCGACAGGCCGAGGATGGTGATTTCCTGAGTCACCGCAATGGTGGCGCCGCGGAACTCGTACTCGTCTGCTTCCCATCCAGTCTCGTCCAGGTCTTCGAGCGCGTCCGCCGAGGCGTACCACCAGTCTCCGTTGAAAGAGTCCATCGTGAGTAGGCGCCAGTAGATCTGATCATCGTCGATGTCGCCGGCAACGAAGGCGGCGAATACGGGGGTGTCGGAGTTCGACACGAGCGAGCGCTTCACATCGATGAACGGGTTGTAGGAGACGCTGCCGGCGCCGCCTCCGATGCCCGATCGATTGCGCCAGTCGAGCAGCCCGGTGGCCGGAACGGCCTCCGCCTGAACAGCCTGTCGGGTCACGAGGACTGAGATTGCCGTCACAGTCACGATGGCCAGTACCGGAACGGCGAACGCCCGCACTCTGGCCGCTTGTCTCCCATGGCCGGCATGTCCGCCTCCGGCACGCTGGTCGCTGGCGATGGCAGCCAGTCCACCGCCGACGAGCAGCAGCAAAGCCGTGGTCCACACCATGCTCGTGGACTGGCGGTCGATAACGGCCAGCTGCAGGTAGAAAACGACGGGAGGAACGATGCCGAGGTAGGGGCTGTTGTTGAGCAGGCCCCACGCAGCAACCGCAGCCAGGGCCCAGACCATCATGGCTGAGAGAGCCACGATCCCTGCCAGGGCTGTGACCGGCGGGGCCGAGTATCGGAAGACGGTCAGTGCGTCGGAGACCTCCGAAACGATGTCACCCATAACGTCGAGTGGAGGGATGGCGGCGTCGGCAAGCTCTCCGCCAACATAGATGAAGGCAAAGAGCGCGAAGAGGACGAGGTGGCCGGCCACCATTCCCACGGCGCCCAGGCGCGCCTTGAAGGCGGCCCAGGTGATGATGGTGCCGAGCGCGCCCGCCGCCACGATGACGACCGGCCAGGGGAGGCCTACCTCGGTCGGTAGGAACAACCGCGTGAGCCGGAGGATCACCAGGCCAAGCAAGGAGAAGCTGGCTAGCCAGGTGAGGCGGAAGACCATCGTCCTGCTCCTATCGCTTCGTTCCAGGCACCCGTCCAGTCCTCTTCGGTGCCGACCATCACCGCGGCGGCCCCTCCGAGTTTGAACGCCGTGAGCGAGTCCGGATCCTCGTCTGCCACAACCATAAGCACGGTCCTGGTGTAGTCGCGCCCGAGTGTCTGGAAGACGGCCAAGTTCTGGTCGTCGAGGGCTCCGGTGATGAGCACGAGGGCGCCCCCGCTGTAGCCGTGCTGGCGCATCCGGAGGACGGCGTGGCGGAGGTCGAGTGCCTTCATCGGCTGCACCGCGGCCAGCTTCTCCATCGCCAGCTCGTACGGCGCCGGCCCGGGCGGTCGGCCGGAGTCGCCGACCCACAGCTGGGGGAGATAGCCGCCGCCGTAGAAGTGGTGGAGTACCGAGGCGGTTCCTTTCACAGCGTGCTCGAAGGTCTCGGGGGTGTGAGCTGAGGCCCGGGAGTCGAGGAGGATAAGCGCCCGGGACTGCCACGGGATCTCGAGCTGGCGGATCATCAGCTCATCTCGCTTGGCCGAGGATGGCCAGTGGACGCGGCGCAGATCGTCTCCTTGCCGGTACTCGCGCAGCGTGAAGAAATCGTCCCCACCGCTCGGCGCGTGCGAAGGATGAGCGGACTGAACCGAAGGATCGTGTCCGCGCGTGGTGGGGAATCCGTTCAACGTCTCGATGGCCGGATATACGACGAGACGGTCGATGCCACCGGCCGTGGCGCGCACCGCCGCCAGGTCGAGTGGATCAGATATGACCAGCTCGGCCGGCCCGATCTGATAGACGCCCCTCGGCCGACACACGATCTCATAGTGAGCCGAGACGGTGGAGTCGCGGCCGGCCCTTGAAGTGGCGAAGCGGGCTCGCCCCAGCCTGGACACTTCGTCTTCGATGATGAGGGGGCGCAGGGCCCGCCGAGCAAAGACCCGGATCTCAACCCGGGCCCGATCGCCTTCATGAAGCCGGAACGGCGTGATGTGTCGGGTGAGGTCGGCATCGGGCCGTGAACGGCGGACAATGAGGACGCCGGCGATCACCGACCCCACCAGGAAGATCCCGCCTGCGAGCAGTTCTGGCTCTCCGAACCCCGCCCAGAGGACGATGAGCGCAGCGGCGGCTCCCAGCGCAGCCCATCCGCGCGTGGTGATCATCGAGCGTCGGTGGTTCCGGGAACGGAGACCGATGACATGATGCGCCCGAGCACTTCGCCGATGGAGGCGGCCCGCATCTGTGCTTCTGGCCGGAGGATGACTCGATGGCTCAGAGTCGGGATGATGAGTGCCTTCACGTCGTCGGGTGTGACATACGTGCGTCCGGCTGCGGCAGCTCGCACCCGCGAGGAGCGTTGTAGATACAGGGTGGCCCGCGGCGAAGCGCCGAGCAGGAGGTCGGGATCGGATCGGGTGGCTTCGGCGAGATCGACGAGATACCCCTTCAGTTCGGGAGCTACATGGATGGCCGCAGCCTGGTGGACCATTTCCACGACCTCAGCGGCTGCCACGACGGGTTCGAGGTCTTCGAACACCGAGTGGTCGCCGTGGGCGTCGAGCATCTCGAGCTCCTTGCCGCGGGACGGGTACCCGAGGGTCACCCTGGTCATGAACCGATCGAGTTGGGCCTCGGGCAGCGGGTATGTTCCTTCGTGTTCAATCGGGTTCTGTGTCGCGATCACCATGAACGGGGGCTCGAGTGTTCTCGTTATGCCATCGACCGTGACCTGGCGCTCCTCCATTGCTTCGAGCAAGGCGGCCTGAGTCTTGGGACTGGCTCGGTTGATCTCGTCGCCGAGCACGATGTTGGAAAACACCGGCCCGCGCCGGAACACGAACTTGCCGCGTTCCCGATCCCACACCGAGACTCCGGTCAGGTCCGAGGGGAGCAGGTCGGGGGTGAATTGGATGCGGTGAAACGAGCAGTCGATGGAGCGAGAGAGCGACTTGGCCAGCAGAGTCTTGCCTACTCCCGGCACGTCTTCGATAAGGGCATGACCGCCGGCGACGAGGGTCTGGACCACGAGCCGGATCTCGTCGTGCTTACCCTGGATCACGCGCTCTATGTTGGCGACGATGGCGTCGAAACGCTCTGTGAACCAGGCGTTGGCGGCTTCGATCGGCTCGGCTGTCAAGCGGACTCCTCACACACAGATGGGATGAACAGGATATCAGGGGTTGGAAGATTAGAGTCAGAGACCCGATGTTCGCGTCCTCAATACTGCGGGTGATCATGCGCCGCCCCACTCTGTGGCCGGAAGCGCTGCGCGCCCTGGTGGCCTTCACCCCGGCCGGTTGGTGGAGGATGCCTCCGTTTCTTCCTCTGCCCCGGCGGGCCTATCTACGGTGGAGGATGCAAACCGCCTACGGATCATCGGAGGCGGTTCTCGTGGCGAACGATATGGTGCGGTTCCTGCAGTGGCGAAAAGAGCAGCGATGAACCGGGAAGTCGATGACCTGACAGAGGCGTTGCGTGCGCTGCCGGGGGTAGCCGACGCCGAGCTGGCGGAGGACACCGCCGAAGGCGTGCGGGTGCGTCTGTCGGCCGATGCCGACCCGACCGACGTGGCTGCGGCCGTTCGCGATGTGCTTGCCGATCACGGACTGAAGGGCAAGATGGCGCCGCCGCAAGCTCACATTGAACCGTCGGGCCCACCGCCCCCACCGTCGGAGTCGGCCACCATTCTTCCCGGCCCTGGTCTCGTCCAAACGACGTTGATCCCCGGGGAGCGGGTCGATCAAGCGGCCGATGAGATGGAGGCGTTCATGCGGGCGCCCCAGCCGGTTGGGCGGCCCGAGGAGCCCGAGGCCGAGGCTGACAAAGAGACCGGCCCACCCCCCGTCGAAGAGCATGCCTCCAACTCGGCGAGCCGCGGTCTGCTCGACCGGGTACGGGTTCAGGAAGACCGGGACGGTGTCTCGGTGACCATCGACACCGACGATGGCCGTTCTGTCACGCGGCGGGGCCGCCCGAGCGACGCCGGCGTTCGCGAAGCCGTCGTTGCAGCCGTCGGCGTGCTGTCTGGCGACGAATCTCCACCGGTTCTGTTGGCCGCCCAGGAGCACACCCTCGGGGAGCATGCCATGGTCACGGTGCTGCTCCAGCGCCACGACGGCAGTTTCCACGTTGGCTCGGCCCTCATCGGCGCCGAAAAAGCCTTCGCCCTCGCCCGGGCCGCCTGGGCGGCCATGTCGCAAGCGACATAGCGATTCCTTCTGTCACTTCTCGGCCACGCCATGGTTCCGGCGTGACAAGGGCCGAGAAGGGCCAGCGCAGAGAAACCACATTGACGGGCTTGAGTTCCGAGCGGGTAACGGGCAACGAGGTCAGTTCCGCCAACGCGCCTCAAGCTTCGTGTTCGTTCTGGCAGGTGACAGGTGACAGGTGACAGGTGACAGGTGACCAGCCGGAGGCCGCCAGGCCGCCGCTAGGCATCCGACGCGGGAATCAGCTCCACCACGACTTCATCGTTGCGTTCCTCGTCGGCCTCGTCTGATTCATCGATGGCTGGATACGCCCACTCGTGATAGTCCTCGAGGCGGGCGAGCACGTCGCGCATGAGGAGTCGTTCTTTCGTCGGCGTCATGAGGAGTTGCTGATCGGCCTGGTCGATAGACATCACCGTCACTCCCCGGCGGCGGAGGTCCCAGATCATGATCTCCTGGGTCATCAGGTCGGGGGAGAGAGCCGAGAGGCCGGGGACGACGACTCCGTCGGCCCCCTTGCCTGCCACGATGCCGAGGAGAGCCTGGTATCCCTCCCGTGCCAGCCCATGGCCGTCCTGACGGACGTCCTGGCAGACGGATATGAGGTTGTGGCCCGTCTTTCGTACCCAGGATCGAATTGCCTCGCCTTGAACGAAGGCAGGATCAGCGTCCTCGGGCGCAAACAACTCTCGAATGTATCCAACGACCCGCATGTGTTCCTCGTGGTGCCAGCGCCACGTAGCGTATCAGCCCGACGACCGAGAGCGTTTGTTTCAAGCAACTGTCAACTGTCAGAACGCCCCAACCAAGTATTGCTTCCAGCTCGGATGGGGCGGGGCGTTGAGGTTGACGAGCACCCAGCCATGGCGACGCGGGGCCTGGGGGTTGGACCGGAGAGGCATGCCGGCTTCGATCGGCGTCTGATTGCCCTTTCGAAGGTTGCACCTCTTGCAGGCGGCAACGACGTTTTCCCAGGCGTGAGGCCCGCCCCGGGATTTCGGCATCACGTGATCGAGATTCTCGGCACCACTTCCGCAGTACTGGCAGGCGTGGTTATCGCGGGTGAACACCGCCCGGCGATTGAGGGCAACCCGGCGGGCGTAGGGCACCTTCACGTACGTGGTGAGTCGGATCACCGACGGAAGCGGGAACGCCGAGCGCTCAGACCGCCACGTGGTGCCCGTTTCCTCCAGCACCACGGCCTTTTGTCGAAGTACCAGGACAACGGCCCGGCGGGCAGAGACGATCGTCAACGGCTCATACGTCGCGTTCAGGATCAGTGCCCGCATGGAGCGACATTACTCATCGCCAAACTCAACGATGTCGTTTGTAGTCCGGAGTGCCCGAACTCCTAGCTGCGGATCAGCAGGACCGAGCAGGGGGCGTGCCGGGCAATTTTGGTCCCGGTGGATCCGATCATGCCCTCGAAGAGGCCGCGGCCCTTGGTTCCCATGACGACGAGATCAGCCTTTTTCGCTCTGATGTAATCGAGAATCAGCTTGGCTCCGTTCTCGCCTTCGAGGATCTCGACGTCGACCTTCATCCCGGCCGCCTTCAGGGCCGCCACGATCGGACCGGTTCGCTCCTCCTGCTGGTTGGAGAGGTACTGGTCGATCATGCGATCATCGCCTGGAAAATCAAAGTCGACGCCAGGCTGGGTTGGGCTCAGTCCGACATACTCGGCATCGCTGTCGACATTGGGACTGTGGTGTTCGCCGTAGACCGCTCGCAGTTCGGCCAACAGGCGGCGGGGGATCTCGACGGCCGTGAGAACGGTTACGACGCTTCCCTCTGCATGCGGCGCCACAAAGCCGGCGGTCATGGCTGGATCGAGTGATCCGTCGGTTGCTACGACGATATGCAATGTAAACCCCTTTCGGTTGCGACAGCTTACCGGCTAGCCGTCATCTTGTGCCGGCGACCAGGGATCTGTCCCGATGAAATCGCGAGCGTCGAACTTTGCGCGGGTGGGGGCGTCGGGACTCGAACGGGCCAGCCGGAGGAAGATCGGCATGATGTCGGCCGGAGTTGGAATTGTGCCGGGATCTTCTTCTGGCATTGCTTCGGCCCGCATCGGAGTCGCCGTGCCCCCGGGATTGATCGAATAAACGGGGCCTGCCCATTCGTCGGCGAGCACCTCGAGCCATCCCTCGAGGGCTGCTTTCGAAATCGCATACATTCCCCACTCTCCCCGGCCCCTCCGGCCAACCGAGCTGGACACGCCGATGATCGTGGCGGTGGGGGACAGCAGGGCCACGAGTTGTTGGTGGAGCAGATGGACCGCAGTGGCATTCACGTGAAAAACCTCGTGCCAGGCATCCTCGGGGTAGTCGGCCAGCTTGGCCTTGGGACCGAGCGCCCCGGCGGCGTGCACGACGACGTCGATCGGGGCGATGCGGAGGGCCTCGGTGGCGACCAACTCCCGTCCGGTCCGGCTTCCGAGGTCGGCCGGCACGGTGAATACCCGCCCGGGGTCGAGACCCTGGACCGTTTCGAGAAGGCCGGCTTCGCTCCGGGCGGTGGTGAGGACCCGGGCTCCGGCGGTGACGTACTGGCGCACCAGCTCTCGCCCGATGCCCGACGAGCCACCGGTAACGAGGATCGATCGATCGGAAAGCATCCTGGCAGCCTACGCCGGGTAGTCCCGCGTCCCACGTCTCACGTCCCACGCAAGAAGAAGAGAACCGCAATCTTGCCGGACAACGATCAGCCGGGGACTCGGGCCAGGACGAAGAGGCGGGTGAACGGGAACACCGTCTCACCCCGCTCGTTTGGTGGGTAGGCGACCGCCATCTGGCGGGTGCACTCGTCCCGGTAGGCATCGTGCCGTTCAGCGTCGATCCGCTTGAGGAAGCGCTGCATGCCGGTCGCCGACACCCATCGGAACACCGGGTTGTCCCCGGTGAGTACGTGGTGGTAGGTGGTGACCCAGACCTCCGTGGTGGCCCGGCCGACGAGGGCGTCGTGGTAGGCGCCGGGGTCGAGGGTGGGTGGCGAGTCGATCTCGACACCGAACTCGACTCCCACCGAGCGCAGGATGCGATGCGAGGGTTGATCCCACGACAATGGCATTTGCACGGCTAGCTCGCCTCCGGGGCGGAGCATCGAGATGAGCCGCGGGAACAGGCCCGGGTGATCGTCGATCCATTGCAGGCTGGCGTTTGCGAAGACGAGGTCGACCGGTTCGGGTGGCTCCCAGGTCTCGATGTCGCCGACTTCGTAGCCAACCTCTGTGTGGGCGGCGACGGCGATCATCTCGACGGAGCGATCGATGCCGATCACCGAGGCGGCCGGCCACCGGTTGGCCAGCTCGGCAGTGAGACGGCCGGTGCCACACCCGAGGTCGACGATGCGTTCGGGCGAGGCCAGATCGAGGCGGGCCATGAGGTCAAGGCCCGGCTGGTGACGTTCGGCCAGGAACTCTTCGTAGTGGTCGGGATCCCAGGTTGTCATTAGCAAACGGTACAGCCGATCGGTCTCCCTTTCGGTGCCTCCCGGCCCTACAGTTGACGGCCATGGAAGCCGTTGTCACCGTCGCTGTAGACGTTCCGTCGCTCGGGGACGAGCGTCGCAAGAACTGGGCCAAGGTCGTCGAGCACGTCGACACCGACAAGTCGACCGGATGGGCCTATCACGGTGAGTTCGTGGCGACCGGCGGCATCCAGGACATCGGTGCACCGTGTGTGCTGCTCATCTATGGGGAGCGAGGCTCGAAGGCAAACCCACAGATGGAAGCGCGGGCCTACGTCGTGAACACCGACGGAACTCTCAGCCTCCACAGCACCGCCACCGGCCGCGCCTGGGCCCGCACCCTGCGGGACACCGTCGTCGAGTTGCTGGAGGCGGACACGCCGCTCTCGGCCGGTTCCCAGGAGTGGGGTCCCGAGCTCATGGCGTACTCGAACGATGCGCTGCGGACGGAGCTGAAGAGGCGCGAGGAGTAGGAAGCCTGCGGCTTCCTGTCACCGGTCACCCGTCACCTGTCACCGGCCGAGCACTGACCGAGGGGGTTGTGGTTTCTCTGGGCCTGGCGCCGGCGGCGCCGGCCGTCGACCACTTGTCATCCGGCGGCAGCAGTCGACTTCTCGGCCATAGTCGCGCGGTTGCCATGGTCCGGCCGAGAAGTGACAAAGAAAGTGGCGCGAATGAATTGACAAGTGGAGTGAAAGGGACCATAGTGGCGCGAAGTGGAGGACCAAGCCACGAGCCGGTGAGGCTCAACGAGGACAGGCAGACAGGATGGAATCGTGTTTCTGGGAGAGCACCAACACACAATCGACCCGAAGGGTCGCATCGTGCTCCCCAGTCGATTTCGCCCAGAACTGGCCGAAGGTTGCTTCGTCACCAAAGGTCTCGACCGCTGCCTCTTCATCTTCACTCCCGAGCAGTGGGAAATCGAAGCACAAGAATTTCGCGCTCTTGATCGTCGGGATCGCCAGTTCCGCAACTACGGTCGCGTCTTCTTCGCCGGAGCGGTCGATCAGCAACTGGACAAGCAAGGGCGAGTCCAGATTCCGGCCGGCCTGCGGGAGTACGCCGGGCTCGACAAGGACGTCATCGTGGTTGGAGTGGCAGAGCGGATCGAAATCTGGAACCCGTCGGCCTGGCAGGAGCTCACAGCCGGCGCCGACGACGAGTACGCCGACACCAACGAAGCAAGTAACCCAGGAGGAACTAGCAACTGACAATGCAGGGCAGGGTTCATCGCCAGCCCCCCGGATGCCATATGGAAGGCCCCTTACTCCGCCCGCTTCCATTTTGGCGCCAGCGCTCCGGGGGGCTGGCAATGCACCAGGCTCCACAACACCGACCGGTTCTGGTCGACGAGGTAGCCGATCTCTTTGGACCCATCGAATCTGGAGTCATAGTGGACGCCACCTTCGGCGGGGGAGGGCACACCCGGCGACTCCTGGACGTGCTCGGCCAGGGAGTCCGGTTCCTAGCTCTCGACCGGGACACGGAAGCGGAGGCCCGCGCCGCCATGTTCGGCCCCAGGGTTCGCTTCGTCACGTCCGATTTTCGACATCTCTCCCAAGTAGCTGAGGGGGAGGGAATCGATGCGATCACGGGCGTCCTCTTTGATCTTGGACTTTCCTCTCTACAGCTGGACGACCCCGCGCGAGGTTTTGGTTTTCGCCGAAGCGGGCCTCTTGATATGCGGATGGGTGCTGGTTCAGTCACCGCGGACGAGATGGTCAACCAGTGGGAGGAGCCAGATCTTCGTCGGGCGATCGCCCGCTACGGAGAAGAGCGATTCGCCAACCGGATCGCTCGTGCCATCGTTCGGGCCCGGCCTGTCACCGACACCGCCAGTCTCGCCGAGATCGTCAAACTCGCCATCCCGGCTGCGACCAGGCGCACAGGCGGCCACCCGGCCCGTCGAACGTTCCAGGCTCTTCGCATCGTGGTCAACGATGAACTGGTCGCCCTCGAAGAAGGGCTCGAAGCGGCCCTCGATCTTGTCGAGCCGGGGGGCCGGGTCGTCGTGATTTCCTACCACTCCCTCGAAGATCGCATAGTCAAGCGGCGGCTGGTGTCAGCCTCCTCCTCGCCGGATGTCACTTCCCTTCCGGTAATGGCACCAGTCGTCGCTCCCGATTTCCGGCTGCTGACTCGCAAGCCGATAACCCCAACCGAAGAAGAGGTGGCCGGGAACCCGCGAGCTCGCAGCGCCAAGTTGCGGGCCATCGAGCGGATCTCGCCCGGGAGCGCCGCCTGATGGCTGCCCGTACCGCGCCGGCGAGGGCCCCGGGCAGCGGCCTCCGGGTTATCCCCGGACAGAGGCGCAATCCCGCCGTCATCGGTGTTCGCCAGCTCGGATGGCTTGTCCTGGCCGTCACCATGTTCTTTGCCCTCATCTACTCGCGAATCTTTCTCGACAGCGCCGCCTTCGATCTAACCAAACTCGAAGGGCTGATTTCGGAGCAGGAGAGTCAGTTCGACGAGCTCCGGCTCGAAGTCGCTCAGCTCGAATCGCCGCAGCGGATCTACACCGAGGCGCAGGCGATGGGAATGGTGTTGCCGGAGGAGGGTCGAACGGTGTACGCACCGATGCCCGTGGCAGTCGATGAAATCGGAGAGCTGGTGTCGAGCGGGTCGACTCCATTGCTTGCCACCGTGGGGGCGCGATGACCGGGCTGAGCGCTGCACGCGGTGGCGACTCAGGCCGGACGGAGTCCTAGGGCGATGGGGCGCAAAAGAAGGCGCCCCCAGCATCTCCGGCTCTTCCTCGTAGGCGCCTTCTTCCTCGCCGCCTGGGCCGTGATCGGCATCAAACTGGTGTTTGTGCAGGGCGTGCAGGCGCAGGCTCTGGAGGATCAGGCTCTCGATCAGCGCCTTCGCACCGTCACCCTCGAGGCCGATCGGGGCACCATATTCGATCGGGACGGGCGGGAACTGGCGCTGACGATCGAAGCCACGACCGTTTATGCAAACCCCCACGAGATCAGCGATCCGGCGTTGACGGCGGCTGCCCTGTCCGGGCTCCTCGGGCGCCCGGTCGGCGAGCTGCAGGCAGATCTCGAGAAGGACACGGGCTTCGTGTACATCGCTCGCAAACTCCTCAGGGCGCAGGCCGATGCCATCCGCGAGCTCGACCTCGACGGCCTCCATTTCATTGCCGAGCCCAAGCGCGTGTATCCATCGGGCGATCTGGCCGCCCAGGTCCTCGGCTTCGTTGGAACCGACAACGGTGGGCTCGAAGGCGTCGAGCAGATGTACGAGGAGACCTTGACCGGAGAGCCCGGGCAACTCATTTTCGAACGATCTGGACGCGGCCGCATGATCCCCCAGGGCGAGTACGAAGTCCGCCAGGCAGTCCGTGGCAACGACATCGTGCTCACCATCGACGGGGAGCTGCAGTTCTTCGCCCAGCAGGAGGCCATGACGACGCTGGAAGAAACGGGAGCCAAGGCGGTACACATCGTCGTCCTAGACGTGACCACCTTCGAGGTTCTGGCCATGGCGAGCGCACCCACATTCGATCCGAACAACATCGGCAGCAACGCCGACCTGTTCCGCAACCGCGTCGTGACCGATACTTTCGAGCCCGGCTCCACCCAGAAGCTCATCACGATTGCCGCCGCCATCGAAGAGGGCATCGTGAACCCCGACAGCGTGTTTGAGGTCCCCGACAGCATCGAGGTCTTCGATCGGGAGTACTTCGACTTCAGCGAGCACGAGACCAGCGACATGTCGGTTGCCAACATCGTGGCGCAATCGTCGAATGTCGGGACGATCCTCGTGTGGCAGGAGCTGGGCGACCCCCTCCTCTACCGTTACCTCGAAGGCTTCGGGCTCGGTACTTATACCGGCATAGACTTCCCTGGTGAGGTGCCGGGCTATCTACGGCCCGCCGAGGAATGGTGTGATTCGTGCGGCGCCTCCACCTCGATCGGGTATCGCGTTTCGGTGACTCCGCTCCAGATGACATCGGTCTTCGCCACCGTCGCCAACGACGGTGTCTGGATGCAGCCCCAGGTCGTCGACTCGATTCTCGAGGATGGCGATCCGACCCCTTTCGATCAGCAAAGCCATCGGGCCGTATCGGTTGAGACCGCCCGGGTCATGCGCAGCCTGCTGACCGGTGTAGTGGAAGGTGGGACCGGACAGCTGGCCCAGGTCGCCGGCTACTCGGTCGGAGGCAAGACCGGGACCACCGAGAAGTTTGAACCAGAGCTGCTCTGCCCCGGGGCGACGGTGCCCGGGTGCTACGGCGACGACGTGGTGGCCAGCTTCATCGGGATCGGACCGAGCGACAACCCGCGTCTGGCAATTGGAGTCTTCGTTGATTCGCCCCGGGCGGACAAGAAGCGGACCGGTGGGGTGGCAGCCGCCCCGGCCTTCTCACGGGTGATGCGCTTCGCCCTTCATCAGCTCGGAGTACCCCCCGATGCCCAATGAACCGGTCAATCTCGAACGACTCGCCGCGGTAGCGAACGGAACGGTCATCGGCGATGCCGCCACCGTTGTCGTTGACGTCACCCATGACAGCCGTGCCGCCGGGCCGGCCGATCTCTTCGTCGCGGTCCGGGGGGCTCATCGCGATGGCCACGAATACGTGGCATCGACGATGGCGGCGGCGGCCTGTGTCGATGCCCCGGTTGAGGCGTCGATTCCCCTGCTCGTTGTGCCAGACACCCGAGCTGCCCTCCCGTGGTTGGCTGCCGAAGTACACGGGCATCCCTCAAGGAAGCTGCGAGTAGTCGGGGTCACCGGGACAAATGGCAAGACGACGGTGTCACACATGCTGGCCTCCATCATCGAGGCGGCCGGAGAGATGGCCGGGGTGATCGGCACTATCGGAGCCAGGATCGGCCGGCAGCGAATTCATCTGGAACGGACCTCACCGGAGGCCTCGGATTTTCAGCGGCTGCTCCACACGATGGTCGATGCCGGCGTTGTAACCGCCGCCGTCGAGGTCTCCTCGCACGCTCTCGAGTTCGGTCGCCTCGATGCCACCGAGTATGCGGTAGTGGCGTTCACGAATCTCAGCCAGGATCACCTCGACTTGCATGGCGATATGGAGTCCTACTTCCGGGCGAAAGCTTCGCTGTTGCTTGAGGCGACGGCTCCTGCCGTCGTCAACGTGAATGATTCGTGGGGAGCCCGCCTCGTCACCATGCTCGACCGGCCGGCCGTTCAGGTCGGGGAGGGCGGCGACTTCCGGGCGGAGGATCTCACTCCCGGCTTGACTGAGAGTCAGTTTCGCCTCGTGACGCCGGAGGGTGAAGCACTCGTCAGGCTTCCGCTCGGAGGACAGTTCAACATCGAGAACGCCCTGGTGGCGGCCGCCTGCGCCGGCAGTCTCGGATTCCGGCTGGCCGACATCGCAACCGGCCTCGGCGCCATCGAGCCGATTCCGGGCCGGATGGAACCGGTCGAGGCCGGCCAGTCGGCGATCATTCTCGTCGACTACGCCCACACCCCCGAGGGGATCGAAAAGGTCCTCGCCTCGGTGCGTCCTCATGTGGCCGGATGCATCACCGTGGTGGTGGGTGCCGGCGGCGACCGCGACGCCGAAAAGCGCTCCGGTATGGGCCGGGCCGCCAGCCAGGCCGACCGGGTGGTATTCACCTCGGACAATCCCCGGTCGGAGGATCCCGCCGCCATAATCGAGGCCTTGCTGGCCGGGGCCGACGGGCCCGCCGAGGTAGCCGTCGAATCAGATCGGCGCCGGGCGATCGAGCAAGCCATTACCGAGGCCGGCGCCGGGGACGCCGTCCTCATTCTGGGCAAGGGCCACGAAGCCGGCCAGGAGATAGCCGGCCAGATTCTTCCTTTCGACGATCGTCAGGTCGCTCGCCAATCGGTGGCGGCATCATGAAGTGGAACACCCGTCAGATCGCGACAGTCACCGGGGGAGTGGCAGTCGGCGACGCCGAAATCACGAGCATCGCCACCGATACCCGCTCGCTGGAACCGGGTTCGCTATTCGTGGCATTGCGAGGTGACCGATTCGATGGACACGATTACCTGGCGACCGCCCTGGCGGCCGGGGCAGCCGCCGTCCTGGTGGACGAGCCGGCCCCGATTGAGCCCCGCGTCGTGGTGTCCGATACGTTGCTGGCTCTTCGCAGTCTGGCAGCCGAGTATCGAAGCTCGTTGAGCGGAGCCAGGGCCATCGGTATAACGGGCAGCACTGGAAAGACTTCGTGCAAGGATCTGCTGGCCAGTGCCCTCGGCGTCGGGACCTGGGCGTCTCCCAGGTCATTCAACAACGAGGTGGGCGTGCCGCTCACCGTCCTGTCAGCGCCGCCGGACACCGAGGTCCTCGTGCTGGAAGTCGGAAGCCGCGGGGTGGGCCACATCCGGGACCTCATCGATGTGATGCGCCCGGACATCGCGGTTATCACGAGCATCGGCGCCAGTCATCTCGCCACCCTCGGCAACGTCGAAACGGTTCGACTCGCCAAGTGGGAGTTGGTAGAGGGCCTCAACCCGGAGGGCATCGCCATCCTCCCGGCCGAAGATGGCACCCTCGCAGAATGGGCCTCCCGCGATCGCGTCCCGGTCCACAGCTTCGGCAAGGGTGGAGATGTGCGGATCGAGGATCTCGCTCTCGACGAAACCGCCCGGCCCTCGTTCGTTCTGGAGGCAGGAGGAGAGCGCGTCAAACTCAAGCTCTCGATGGCAGGAGTCCATCAGGCCGCCAACGCGGCAGCAGCTGCGGCCGCCGGACTGGCCCTCGGCCGGGCGCTCCCCGACCTGGCAGCCGGCCTCGAAATGGCGCACGGTTCCGCCTGGCGCATGGAAGTCACCCGGGGCGCCTTCACCGTCGTCAACGACGCCTACAACGCCAACCCGGACTCGATGGCGGCGGCGCTCCAATCGGTGGCGGCCATGCCGGGTCGTCACCTTGCCGTGCTCGGTCTGATGGCCGAGTTGGGCGACGCCGCTCCGGCCGCCCATCGGACCGCCGGGAGGTTGGCTCGTGAGCTCGGCTATACCGCGGTCGTGGTGGTGGGAGAGGATCCCGGCATCGCCGATGGCGCCGGAGACATTGTCCACCCGGTTCACGATGCGGCCGCCGCCCGGCTCCTCGTCTCCGAGCTCGTCGAAGATGGCGACGTTGTTCTCGTCAAGGCTTCGAGGGCGGTCGGTCTCGAGAGCCTGGCCGGGGAGCTCATCTCGTGATTGCGCTTCTCGTCGCCGTCACCTTTGCGTTCGGATTCGCCTTCGCCGCCATGACGCCGGTGATCCATGCCCTCCGCCGCCATGACGTCGGCCAGTTCATTCAGGAGGATGTTTCCGAGCACTCCCACAAGCGGGGCACGCCAACGATGGGGGGCACGGTAATCATCGTGGCGACGGTGCTCGGCTACGCCATCGCCCACCTTCGGATCTGGTCTCCCGAGGAAGGGTTTGGGCTCGACCCGAGGCCGTTCAGCTCTGAGGCGCTGCTGGCAGTCCTGGCGCTCGTCGGGATGGGGGTTATCGGATTCATCGACGACTACCAGAAGTACGCTCGCAAGCAGAACCTCGGTCTGAGCAAGCGGTGGAAGTTCGGTGGCCAGTTGCTGGTGGCGGGCTTCTTCGCCTGGGGGGCCGTCGTCGCCGACGTGTCAACCGAGCTCTCCTTCACCCGCGAGCTCGGGTTCGATCTTGGCTGGGCGTATCCACTCTGGGTGCTCTTCCTGTTGACGGCGGCCGCCAACGCCGTCAACCTCACTGACGGTCTCGACGGTCTGGCCGCCGGTTCGAGCGCACTTGTGTTCGGCGCTTTCGTCATCATCGGTTTCTGGCAGTTCCGCAATCCGTCGGTCTACGCGGTCGACGGAGCCCTCGACCTCGGCATCCTGGCAGCTGCCTTGCTTGGCTCGGTGATGGCCTTCCTCTGGTTCAACGCCGCTCCTGCTGAGCTGTTCATGGGTGATGTCGGATCGCAAGCTCTCGGAGGTGCCATGGCGGCTCTGGCCCTCCTTACGAATACCCATCTCCTGCTGGCGGTGCTCGGCGGCCTCTACGTCATGGAGGCCACCTCGGTGATCCTCCAGGTCGGATCGTTCCGGTTGTTCGGGAAGCGAATCTTCCGCATGGCCCCCATCCATCATCATTTCGAACTCAGAGGATGGCCTGAGACCACGGTCATCATCCGATTCTGGATCATCGCCGGCATCGCGGTTGCTCTCGGCCTCGGCATCTTTTACGGGGACTTCATCTCCATGGAGGGTGGCCTCTCGTGAGAACACTCGTGATCGGGGCCGGGATCAGCGGACGGGCCGCCGCCCGCCTGGCAGGAATCATGGGCGACGAGATCATCGTCTTCGATCGCCGGCCTGCGATGGTGGCCGACCTGGCCGGGAGCGTTTCCACTGCTGCGGGCGACTGGTCGCCGGATCTCCTCGAGCGGGTCGATCGCTTGATCGTGAGCCCTGGCGTACCCGAGCACGCACCCGAGATCCGCGATGCCCTTGCTGCCGGGATCCCGGTCGTCTCGGAAATCGAGTTGGCTGCCGTGGTGAGTACCGCACCGATTGTGGCCGTGACCGGGACCAATGGGAAGACCACCGTGACCGCACTCATCGCCGACATGCTGGTTGCGTCCGGTCAGAACGCCGTCGCCACGGGCAACATCGGCACGGCGTTCTCCGACGTAGCTACCGAATCGCTGGATGTGGTGGTGGTCGAGGTATCGAGCTTCCAACTCCGGTTCATCGATCGCTTCCATCCCCGGGTGGCCGTGCTCCTCAACATTGCCGAGGACCACCTCGACTGGCATGGGACACTGGCGGCGTACGCGGCTGCCAAGTCGAACATCTACCGAAACCAGGACGCCGGAGACTTGCTCATCTACGACATCGACGACCCCGGCGCGGCCCGTGCGGTGACGGGGGCGGGCTCACGCCTCGTCCCGGTTTCGGGGACCCGGGTTCCCGACGGGGGAGCCGGACCGGACGGACCGACGCTCATAACTCCCGCAGGATCGGTCCCGCTTGGCGAGGTCCAGGCGCCATCCTTCGTGGTCGATCTCGCCGCGGCCGCGGTTGCCGCCCTCGAGATGAACGCCGGGTTGGACGGCGTTGGCTCGGTCGTGTCGGGCTTTGAGCCGGGACCGCATCGCCGGGAGGTGGTTGGCGAGTGGGGTGGGGTGACCTGGATCAATGATTCAAAGGCGACCAATCCCCACGCGGCGCTGGCGGCTACCGCCGCCTATCCCTCCGTGGTGCTCATTGCCGGCGGCCGCAACAAAGGCCTCGACCTCACGCCGCTCGTCGAGGCGCCGACCGTCAAGCACGTGATAGCCATGGGAGAAGCGCGCCACGCTCTCATGGCAGCCTCTCGCCTACCAGGGCGGGCGACCGCGGTGGACTCTCTCGCCGAGGCCGTAGCGGTGGCCGGCTCGGTTGCCAGGCCGGGCGATACGGTCCTGTTGGCGCCCGGTTGTGCCAGCTTCGACATGTTCTACTCGTACGGAGAGCGCGGCGACGCCTTCACCGAGGCCGTCGTCCGTCACAACACCGAACGCGACCATTCGGTGACGCCATGACGGCCAAGATCACCTCGATCGTCGGCACCCGGAGCCGGGCCAGACGGCGCGACACCGAACTGGTGGTAACCCGCCGGGTCGTCACCCTTTTGCTCGTCCCGATGGTGGTACTGCTCATCGTCGGCCTCGGGGCGATCCTCTCGGCCAGCTCGGTTCCCGCCCTGGCCGACCACGAGGACTCGCTCTACTACTTCCGACGCCAGATGATGTGGGCGGTGGCGGGATCGGTTGCCCTCGTCATTGCGTCCCGGGTGCCCTACGACCTCTATCGCCGGACGGCGCCGGTCATCCTGGCGGGTTCGGCGCTCAGCCTGGTTGCGGTCCTCCTGTTCGGGGTGGTGCGGGGCGGGAGCCGCTCGTGGCTCGTGTTTGGCCCCGTGACGGTGCAGCCCTCTGAGTTCGCCAAGTTCGCGGTGGTCGTATTTCTGTCCATGGTCATGGCTCGCAAGCGGGAGCTGCTCATGGACTTCGCCCATTTCTTCTGGCCGGTTGCCGCCAGTCTCGGGTTGATCGGTGGGCTCACGATTCTCCAGCCTGATCTCGGTACCACGATCATTATTGCGGCCGGCGCCCTCGCCGTTCTAGTGGCCTCCGAGGCTCCCTTTCGATTCGTGGCCGGCTCGGCGGCCGGGGGCGGACTGGCCGCCCTGTTGCTCGCCATGGCTGCCGACTACCGGTGGGAACGCGTTACCGGCTTCCTCGACCCATTTGCGGATCCACTTGGGACCGGCTTCCAGGGCGTGCAGTCTTTGTTTGCCCTCGGGACCGGCGGATTCTTTGGGGTCGGCCTCGGTGCCAGCCGGGCCCGGTGGGAATTCCTCCCGAATGCGCACACCGATTTCATCTACGCCATCATCGGGGAGGAGACCGGCCTCATCGGTGCCGGCGCCGTCCTCTTGCTGCTGGCGGTATTCACGCTCGCCGGCGTGACGGTAGCCATGCGCGCCCGCGACGACTTCGGGCGCATGCTGGCCACGGGAATCGTCGCCTGGCTCGCCATCCAATCGATTGTGAATCTCGGGGGCGTGACCGCCATTCTCCCGATCACGGGCTTGCCGCTGCCATTTGTGTCCTTCGGCGGCAGCGCCCTGGTCGTCGAGATGGCGGCAGTAGGCGTGCTTGTCAACATCGCCCGCCGGGGGGACCCCCGGCGCGCCAGGGCATGACCATTGCGATAGCCGCCGCCGGCACGGGCGGGCATGTGTTTCCCGCTCTGGCGGTAGCCGAAGCGCTCGTGCGTCTCGGAACTTCACCGGAAGAAATCGTGTTCTTTGGAGGCAATCGCATCGAGGCGAAAGCAGTTCCGGAAGCAGGATTCGAGTTGGTGACAGTGGACGTGCGTGGCCTTGTTCGCAAGTTGAGTTTCGACAACGTCCGGGTGATGGTCGGTGCTCTCACGGCAGCCCGCAAGCTTCGGGGCGAGATACGGGCTCGGGACGTAACAGCCCTGCTTGCCATGGGTGGATATGTCACCGGACCGGCCGCTCTGGCAGCCCGACTGGCCGGCGTGCCGCTGTTCCTTCACGAGCAGAATGCGGTTCCCGGGCTTGCCAATCGGTGGGCCGCCCGGCTCGCCCGGCGCGTGTTCGTGGCCTTCCCGGCTGCGGCGACCGTGCTCCGGCGCGCCGAGACGGTGGGCAACCCCTTGCGTTCGGCGCTCCTCGCCGAACCTCCAGGGCCGGCATCGGCTCGCAGCCGCTACGGTTTGAATCTCAACCGACCGGTGATCGGCGTTCTCGGGGGCAGCCAGGGGGCCGATGCGCTCAACCGGGCCGCCGGTGGGCTCGTCGAGGCGGGATATCAGGTCCTTCATCTGGCAGGCCCCGACCAGCACGAACGCTGGACCGAGTTGGCGCAGGACAGCGCCGATTGGACGGTTATCCCGTTTGAAGCCGAGATGCGGTTCTTCTATGCGGCCGTCGATCTCGTGGTGGCGAGGGCAGGTGCCCTTACGGTGAGTGAGCTGGCAGCGACCGGTACCCCTTCGATTCTCGTGCCCTATCCGGGGGCGGCCGGCCACCAGGATGCCAATGCCGCCTACCTGGCCGAGGCGGGGGGCGCCCTCGTTCTTCCCCAGCCCGAGCTGGCCCACCTCGGCGCCCACGTTGCCGCAGCCCTGACTCCGGCCGAGCTCAAACGACGCCGATCGGCGGCCATGGCGCTGGGTCGTCCAGACGCGGCCGCCTATATCGCCGCCCAGCTCAGGGAGGTCGCCGGTGCTTGAGCTTCCCGATCGCATCCACATCGTCGGGGTAGGGGGATCAGGCATGAGCGGGCTCGCCAAGCTCCTCGCCCAGTCGGGACGCACGGTGACCGGGTCCGACCTGCGCCCCAACCCGAGTTTCGGGGAGCTTCGTGATCTCGGAGTCGAGGTGTGGGATGGTCATCGCCCCGAAGCGATGGGAGCCGCCACGCTGGTTGTGGCCTCCTCAGCCATCCCGGACAATGATCCAGAAGTGGCCGACGCCAGGTCGAGGTCGGTACCGGTGTGGAAGCGTCCGGATCTGCTGGACGCCATCACCACTGACATGCCCGCCATCGGCCTGGCCGGAACCCATGGCAAGACCACGAGCACCGGGTTGGCGGTGACCGGTCTGCGGGCCATGGGTCGGGATCCGAGCTTTCTGGTAGGCGGGAGAATGCTCGGTTTGGGGACGAGTGCCCACCTCGGTGAGTCCGATCTCTTTGTCCTTGAAGCCGACGAAGCGTTCGGAACATTCCAGCGCCTCCACCTGCGCGGGCTGCTCGTCACCAACATCGAGGCCGATCACCTCGATCACTACGAAACTCTCGATCGCCTGGCGGCCGCCTTCGAGGAGGTCGCCCGGGCGACCCGTGGCCCGGTGGTGGCCTGTGCCGATGATGACGGGTCGCGCCGGCTGGCCGAGGCGGTTGGGGCGGTCACTTATGGGACCGGGCCGGGGGTTGATTGGCAGATCCGAGAGCTGGAATTGCGTGGAGGCACGGTTCGTTTTGTGCTGCATGGCCACGGTGATGGGGTGCCGGTCGAGGTCCCTCGACCGGGCAAACACGTTGCCCTCAACGCAGCCGGAGTGCTCGCACTCCTCGCCGAAATTGGTTTCGCTCCCGCGGCAGTGGCCGCCGGGTTCGGTGAGTTCCGGGGTATCCGGCGGAGGTTCGAGTCCCGCGGCCGCATCAACGGGGTTTCCGTCATTGACGACTATGCCCACCACCCGACCGAGATCGCCGCCACTGTGGCTGCCGCCCGTGCCCAGCACGACGGAAGGGTCATCGCAGCATTCCAGCCCCACCGCTACAGCCGCACCGAGGAGCACCGGGAGGCCTTTGGCCCTGCCCTGGCCGGCGCCGACGTAGTGGTGGTCACCGACGTATACGCGGCGGGGGAGAACCCGATTCCCGGCATCACGGGTGCGCTGGTAGCTGAGGCGGCCCGGGCCAGCGGAGCCGAGACCATCTACGTGCCGCTTCGTTCCGAGCTGGCTGCCGCCGTCGCCGCCATCCTCCAACCCGATGATCTGCTGCTCACGCTCGGGGCCGGCGACATCACCGGCCTCGCCACCGAACTCATCGGGATGCGGGAGGGCTCGTGAGCCTGTTCGAGGATCTCATCGAGCAGGGCCGGATGTTCCGTGATGTACACCTCGGGTCGCTCACCACCTACAAACTGGGCGGACCGGCCCGGTTCTATTTTGAGATCCGTTCCGAGGATGACCTCGGGATGCTGGCCGACGCCTTGCGAAACGAGCCCCAACCGGTGCTCGTCGTCGGCCGTGGGAGCAATCTCGTCATTTCCGACCGGGGATGGCCCGGCCTGGCAATTCGGTTCGGTTTCGAGTTCACAGCTATCGGAATCGGGCCCGAATCCCTCGTGACCGCCGGAGCCGCAACGACGCTTCCCCGGCTGGCCCGGGAGACCGCTAATCGCGGACGCGGTGGGCTCGAGTTCTACGTTGGCATCCCCGGCTCGGTCGGTGGAGCCATCCGGACCAATGCCGGCGGGCACGGGAGCGAGACGGCCGATTGGCTCCATTCGGCCAGGGTCTTTGATCTCGAAAAGGCCCGATTCAGCACCCTCGGGGTCGAAGAACTCAACTTCAGCTACAGGTCAAGCTCTATCCGTTCGACCGATCTTGTCGTTTCTGCCGAGTACCGCACCGAGCCGGTTGAGGTGGCGCAGGCTCAGGAGACGCTGCGAGAGATCACTCGCTGGCGGCGGGTTCATCAACCCGGCGGCACGCTCAATGCCGGGAGCGTCTTTCGGAACCCCGAGGGCGATTCGGCCGGCCGGCTGATCGACGACCTCGGGCTCAAGGGACTCCGAATCGGGGGAGCAGCGGTATCGATGAAACATGCCAACTTCTTTGAGGCCGATCCGGAGGCGACGGCCCAGGACGTCCATGACCTCGTTGCCGAGGTTCGCCGACGGGTTCACGAAGAGGCCGGGGTTGAATTGATCCCCGAAATACAGTTCGCCGGATCCTTCGAATGAGTGTTCAAGCTCATCCCCGCTTTCTGCGCCGTCGCACCAATGTTCGCGAGCACCGGGCCCGTCGCCACGTTCGCCGCGCTCTCTCGATCTTGTTCCTTGTCGCCGGCGTGTGGGCCCTCATCTGGGTCGCTCAGTCCCCGCTGTTCTCGGTGACGAGCATTGAGATCGATGGTTCCGAGCGGGCGAGCGTTGGCGCGGTGTTGGAGGCCGAAAACGTCTATCCGGGGCGGCCACTCATCCTCATTCGAACCGGGGCCGTCGAGGCGGCGCTCCTCGCCGACCCGTGGGTCAAGGAAGCATCCGTCCATCGCCGGTTCCCCGATCGGGTCGAGATCGAGGTAGAGGAACGATATGAGGTTGCGGTCGTGCCGGCCACCGATGGTTGGAAGACGGTTTCCGATGACGGTCACATCATGAGGTCGGTTCCCGCCCCTCCGGTCGGTCTGGCGGTGGTCGGGCCCGGAGTAGCGTTTGCTGCGCCGGGCGGCGAGACCGTTTCGACGACGATGATGGGTGTTGTTGAGTTCCTGGCCGCCCTTCCATCAGAGATCGCTGCTACCACCTCCATCAGGCAGGCAGGCGACGAGCTCATGGCAGAGGTGGGAGCCCACCGGATCCGTCTCGGGGATCCCACCAACATGGCGGCCAAGGCCGTCGCCCTCACAGCGCTGCTGGACGATGAGCGGGTCGCCGCCAATGCGGTGATCGATCTCATCGCACCCACCCGGCCGGCCGTCAGCGATCCGCCCGTCGTGGAATCGGCCGTCGCCACTCCGTGATTGAGGCGACTCTAACCCTCTAGTAGAGGTCAAGCGATAGCCCCTTGAGCTGGCCGGATAACCCGGTAAAGTCGCTGGCAACACGCGGAGGGAACCATGACAAGCAAGCAGTCGAGTCCACACAATTACCTGGCCGTTATCAAGGTCGTCGGAATCGGCGGCGGCGGGGTGAACGCAATCAACCGAATGATCGATGCCGGGCTTCGGGGTGTCGAGTTCATCGCCGTCAACACCGACGCCCAGGCGCTCCTGATGAGCGATGCCGACATCAAGCTCGACATCGGACGGGATATCACCCGTGGTCTCGGGTCCGGCGCCAACCCGGAGATCGGCCGGGCTTCGGCAGAAGCTCACACCGATGAGATCGAGGACGCCCTCAAGGGTGCCGACATGGTGTTCCTCACCGCGGGCGAAGGTGGCGGGACCGGCACCGGCGGGGCTCCGGTCGTCGCAGAGATTGCTCGCGGCCTCGGTGCGCTCACTGTTGGAGTGGTCACCCGCCCGTTCGGGTTCGAAGGGCGCCGCCGCTCGGTGCAAGCCGAGCAGGGCATTCAGGATCTCAAGGAAGCCGTCGACACGCTCATCATCATCCCGAACGAGCGACTCATCGAAGTCTCAGACGAGAAGACGAGCGTTCTCGAGGCGTTCCGGCTGGCCGACGACGTTCTCTTGCAGGGAGTGTCGGGAATCACCGAGCTGATCACCACCCCGGGCCTCATCAACGTCGACTTCGCCGATGTGAAGTCGGTGATGCAGGATGCGGGCTCGGCAGTCATGGGTATCGGAGCTTCGGCCGGCGAGGGCCGGGCGGAGAAGTCAGCCATGCGGGCGGTCGAGAGCCCGCTGCTGGAAATCTCGATGGATGGAGCAACCGGCGTGCTGCTCTCTATCGCCGGCCCGGCCGACATGACGCTGTACGAGGTCAACACGGCGGCCGGCGTCATCGCCGCTCGCTGCGCCGCCGATGCCAACATCATTTTCGGCGCAGTCGTTGATGACTCACTCGGCGACGAGATGCGAGTCACGGTCGTCGCCGCCGGTTTTGAAGCCAAGCGCGGTTACCTCCCGTTGGAGTCGTCGGACTTCTCATCGTCCGACGATGAGCTGATTCCTTCGTTCGTCAAGGGGTAGGCGCCCTGATCACGACGCCGGCCTACCCGGGGGCCGCCTTCGGCAGGGTCGCCGACGGCGACCTCACCACACGCGCCCTGCGCCATGAGGCTGCCCGCCGGCTCGGGATCGCCGATGATTGGGCCTGGATGAATCAGGTCCACGGTGACATTGTCCTGGAGGTGACCGGCCCGGGGGCTGCCGGCGACGCCGACGCCCTCGTGACCCGTGAGGTCGGCCTGCCTCTCGCGGTGAGAACCGCTGATTGCGTTCCGGTTGTCATCCACTCCGACACATCGGTGGCGGTGGTCCACGCCGGCTGGCGCGGACTGGCGGCGGGGATCGTGGAGCAGGCTCTCGAAGCCCTGGCTCAAGACGGTGGGTCGCCCCACCGCGCCGCGGTCGGCCCCTCGATTGGTCCGTGCTGCTACGAGGTAGGTCCCGAGGTCGTTGCCGCTCTTGGAGGAGGTGAGGCCATCACGAGCTGGGGGACCCGCAGCGTCGATCTCTGGGGCGAGACCGAGCGACGTCTCGGCGGAATCGAGGTTTGGCGAGCCGACCTGTGCACCTTCTGTGAGGTGCCCTTTCATAGCTATCGGGAGACCGGCACCGATCTCCGCCAAACCACGGTTGGTTGGTTGTGAGCCTGCTCGAGGTCGAGGATCGCGTCCGCCGGGTGTCGGAGGAGTGTGGCCGGCCATCCGATGACGTCACCCTCGTCGTGGTGAGCAAGGGCCGATCGGTTGCCGCCATTCGGAGCCTTTACGACGCCGGCCACCGGGATTTTGGTGAGAACCGCGCCCAGGAGCTCGTTGCCAAGGCACCTGATCTGCCTTCCGACATACGGTGGCATTTCGTCGGTCCTCTCCAGCGCAACAAGGTCTCGGCGGTGCGTCCGCTTGTCGCCCGATTGCACTCGCTTGATCGGGTGCGGCTGGCCCAATCGTGGGCGCGAGACGGCCAGGCGCCGCCGGCCCTGCTCGAGATCAACCTGGCGGCGGAACCGCAGAAACACGGGTTCAGACCCGAAGATGCTGCAGCTGCCGCCGGTGAGATTGTCGATCTCGGAGTGGACCTTCGAGGCGTGATGGCGATCCCACCTGCCGGTGAGCCGGCCGGCCCCTACTTCGAGCGGCTTGTTCGATTGCGCGACCAGCTGGCGGAGCAATACCCGCAGATCGATGAAGTTTCGGCGGGCATGACAGACGATTTTGAGGAAGCGATTCGGGCGGGGGCCACCACGATACGTGTGGGACGGGCTATCTTTGAGTAACGGGAGGTTGGCCGGATGAGCTCAATCTGGAACAAAGCAATGTATTTCCTCGGTCTCGACGAAGAGTCGCGGGAGATCGAAGAGCGCCAGGTGGCCGATGTGGCAGGCGACGCGGTCGAACCGCCGCGCGGCCGACGGGTCGAGCCACCGACCGGCGCTCGCTGGCGTCCAGCCAATACCGAAGCTCGGGTCGAGACCGTCGGGGTGAGCCAGGCAACTGCCGTTCGGCCGGTTCCCGGCCAAGAGGCGCGAGCCGAGATTGTTGTCGCAACCGACTTCTCCGACGCCCAACTGCTTGCCGATCACCTCAGGGTGCGGCGGGCGGTCGTGCTCGACTTGCGCAGTACCGAGCCGGAAACCGTCCGGAGGCTCGTCGACTTCGCAAGCGGCATCACCTATGCACTCGAAGGATCGATGCAGAAGGTCGCCCAGGGCGTCATCCTGGTTGCCCCGGCCCGCACCACCCTCAGTGAGGACGAACTGCAACGCCTGTCCGAGCTCGGTCTCTACGAACTCGACTCTTGAGGACCTGAGAGGATCCCTACGTGAGAGGAATACTCGCCACCCTCGTTCTCGTGCTCATATTCGCGCTGATCGTGCGAATCATCCTCGATTGGGTGCAGGTGCCTGCCGGGCACCCGGTTGGACGGCTGCGGACGGTGCTGGCGTCTGTGACCGATCCGCTCTTGCAGCCGCTCCGTCGCCTCATACCTCCAGTTCGGATGGGGGCGGTGGCCCTCGATGTGTCGGTGATCGTGCTCCTGGTGGCACTCAATATCTTGTACGGCGTTCTTCGGGGGACCTGACGCACCCGCAGGCCGACTCGCCTGGAAACCGCCCGCGCACCGTGGCTAAGCTGTCGCCATGGATTTGAGCGCAATTGATGTACAACAGAAAACGTTCCGTGAGCGATTCCGGGGCTACGACCCGGACGATGTCGAGGACTTCCTGGACCGCGTCGTTGAGACGCTCCGTGGATATGAGCTGAAGGCCCGCCAGCAGCAGGAGCAGCTCGACACGCTGCAGCAGGATCTGGCTGGAACGAAAGAGGCCGAGGAAGCTATCAAACGGACCTATATCACCGCCCAGCGCACCTCGCAGGAGATGGTGGGCGAGGCCCAGGAGAAGTCCAACAGCATTGTCGACAAGGCCAAGGGTCAGGCGGAGTCCATGGTGGCGGAAGCACGAGCGGAGGTGAAGCGCACCCGTGAGGAGGGGGCGGCCGAACATGACGCCCTCAAGCGAAGGATCGCGCAACTACGCAGTGCGGTCGGTGACCTTCAGGCCCGCCTCGCCGCCTTCGCCGAGACCGCCGCAATCGACCTCGAGGGTCTTGGAGCTTCAATCGATCTCGAGACCCACTCCATTTCGGAGATTCTCGAGAAAGCGGCAGCCGAGTCTGATGATGGCCAGGCTGTGGCCGACACAGTGGCCGACGCAGTGGCCGAGGAACCGACTCCCGAGGCGGCCGAGGAAGGCGAGACGGTGCCCGCAGATGGTTCCGCGGAAGCTCGCGAGGCGGCCTACCTCCAGCAGCCGAGGGGTCAGCGTCCCTGGGAAAGGGCTTAGCCGACCGCGTTTCGGTTTGCGCTGCTGAGCATGCGGTGTTGAATTCCGCAGCTACCAGCATGACGGTGGGCGGCGGGCTCGCTACGCGACCTCAATCGAGACCATGAGAATCCCGCCGCCGATCTCGAGCTCCGTGCCTTCGATGGCGTCGTGGCGGGTGAGTTCGGTGGCAAGGATCTCGGCGGCGATGTAATCGCCGAAGTCGGCGATCGCGGTGACGAGCGCCTCGTCGGTGCTCGACCAGATCAGTCGAACCCGATCGGTTACGTGGAGATCTCGCCGGCGCCGGATCGCCTGTACTCGATTGACGATCTCGCGAGCCACACCCTCCGATCGGAGCGAAGAGGTAAGGGCGCAATCGAGGGCCACCGAAAGGGGGCCCTCGGCCGCCACCACGACACCTTCGTGGGCCTGACGGCTTATCACGACGTCTTCTGACATGAGCTCGGTGCCATCGGGCAGCGCCACCGCCTGTCCGTCCAGGAGTCGGTGGAGCGTGTCGGAATCGAGCGCCTCGATGGCTTCGGCAATCTCCTTGACTCCCTTGCCGAAGCGGGGGCCGAGCGTCTTGAAGTTGGCCTTGCCGTGGAGCGTGACGAGCGCTGGCTCGTCCGAAGACGTTTCAACCAGCTTGACGTTCAACTCCTCCACGATGAGCTCGGAGTGAGATGCGATGGCGTCGAGCATTTTCGGGTCCCGGTGAACCACCGTCAGGGCAGCGAGCGGCTGGCGGATCGGCAGGTTGTTGGCCACTCGAAGGGAGCGCCCGATGCCGACCACCGTTCGGACCGTCGACATGGTCTGCTCGAGGACCGAATCGATGAGGCTGGCGCTTGTTTCCGGATAGTCCTCGTGATGGATGCTGGCTGGACCGGGTCCGGATCGATGGGCGACCACGAGGTCCTGGTAGATCTCCTCAGTGATGAAAGGCAGCACGGGGGCAATGACCTTTCCAAATGTCACGAGCACCTCGTGGAGGGTGGCAAAGGCGGCCAGTTTGTCACCGTCGGCATCTGATGCACGTTGGCGCCAGAAGCGCCGTCGCGATCGGCGGATGTACCAGTTGGTGAGATCGTCGATGAACTCGATCATCGGCGGGATGACGTCGTAGAGGTAGTAGCCCTCCATCTGCTCATTGACTCGCCGGATCAGGCTCTGGAGAACCGACAGAATCCACCTGTCGATTTCCGCCCGCTCGGCCGGCGGGGGAGCCGCTTCCAGATCGTCCATCGTGATGGCATCCGCTTCGGCGTATGTGGTGAAGAACGAGTAAGCGTTCCAGTAAGGGAGCATGACGGTTCTCACAACGTCGCGCACCCCGGATTCGGAGAACCGAAGCGGCTCGCCTCGGAGCAACGGCGAGTTGAGCAGGTAGGCGCGCAGGGCGTCGGCCCCAAAGGCGTCGAAGATGTCATTCGGATCCGGGTAGTTCTTGAGGCTCTTTGACATCTTGCGGCCGTCCTCGGCGAGGATCAGGCCGTTGACGACTCCATTGCGAAACGGCACCTCATCGAAGAGGGCGGTGGCCAATACCACGAGCGTGTAGAACCATCCCCGCGTTTGGTCGAGGCCCTCAGCGATGAAATCGGCGGGGAAGCGGCCCTCGAAAGCCTCGGCGTTCTCGAACGGATAGTGGTTTTCCGCATACGGCATCGATCCCGACTCGAACCAGCAGTCGAGGACCTCCGGCACCCGGGTCATCGTGCCATCGCAAGCGGTGCACGGGAACGTGACTGGATCCACGAAATGCCGGTGCAGGTCGGTCAACTCCACTCCCGCCAGTTCCTTCAGTTCTTCGATCGAGCCGACACACCTGGACTCATCGCAGCCGTCGCACTCCCACACCGGGATGCAGCTGCCCCAATAGCGGTTGCGGCTGATGGCCCAATCCCGCGCATCGGCGAGCCAGTTGCCGAACCGACGGGACCCGATCGCGTCGGGCACCCAATGGATGGTTGCGTTCAGTTCGACCATTCGTTCCTTGAAAGACTCCACCGCCACGAACCACGTCGGGATCGCTTTGTAGATGAGGGGAGTGCCGGTTCGCCAGCAGAAGGGATACGAATGGCGAATCTGGCTGTGTCGCACAATCGATCCGCGCTCCTTCAACAGCCGGATCAGTGTGGCATCGGCGTCCTTGACGTTCTCTCCTGCCACCTCCGGTACCGCGTCGGTGAAACGGGCCTCGAGGTCGATGGGGTCGACGAGCACATCAAGTCCGGCGGCCTGCAACGCGTAGAAGTCGGCCTCGCCGTAGGCGGGGGCCATGTGCACGAGGCCGGTCCCCTCGGTCGTGGTGACCTCGGTGCTCGAGATGATCCGGAACGCTCCTCGATCGCGTTCCTCTCCGAAATAGTCGAAGGGTGGTTCGTAGGACGCTCCGATCAGCTCATGTCCCGGGACAGATGCGAGGATCGGGGGCGTCTGATCGGGCCAATAGACATCGACGAGATCGGCTGCCAGCCAGAACGGGCCCGCCTGGCCATCGATCTCGGCGTCGACCCGGACATAGGTGAGATCCTGGCCAACGGCAATCGCAAGGTTGGCCGGGAGGGTCCACGGTGTCGTCGTCCAGATCAGGAAGGAATCACCGTCTTGCACGCTCCCGTAGGCGCCGATGGCCCGGATTCGAACGATGATCGACGGGTCGTCCACGTCCCGATAATCCATGTTCGCTTCGAAGTTGGAGAGCGGTGTGGTTGCCCCGAACGAATAGGGGAGCACCTTGAAGTCCTTGTAGATGAGTCCCTTGTCCCACAGCTTGCGGAACACCCACCACACGCTCTCCATGAAGTCGGTATCGAGGGTTCGGTAGTCGTTCTCGAAGTCGATCCACCGTCCGATGCGGCGGGTGATTTCCTCCCAGGTCTCGGTGTTGGCCTGGACTCGCATGCGGCACGCTTCGTTGAATTTGCCGATACCGAAGTCGGCGATGGCGCGCGGCCCGGAGATCCCCAGGTCCTTCTCGACCTCCATCTCGATGGGCAGGCCGTGGGTGTCCCACCCGAATCGGCGCTGCACCCGGTAGCCCCGCATCGTCCAGTAACGGGGGACGACGTCCTTGATGACCCCGGCCAGCAAGTTGCCGTAGTGGGGGCTGCCGGTGGGGAAGGGAGGCCCGTCATAGAACGTGTAGGACCGGTCGGCGGGCCGTATGTCGATCGAGGTCTGGAAAGCATCGACCTCGTCCCACAGCTCCAGGATCCGCCCGTCGACAGTGGGGAAATCCACCTGTGGTGGTACTCGTTTGAAGCCCTCGGCCATGTCGCTCCTCGTCTCGCCATAGGGCCGGGACGAGTGATGACCCGCGGTACCACCCGGCTTGCCGCTCTCGAGAGCAGCCGCTCCGTTCTTCGTCGTTTCGGGACGACTCCGGCGAGGTCTATTGGGCGCACTCGGCGCCGTTCTGCTCGCAGCTCGGGGGCGATATCCGCCTCCCGGCGGACCCCGTCAACGCAATTCGAGAAGTTTACTGCTTGTCAAACCGTTCTGGTGGCGGGCTCGCTCGGTCGGAAGGGTTCCGCGACCCGCCACCCGCCACCGGCGGCCCGCCGGAAGTTCTGCATCCCGTTGGTTCCTTGCGGGGAGCGGGAAGCGGGCGGCGAGAAGCGGGTCTCTGGCATCCGGTTTTCCTGGGGTTCGTGCTACTGTTTCGCCGCATCTTGGGGTATTCAGCCAGCCAGCCGGTGCCTTTGGACAGGCGCCTGCGGTGAGAGAGAAGGATATGGCTCGCAAACTGGCAAAGTCGACGGTCAAGCGGTTCAAAGACCAACTGAAGGCAGAGCGCGAGCGCCTCGAGGCCATGATCGTGGAGCTTGAAGAGGAACGCGAGCAAGCCAAGCTGAACGAGACCGCCTCCGAACGAAACCCCGATATCGATTCGGTGGACGGCGGAACCATGGCCTTCGAATACGAGAAGGAACTGGCGTTGGTCGAGAATGCCCGCGACCTGCTCAGGAAAGTTGGCGAGGCAGAGGTCGCCATCAAGAAGGGCAAGTACGGGATTTGCGACAGCTGCGGAATCTCCATCCCGATCGCCCGACTGCAGGTGCTCCCATACACCACGGTGTGCGTGGACTGCTCCGGCAAGCGGTGAACCGACGTCTCATCGCGCTGGCGGTAGGCGCAGCCGTAGTCATTGTCGATCAACTCACGAAGTGGTGGGCGCTCTCGGCCGATCTCCCGAACTCACTCATCGGTGACTTCCTGGTTCTTCGGCTGGTTCGCAACCCCGGGGCCGCCTTCAACTCTTTGCAGGGCTCGGGAGTGCTCATCGCGGTCCTCGCCATCGCCGTCGTCCTCGTCCTCGTTCGTGTGAGCGGCTCGGCCGTGCACCGGCGAGAGGCGGCCGTGTTCGGGCTCATCCTCGGGGGCGCCGCCGGCAATCTTGCCGATCGGATCTTCCGAGCCGATGGGTTCCTCGACGGCAAAGTAATCGACTGGATCGACCTGTGGTTCATTCCGACCTTCAACGTCGCCGATGCCAGCCTGACCATCGGCGCCACTCTTGCGGTACTCGTGGCGTTCTTCGCCACGACGGACGCATGAAGCGGGTCCCGGCTGACCTCGACGGTGAACGTCTCGACCGGGTCGTCGCCATCATGGCCGAGGCCAGTCGGGCCCAGGCCCGGGAGCTGATCGAAACTGGCGGGGTGACTGTCGATGGGAAGACGACCGAAACTCCGGCGCTCCGTGTCAAGGCGGGGGTAGAGCTCGGGATGGCGCCGGTGGCGGTCGCCGCCCCGTTGCAGGCCGAGGAGGTTGCCTTCTCAGTTGCCTGGGAAGACGAGCATCTGGCGGTCATCGACAAGCCGGCCGGGATCGTCACGCATCCGGGGGCCGGGAACCAGGCCGGGACGCTCGCCGGGGGACTCATCCATCGCTGGCCCGAGGTCGAGGGGGTAGGCGAGGCGGACCGCTGGGGCATCGTGCATCGACTCGACAAGGGCACATCGGGGCTGCTTGTCATCGCCAAGACGACCCCCGCCCTCGAGGGTCTTCGCTTGCTGATCAAGCAGCGGCAGATCGGGCGTACGTACCTCGCTCTCGTACAGGGACCCATGGCGATCGAGACCGGAACGGTGGATGCTCCGATCGGCCGGGACCCGAGCCGTCCGATGCGCCGCCGGGTCCACCCGGCCGGTCGGGCCGCCCGAACCCATTACCAACAGCTGGCGGCGTGGCCCGAACACGCCCTCCTCAACGTCGAGCTCGAGACGGGACGCACTCACCAGATCCGCGTTCACCTCACCGCCATCGACCACCCGGTCGTCGGCGACCGGACCTACGACGCCACCGCCAAGGATCCCGCCGACCCGGGCCGCGTATGGCTCCACTCCTGGAAACTCGCTTTCGATCATCCGATCACAGGGGAGGCGATTTCCTGTGAGTCCCCTCTGCCGGAGGATTTGGCCGAGTCCCTGAGCGCGTTGGGGGAGCCGGAAACCGGGGCGCTGCCGGAACTGAGTTGACAGTTCACAGTTGACAGTTCACAGCCAGAATCGGGCGTCTATCTGTTGACTGTTGACTGTTGACTGTTGACCGTTGGTTGAACGCCCTTGGCGTTCAACCAAAGAACGTCTCCGCCACGTCGTAGATCTCGGGGGGGACGCCCCGCACGCTGGCGCAGGCGTCGGCCAGGGGCACCGGAACCATCTCCGTGCCGCGGGCGGCCACCATCACGCCATGGATGCCTTTGGCAGCCAGGTCGGCGGCAGCCACCCCGAAGCGGGTTGCCAGCACCCGGTCGGTTGCAGAAGGAGTTCCGCCTCGCTGCAGGTGCCCGAGCACGGTCACACGGGTCTCGAAGCCGGTATGACGCTCCAGCTCGTGGCCGATTGCGTAGGCGACTCCGCCGAGCCGTTTGAAGCCGAACTGGTCGACCCGTTCCTCGGCTTCGAGGCCGGCCGGCGGGTCGACGCCCTCGGCGATAACCACCACCGAGTAGGTGTGGCCCCGGCGATGGCGCTTGCGGATGATCTTGGCGATGGAAGCCAGGTCGTACTCCACTTCGGGAATGATGAGGGCGTCGGCCCCGGCCGCGATGCCTGCGTAGGCGGCGATCCATCCCTTGGTCCGGCCCATCACCTCCACCAGCATGACCCGGTTGTGAGCCTCGGCGGTGGTGGCGATTCGGTCGATGGCTTCGGTGGCGATCTGGACCGCCGTGTCGAATCCGAAGGTGGTGTCGGTGGCGGCGATGTCGTTGTCGATGGTCTTCGGTACTCCGATGACCGGCAACCCACCGTCGGCGTGCAACTGCATGGCCGTCTTGAGGGTGCCGTCGCCGCCGATGACGACGAGTGCGTCGATGTCGTTGGCTTCGATCGTCCCGCGTACGCTCTCGTATCCGTCGCCGTGCACATACGGATCCAGCCGGGACGTGCCGAGAATGGTTCCTCCCCGGGCGAGGATCCCGCGCACATCATCGCGGTCGAGGGGCCGGGTACGGCTCTCCATGAGGCCCTCCCACCCGTTCTTGATCCCGACGACTTCAGCGCCGTGCGTCTCGGTTGCCCGGACTACCACGGCCCGGATGACGGCATTCAGTCCTGGGCAATCGCCGCCGGCGGTGAGGACTCCAAGAACGTTCATTAGTAGAGAAACATTGGTTTGCCCGACACGTGGCGCACCTTGGGGCGGTAGTTCAGCTCGTCGTAGAGCTCGCCGATGTCTACCCGCTTGACGCCTTCTCCGGTCACCGAAATCGGCACGTTCGTGTAGGTGCCGCCTCGCAGCGCCACCATCCGTCCGGTTGCATGCTCCATGGCCAGGTCGGCGGCCATAGATGCATAGTTGGTGGCCACCATGAGATCGAGTGAGTCGGGCGCACCCGAGCGCATCAGGTACCCGATCTCCTGCAGGATGATGTCCTCGCCGGTGCGCTCCTTGATGAGCTGGCCGGTCAGGGTCCCGATCCCGCCGAGTTTGCGGTGTCCGTAGGCGTCGGCCTCACCGGTGACGACGATGTCACCTCCGGAAAGGCTGGCTCCTTCTGAGATCGTCATCATGGCGTAGTTGCTCGGATTGCGACGCTTGTCTCTCACAAGCTGGTCGCACAGCCGATCGATGTCGAAGGGCACTTCGGAGATGATGGCCCGATCGACGCCTGCCAGGTAGGCCGTGATGAGTGAGGTTTCTCCGCTGTAACGGCCGAACAATTCGACCACGGCGATCCGCTCGTGAGAGCCGGTGCTGGTGCGGAGGTTGTTGATGAATTCCACGCCGCGAGTGATGGCCGTCGAGAACCCGATGCAATAGTCGGTTCCGTGCACGTCGTTGTCCATCGTCTTGGGAATGGCAATGGAGGGAACGCCTTCCTCGTGCATCCGCAGTCCATAGGAGAGAGTGTCATCACCACCGATCGGAATGAGGACGTCGATGCCCTCGCTCTCGATGACCCGGAGAGCGTGGTCGGTCACGTCAACGGTGGGGTCGTCGGTGGCCCGATCAGCCAGGTGGGGCGGTAGATCGGCGGGCTTGACCTTGCTCGGGTTGGTGCGGGAGGTGTGGAGGAAGGTTCCCCCGGTTCGGCTGACGGTGCGGACCCTCATCGGATCGAGGTCGACGAACCACTCATCCCGGTCGGTGGGATTGTCGGGGTCGAAGTTTACGAACGGTGCCCAGCCCCGTTTGATGCCCACGACCTCATGGCCCTCGTGGGCGACCCGTTCCACTACTGCTTTGATGCAGGGATTGAGGCCGGGAACGTCTCCGCCTCCGGTCAAAATGCCGATGCGCATGTGGTTACCTTCAGTCTTGATTTTCGGGCCGAGCCTAGCCCCATCACGCAGTCCCCGGTCCCCGGTCTCTGGTCCCGGCCTCCACCCCCGGGACGTGGGATTCGCGACTTGCCCTCCCAGTCTCGATCTCTATCATCGGCCATACTTACGCCGATGTAATTTTCATGACAGAATCACAGAATTTCGCCCACCTTCACCTCCATACCGAGTTCTCAATGCTCGATGGGGCGGCGCGGGTCAGGGATGTGGTGGCCCGGGCTGCCGAGATGGAGCAGCCCGCCATCGCCATCACCGATCATGGAGTGCTGTACGGGGCGGTGGATTTCTATCAGGAGGCCGACAAGGCCGGCATCAACCCGATCATCGGCATTGAGGCCTACGTAACGCCGGGGTCGCGCTTCGATCGGCCTCCCCGGCATGAAGACCGCCGCTATCACATGGTTCTGCTGGCCGAGAACGATGTCGGCTATCGCAATCTCATGGCGCTCGCCTCAAAGGCCTATCTGGAGGGCTTCTATTACAAGCCTCGCATGGACGCTGAGCTCCTGGCCGAGTATTCGGAGGGGATCATTGCGACCACCGGCTGTCTGGGCGGCCACGTGCCGCAGTTACTCGGACCGGACTCCAGTGAGGAAGGCAACACCGGGCTGTCCCGGGATTTTGAGGGCGCCCGGGCGGCGGCCGCCATGTACCAGGACATTTTCGGCAAGGATAATTTCTTCGTTGAGATCCAGGATCACGGCATCCCGGCCGAGCGCAAGATCATGCCCGACCTCCTCAAGATTGCTGCCGATATCGGAGCCCCGCTGCTCGCAACCAACGACTCCCATTACACCCATCCCGAAGAAGCCGAAGCTCACGACGTGCTCCTCTGCATTCAGACCGGAGCCACAATCGACGAGCCGAATCGATTCAAGTTCAGCGGCACCGGGTATTACCTGAAGTCGGCCGCCGAAATGCGCACCCTGTTCCCCAATAGCGATTTTCCCGGCGCCTGCGACAACACGCTGCTCATTGCTTCCCGAGCCAAGATCACCATCCCGATGGGCGAGTTCCTGCTGCCCCGGTTCCCGGTACCGGAAGGCCATACCGAGGAGTCGTATCTGCGGGAACTTGTCGAGGCCGGAGCCCGGGAGCGGTACGGGGATTCGCTCGCTTCCGAGGTGCGCGAGCGCGTTGAATATGAGCTCCGGGTGATAGTCGAGATGGGCTTCCCGGCCTACTTCCTCATCGTGTGGGACCTGATCCGCTACTCGCGTGAGCAGGGCATCCGCACCGGGCCGGGCCGGGGGAGCGCGGCCGGGTCGATCATTGCCTACTGCCTGCGGATCACCGATCTCGACCCCATCGAATACGGTCTCATCTTCGAGCGGTTCCTCAACCCGGGCCGTCGTGAGATGCCCGACATCGACATGGACTTCGACGAGCGTTACCGGACCGAGGTCATCCGATATTGCACCGAGCGCTACGGCTCGGACCATGTCGCCCAGATCATTACGTTCTCGACCACCAAGGGTCGCCAGGCGATCCGGGATGCCGCTCGGGTGCTCGGTTTCCCATACGGCAAGGGCGACAAGCTCGCCAAGCTCATGCCGCCCGCCATTCTCGGCATCGAAGCGACCCTTCAACAGTGCCTCGTCGATCCCGGCAAAGGGGCCGACCCGGCCATTCGGGACTTCTACTCGGCGGCCGCCGGGTTGCGGGACGAAATAGGCGTTGACGGCGATTCACTTCGAGTGGTCGAGACGGCCCGGGGGCTCGAAGGGCTTCGCAGGCAGGACAGCATCCACGCGGCGGCCGTAGTCATCGCACCCACTCCGCTCATGGAGATCGTGCCGCTCCAGCAGAAGGGTGAAGGCGCTGAAGTCGTCACCCAATTCGAAATGCACGCCGTCGAGGCGCTCGGGCTCCTCAAGATGGACTTCCTCGGGCTCCGCAACCTGTCGACGATCGAGCGGGCTCTCGAGATCATCGAGAAGAACACCGGGGAACGGGTCGACATCGATCACGTTCCTCTCGATGACCCTGCCGTGTTCGAGATGCTGCAACGGGGCGATTCCATCGGGGTGTTCCAGTTGGAGGGCGGGCCGATGCGAGCGCTGATGCGAAACCTCAAGCCCGACCATTTCGGTGACATCGTCGCCCTGAACGCCCTCTATCGTCCTGGCCCGCTCGGCGCCGGCATGCACAACAAGTACGCCGACCGCAAGAACGGCCGCGAGAAGGTCGAGTATCCCCACCCGGACCTCGAGCCGGTTCTTTCCGACAGCTACGGGATCATGGTCTTCCAGGAGCAGGTCATGCAGGTGGCTCGCACCATGGCAGGGTTCACGATGGGTGAAGCCGATTTTCTCCGCAAGGCAATGGGCAAGAAGATCGCCTCGGTAATGGCAAAACAGGAGGAGCAGTTCGTAGCCGGCTGTGTTGCCAATGGCCATCCCGAATCCCTCGGCCGGGAGCTCTTCGGCTACATCGAACACTTCGCCGGGTACGGCTTCAACAAGTCGCACTCAGCTGCCTATGGCCTCGTCGCCTATCAGACCGCCTGGCTCAAGGCCCACTATCCGGCCGAGTACATGGCCGCTCTCCTCACCTCGACCAAGAAGGACAAGGATCGAACCGCCCTCTACCTCAATGAGTGCCGTCAGCTCGGGGTTGAGGTGATTACGCCCGACATCAACCGATCCGAGCTCGATTTCATCGCCAGGGATGGATCGATTCCGTTCGGCCTATCGGCCATCCGCAACGTCGGGGAAGGGGTCGTGGAAGCGATCCTTACCGAGCGCGAGAAGAACGGTCCGTTTGCCGACTTCACCGACTTCATCAACCGGGTCGACCTGTCGGTGCTCAACAAGCGCACCGTCGAGTCGCTCATCAAGGCAGGGTCTTTCGACTCGCTCGGCCACAGTCGGCGGGGACTGACACTCATATTCGAGCAAAGTCTCGAGAACACGGTTGCCCGCCGCCGCGCCGAGGACGCCGGCCAGTACAGCCTCTTCGGTGGAGCCGAGTCGGCCCTCGAGGTGGTACCCGTCGAGATCCCGGGTGAGGAGTGGGACCAGAAGGTCAAGCTGGGATTCGAGAAGGAGATGCTCGGCCTATTCATTTCCGATCACCCGCTGCTGTCGGCCGGCTCGGCCCTTACCCGCCTCGTGTCGGCCCCGATACCGTCTCTCTTCGAGATGGCAGACGGCACCGCGGTGACGATCGGAGGGATGGTCTCCTCGATTACCCGGCGCTATACCCGCAAAGGCGATCCGATGATCTTCTTCGACCTCGAAGACCTCGAGGGCGGGGTCGAGGTGATTTGTTTTCCGCGTACCGTCGCCGAAGTCGGTCCGCTCGTGCGCGAGGACGCCATTCTCGTTGTCTCCGGCCGGCTCGATCACCGGGGAGACGATGTGAAGGTGGTTGCCGCCAAGATCACCGAGCCCGACTTGCGCCCCGACGGCGCGTTGCGGATCAAAGTGGCGGCCGCCGCCCTCTCTCAGACGCTCATCACCAAGCTCAAGGGTGTCCTTCACAATCACCCGGGGGCGGCGCCGGTCTTCTTGCACATGACCAATGAGACAGGCGAGATGAAGGTGCTGCGACTCGGCGACGAGTTCCGGGTCGAGCCACGATCCGCTCTCTACGCCGAGCTCAAGGAGCTGTTGGGCGGCCGGGCGCTGGCGTAAGGGGTCACCGGTCACCGGTCACCGGTCACCGGCAAGAAAAGGTGGCACGGTCGGTCTTGGGTCTTGGGTCTGCTTCGCCTAGATCCCCAACCGCTCGAGCGATAGGTTCTCCGCCCCGTCAAGCACCGCCTGCAGTCCGTCCAGGTCAACCGGCGCCTCGGCCAGCCAGGGGATGGTGGCCACGGCCGTGCCAACCCGGCCGCTGAAGTCGGCCCGGGCGTCCTCCTGCTTGCCCACCTCGAGGGCCCACCGGGCCAGGTTTTCGTTGAGGGCTGCGGCCGCCCGTCCATCGTCGAGGGGGTCGGCCGGCGCCGCCCAGTGGTCGGGCAGGGCCCGGTTGAACACGACGAGCTCGGGTTCGAGTCCCACTTCGTGGAAGCGCAGCGCCTCGCGCAATGGTCCGGGATCGGCTGTGGTCACTACCACGACGGTGGCCTCGGCGAAGTGCCGTTCTATGGCGGCAGCCTTGACGGTGATGCCGTCGTAGGTGGTCCGAAGATCGAACAGGAACTCGGCGACCTGTTCGAGGAGCGGTCCGCCCAGCAGGGCGTCGGCCAGACGAAGCGCCGGCCTGCCCGCCAGGTTGAAGAGGCTCCTCCGACCCGGCAACCGGGCGCCTGTGAGCCATCGCAGCAGCCGTCCCCCCACCAGCTCCCGCATCCGGGAAGGAGCCTCGAAGAAGTCAATGCCTCCTGAGGCCGGCGGGGTGTCGACCACGACGACGTCCCACTCTCCGCTTTCGAGGTGCACGGCCATCTCTTCGGCGGCCGCGTATCCCTGTCCGGACGGGAAGCGGCTCGCCACCGCCTCGAAGAGGGGATTGGTGACGAGCCGATCGGCGATCTCGGCCGGGGCGTGCCGGTAGGCGATGGCGTCCCAGGAGGCCGCCGAGTCAAGCATGGCGGCGAACAGGCCGTCGAGATTCGGGTTCGGCTCGGGATGATTGCCGAGCGTTTCCAATCCGAGTGCAGTCGCCAGGCGTCTGGCCGGGTCGACGGTCAGCACCAGCGTCCGGTGGCCTGCCCCGGCTGCCCCGACGCCGATGGCAGCAGCAATGGTTGTCTTTCCCACGCCCCCGCCGCCGGTGATGAGCACGGCCCTCGTCATAGAGATGGTCCGAGACTGTCGGCGATGAGGGCGGCGACCTCGCCCGGGGTATGGACCCCAAACCGGTAGGGCACCTGCGGGCCGGTGGGGAGGTCGGCGATCCAGCGCCGCTGGGCGGCGTAGAGGCCCCGGTGCAGCCGGCCAGCCTCCCGGTGCGGAAGCGATTCGACGAGTTCGAGGGTCTCTTCCGACACTCCGAGCGGGTCGAGAACACGGTTCGTGATGACCGAGGCGATGTCGACGAACTCGGAGACCTGCCCATATGCTTCCATCGTCTCAACCACGGGAAGCTCCTCGGGCGTGGCGACCAGAACAAGCCCGGTTTGGCTCGGGTCGCTCAGCTGTTGCTCGTAACGCAGTGCCTGATCCCTGACCCGTCCGACCGGAACAAGGCCGGCGATGGTGACGGGCGCCCTCAGGTAGGACGACAGCTGTCCGAGCGGCGGGGCATCGGCGATGACGAGATCCCATCGGTCCTTGCCGCCCTCAAAGAGCGCTTTCCCGATCGTGATGATGTCCCGGATCCCGGGGACCGTGTCCGCCAGGGCATTGAGCCCTCGCGCTACCGGCCCGAGCGGCGCCATCCGGGGGGCATGGAGCTGGAGCCGGATGTACTCGTCGAGGGCGTGGGAACGATCGACGGTGAGGGCGTGGAGGCCGGGACGGACCTCCTGAGGGGTGCAACCGAGCCGGTCGACGCCGAGGTGGGTGGCCAGTCCGAGATCGTCGACCATCGACATTGCCAGCACAGAGAGCCCTCGCCGGGCAGCCAGGATGCCGAGGGCCGCCGAAACGGCCGACTTGCCAACCCCTCCTTTGCCACTCACCAGCAAGAGGGAGCGATCGAGCAAGGGTCTATCCGCCGTCGGAGGCCAGCGGGATGCGGAGTACGAGCTTGCCGTCTTCTACGGCCCAGTCGGCCGAGCCGATCAATCCGTAGTCGAGGAAGTCGAGCTCAGCTTGTTTGATGAACATCTGCCGCTCGTCGCCCGCCACAGGTGGGAGGCCCCGTTCCTTGACCGCTTCGGCCCGGGTGCGGAAACGCTCGATGAGGGCGTCGACGTCGAGTTCTGCCATACCGCAAACCTAGTGCCCGGGGAGGCACTCACACGACAGGTTCGGGCTCCCCGGCGGCTTTGCGGCGGGCCTCGGAGCGTCGTTCGCTCTCGAGCCGTCCGAGCTCGTAGTCGTTGTGGTCGACGTAGGACATTGCTTCGGCGATGACTTTGTGGCCGGCCTGTTCGCCGATGAGTCGATGCATCTCCTGGCACACCCGCCGGTAGTCGGCGTGTCCTCCCTGAGCGGTTCGCAACTCGATGAGGTGAAACGCTTCCCGGGCATTCAGGTCCATGTAGAAGCGGATGCGGTAGGCGAACGGCACCACATACTGGGCAGCGTGGGGCCCGGCAGTCGCCTCGACGCGCTCGGCAAGATGGGCGGTCCGGTCCATCGCTTCGTCCCACAGGTGGACGGCGCCAACCGCCCGGATGGGGTCGGGGGTCACATAACCGTGCTGGGTTCCGAGGCGCTGCCAGTCGAGTGTCATGAGCCGATGGCGCTGGAGGTCGCGAAAGATCCCGTAGTCGCACAGGATGTCGAATCGGTATCCGGTTCGCTCCATCCCCCGGCCCGGCTTATGGCGACGGTTGGACCGGTCCCCGACATAGGCCCGGATGAGCTCGGCCCGCTTGTCGGAAGGCATACTCCGGGCCGCTGCGAGCAACTGGTCGTCCGGCAGATCGGAGTGGGCGTACAGGGCGGCAGCTGCCACCTTCAGCTCACCATCGGGGTCCCAGTCGGTCAGGATGACCTCAGGACGTGCCTCCGGAGTGATCCCGAGCTGGCGGCTCCGCTCATCCATGTCGTCCCGGATGTCTGCCAGATAGGTGCTCCAGGCACCGCCCCGGTCCGGAACATCAACCCGCTTCACGAATGAGGGGATCACCTTGCGCAGCTCCTCGAGCATCATCGCCGAGTACTGGCGGGCCTCGGTTAGCGGGTTGGCCCGCATCCGAAGCAAGAGCGTTTCGTAGGCCTGCCCGGTGCCATAGATTCCGACATTGGAGGTGGTGGCCGCCGGCAGGAGGCCGCGGGCGGCGTCACACGCCTTGGCCCGGATGGTCGATTTCCAGACGAATTCGGAGTCTTCGGTCCCTTTCGGGAAATTCTCCTCGAAGAACGGGACGAGCTTGGCAATGGCTTCGGAGTAGGCGCCGAACAGCCAGTCCATCGTCGCCCGGTACTCCGTTTTCAATCCGGCGCTCGTCACCTCGGCCGGGGTGAAGTAGCGGTACCGATCGCCGAGAGGCCGGTCGTAGTAGATGTAGCGGGTGCTTTGCTCGAGATAGGCCGCCAGCCGCCCCCGCTCGAGCACCTTGGTCAGGAGATTGGAGGCCTGCTCGGTGGCAAGGTGTACGCCTCCGAGTTGGGCAACCGAATCGTCTCCGTACTCACCGAACACGCGCTGGTAGAGAGCCTCGGCCTTGTTGGTGGACACCAGTTGGTCGGTGGCCTGCAGCTGGGATGCGATGGCCTGAATGCCCTGGTCGGGATCGGAGAGGAACTCATCGAGCAGCAGGCGCCGGAGGGACTTATGGGTTCTGCTGTAGCGGGCGAAGAGCGCCCCCTTGACCACCTCTGGGAGATTGATGAGCGCAAAGACGGGGCGGTCGAGGTTTGTGAAGTAGCGAGCGAGAACGGCTCGTTCACCGTCGGTGAAGGGTTCTTCGAAGTACATGGTGTTCTCTCCCCGGGGCCGCCAAGTTACAGCGGTGTAATTATCCGGGCATGATCGTCGGTTTGCAAATCGGGATTGGGCGTGCCCTATCTCGGCTCGCAACTACCATCCGTCCATGCATCCGAACGCAGTCAAGGCACTGGTTCTCGTCGCAATCGCCGCCATCCTGGCGGTAGCGGCGGTCCCGATGATCATTCTTCTCGACCTGACGGGCGGCGGAACCGGGTGGGGATTGTGTGAGGGCGGGCTCGACTCTTGCCGGGTCGCAAACTTCCGGGGCCCGCGGTTTGCCTTGACGCTCATGATCGTGCTCGTCGCCCTGGCGGCTCTGCTGCGATTCATCGTCTGGGTTGCCGGTCTGTCGGGACGGCCAAGCCGCCAGGCGAGCCGCTACCGCGGCGACGACATCTACATCCCCTAGCCGTGAGGGCTGGTGGCTTCCTCGGCGACCTCAGGCTCGTCGGCGGTCGCCCGGAGCACTACGAAGATGGCGCCGAGGATCAATCCTGCCCCGATCCAGCCTCTGGCCGACAGCGTGGTGCCGGTCACGATGGCGGCCGTCCCGGCCGCAAAGGCCGGCTCTAGCGCCAGGACGATGGCGGCATTGGCCGCTCCCACCCGTGACTGCGCCCAGATCTGAAGGAGGAAGCCGCCGGCGGATGCACCGAGACCGGTAAGCACGAGTGCCATCGCGACTTCCGTACCGGGAACTTCGAGTCCCTCTTTCGCAGCCGCGATCGCAAACGCACCCACCGAGGTGACGGCGAGTTGGAGGGCGGTGAATCCGACGAGGTCGTGGCGATTGGCCAGATGGGAGAGGAACACGATGTGGGCCGCAAAGGCCACGGCCGCCCCGATCGTCAGCAGGTCGCCGACCTCGGGTTGGAAGCCCTCGGTGAGCAGGTAGAACCCGCCAAACGCGATGCCGGTTCCAACCAGTACCTGCGAGTTGAGGTTGGCCGGTCCCTGCAGTCGATTCCACGCCAAAGCCAGAAGAGGGGTGAGGACGACGTAGAGGCCGGTGATGAGACCGGAATTGGCGGCGCCGGTGGTGAGGAGTCCCTCGGTTTGGAATCCGAACCCGGCAACGAGCAACAGCCCGCCGATGATGCCGTCGCGCCAAACGGCCCGGCCGTGCGGCCTGGCAATCAGCAACAACGCGACGGCACCGAGCAGAAAACGCCAGCCGACGAAGTTGAATGGTGGCAGATCCTCGATGGCATCCTTCACCACCACGAACGTGACTCCGAACACGATCGAGGCTGCCACGAGGGCGGCGGCGGCCGGCCGGTCGGTCAGGCCTTTGACGGCCACAGCGATCCAATCGAATCGGTGGCAAGGAACACACCGCGGGCCTCGGCGATGACCGTGTCGTCCTGGCTGAGGGCCCCGTTGATCCGCAGCCGGCGTCCCGAGGACTCGCCGAGTGTGCCGGTCAACGAGTACCGGCCGATCGGGTCGCCCGGCTTGCGAAAGCGGAGGTCGAGGGTGGCGGTCACGGCCATCGTGTCCGCCAGCAACACGGCCGTCCAGGCGCAGATTTCGTCGAGGGCGGCGGCAATGACGCCTCCATGGAGGGAGCCGATCGTGCCCCGGTGCTCGGGGCGCGGCTCGAATGTGGCCCCGATCTCGGACTCGGACTTTCGATGGAACCCGTCGAGGTGGAGGCCGATCGGGTTCGAGAGCCCACAGGCGAAGCAATCGGCATAGAGGCTGCGGAACTCGGCGATCTGGTCGTCGGGGATCCTCACTCCGGCTCCAGCACCGCCACGCCGTTCTCGAGCGAAGCGATGCCCACGAGGGCGTCGACATTCCAACCGTGCGCCTCGAGTCGCTCCCGTCCTCCGGTGAACGTCTTCTCGATGACGAACACAAAGCCGAGAACTTCACCGCCTGCCTCTTCGACGATCTCGCCGAGCGCCTCGGCGGTGCGGCCCCCGGCCAGGAAGTCGTCGACGATGGCGACCCGCCGGCCGGGCGGCAGGACCCGTGTCGCCACCTCCACCCGGTACTCGGTGCCCTTGGTGGGCGACGAGACTTCCCGGACGAACGTGTCCCGGGCACCGTCGCCCACGTATTTCTTGGCGTACACCAGCGGTATGCCCAGTGCCTGCGCGGCCACCATTCCTGGGGGAATTCCGCTCGCCTCGGCGGTCAGCACGAGGTCGGGTCGTTGCCCGGCAAACCGCTTGGCAATCTCCCGGCCGATTTCGGGAAACAGGTCGATGTCGACCCGATGATTCAGAAAATCATCGACCTTCAACAAGCTGCCCTCAACCCGGGCCCGCGTCTCAATTACGTTGCGTAGCTGCATGAGGGCAATCTAGTCCCCAGACCCCGGGTCCCCAGTCCCCGGAAGATCAGTCCCAAGTCCCAGGTCGCACGTCCCAAGCCGGAGCGCGCGATCTCGGGTCTTGCCGGGGACCCGGGACTGGGGACTACGATGCCCGCTTGATGCCCAATACAGATTCCACCCGCGATCGCGCCCGCCTGGTGCTTCGGCGGCTCAAACGCCGCTACCCGGAGATCGGGACCGCCCTCGACTATCGGAATCCGTGGGAACTGCTGGTCTCCACGATCATCTCGGCGCAAACCACCGACGAGAACGTGAACTCGGTCACGCCTGCCCTCTTCAAACGGTGGTCGACACCGGGGGCGCTCGCCGGAGCCAGGGCACAGGACGTAGAGAAGGTCATCTTCTCGACCGGCTTCTACCGACAGAAGACCAGGTCGATTATCACGATGTCGGCCGACCTCATGGAGCGGTACGGGGGAGTGGTCCCCGATGACCTGGATGAGCTCGTCACGCTGCGAGGGGTCGGCCGCAAGACGGCCAGCGTCGTTCTGGCCGAGGCGTTCGGCAAGCCGGCCATCGCCGTCGACACCCACGTCAAGCGGCTCGCCAATCGGCTTGGTCTCACCGGCCACACCGATCCGACCAAGATCGAATTCGACTTGCGTGAGCTGTACGACCGTCGCCAGTGGGGCGGCATCTCTATGCGCTACATCCAATTCGGCCGGGACGTCTGCAACGCCCGCAAGCCGCTCTGCTACGACTGTCCGTTCAACGAGCTGTGCCCATACCCGGACAAGACGCCGCCACCGGGGTGAAGCCATCCCGGCGAGCCCACGACCGGCTCATCCTCGCTCTCGGGCTGCCGGCTCTCGGAGCCCTGGCGGCCGATCCGCTCGTCAGCCTCGTCGACACAGCGTTTGTCGGCCGATTGGGGACCAGTTCGCTCGCCGCCCTCGGTATTGACGCCGCCATCTTCGGGCTGGCCTTCTTTGCCTTCAACTTCCTCGCCTACGGGGTGACCCCGCTGGTGGCCAAGGCCATCGGAGAAGGTGACACCGAGCGCGCCGCCCGGGTGGTCGCCAACGGGCTGGTGGCCGCAGTTGGGCTCGGCGTCCTCGTCACGGTGGTTCTTCAGGTGGCGGCCGGCCCCATCCTCGATCTGATGGGTGCGTCGACCGACGTAGCCTCTGAGGCGCTCGGGTATCTCCGGATACGCGCATTGGCAGCCCCGGCAGTGCTCATCATCACGCTCGGGCACGGAGCCTTCCGGGGGCATCAGGACACCCGCACGCCGTTCGTCATCACACTCGGCTTCAACGTCGTGAATCTTGTGCTCGATCCGCTGCTCATTTTCGGCGCAGGCTGGGGCCTCAATGGGGCAGCCGTCGCAACGCTCATTGCCCAATGGGTCGGGGCGGGGTGGTTCCTGGTGCTCATCAGGCGGCGCCTGGGACTGCGTTTGGGCGGGGTGGAGTCCGGCGAGATGCTCGGATTGCTGCGGGTGGGCCGGGACGTAGTAATCCGGACCGCCGCCCTGCTCGCCACCTTCACGTTTGCGACGAGGGTGGCGGCCACCATCGGGGACGCCGAGGTCGCCGCCCATCAGGTCGGAATGCAGATCCTCATCTTCCTCGCCCTGTCCATCGATGCACTGGCGATCGCCGCCCAGACCTTGATCGCCCGCTTCGTTGGCGAGGGGCGGCGATCGGAGGCCTGGGACGTGTCGGTACGACTACTCCAGTTGGGCGCCGTGGTGGGAGCTGGATTCTTCGTGCTGTTGCTTCTCACCCGGTCGACCGTGCCCGGATGGTTCACAAACGAACCGGAGGTGCTCGAGGCGATCGAGAGCATGTGGTTGATCCTGGCGGTGATGCAGCCGCTGGCCGCCCTTGTCTATGTGTGGGATGGCGTCGTCATGGGAGCGGCTGCCTTCGGCTATCTGGCGTGGGCGATGGTGCTGTCCGGCGTCGTCGCCATCGTCATGCTGTCGTTCGTTTTGCCCTTCGAGTGGGGCTTGCCGGGAGTGTGGTGGTCACTCGGGCTCTTGAACATCGTTCGGGCCGGCACGCTTGGTTGGTGGCATTTGCGGCCCGCTTCCTCGCTGCGGGCGGCGGCAGGCGAGTAACCAGAGCGTCTACGGACGGAGCGGTTCCCTCGGGGGACTCACATCTTCGTGGCCCACGACCTGGACGGCACCCTGCGACGGAGCCTGCGGTGCCGCATCCTCGTGGAGGATGATGCCTTTGGTCTCGGGCAGCATGAGCATGAGGGGAATCGACGCCAGTGCCAATCCGGCCAGCACCGTGATGGTGGTTGGAAGGCCCCAGCTGTCGATCGTGAGCCTGCCGAATCCGAGGCCGAGAATGGCCCCGGTAACGCTCATCGCCGAGAGCAATGCCCCTGCCACGACCCGATTCTTCGTCGGGAACAGCTCGGTGCGGAGGGCGGCAACGGCGGGAACGAAGATGCTCGAGCCGAAACTGCCCACCACGATCCAAACGATCAGGAGCGGCCCCGGCTGCCAGTAGAAGGCGGCACCCCCGATGGCGCCGAGGGCCATCCCGATCACGATCACCGGACGCCTGCCCCAGGTGTCGGCCAGCCGCCCGCCGATGAGCAACCCGGTTGCCCCGAGGGCGCCCGCCGAAATGATCGTCAAGCTGGAGGCAAGGACCGACCAGTTCAGGTCATTGATCAGGTAGTCGGAGGCGAAGCTAACTGCCGGCCCGCTGAAGGCTCCGACCGCCAGGCCGGCGATGGCCAACGGCCAGAAGTGGCGGCCGGTTTCGCCGGTCAGCACGTCGCTCACCGGGGGCCGCTCGAGCGGCGTGTGGAAGGCCCGGCTCTCCCGGAGGAATCCGGCCAGCAGCGGATAGGCGATGAGCCCGATCATGCTGAGGCCGAACAACCACCTCCACCGGTTGGGCGGCAGCTCGAAGAGCGGTGCCAGCAAGAAGGCGAGGCCGCCCGCCAGGCTCCCCGCTACCCCCCAGATGCCCATTGAGAAGCTGCGGATATGAGGGCTCACCTCTTCTGCCAGATAGACAATGGCGAGGGCGGCTACCGCCCCCGACGCAGCCCGCGTGACCGCTTGGAAGAAGGTGAACGCCAGCACTCCCGAGGTGAGGGCCGTCGCGAGGTTGGCGAGCAGGATCACTACGAAGGCGACCAGCATCGGTTTCCTTCGCCCGAGCCGGTCTCCCCAGATCCCGTAGGCAACCGCCGTGAAACTTCCGAGGCGGATGATGGCGAGGATCCAGCTGGCATCGCCCTTGCTCAACCCGAGATCGGGCCGCGAGAAGGCGAGCGTGACGACGAGCAAGCTTCCGGCGAACGCTTGCACAAAGCCCGCCACGATCATGAGCGTCGTGATCCGCCGATCGTTGCGGTTGAAACGATTCGTCACGCCACGACGCTCCCGGGCGGCACGGCGCCGTCGATGTTGAGGAGGACCACGCCTCCATCGGTGATGGCACCGAGCACGAGGACATCAGATCGGAAGCCGCCCACCCGCATCGGGGGAAAGCCGGTCACGGCCACAACCTGGCGGCCGACGAGATCGGGTGCGGCATAGCGGTCGGTGATCTTGGCCGAGGACTGGAGTTCCCCGAGCTCACCGAAGTCGATCCACAGTCTGAAGGAGGGATGGCGGGCGGCGTCATTCGGCTCGGCTCTGAGCACAGTGCCGGCCCGAAGGGCGAGCGCCTCGAAGTCATCAAACGTCGGCATGAAGGGAGGACATTACAAGGGAACTGTTGTCGGTGACTGGCCGTTAGCCTTCCCGAGCCCCATGACCATCGACGAACTCAATCTCGTAGCCGTTGTCAGCGCCTTTTTTTTCGGGGCGCTCTCGTTCCTGTCGCCCTGTGTGCTTCCCCTTCTTCCCGGCTATCTCTCGCTCATGTCGGGCTATTCCGCCGACGAGCTCAAGACCGGGGGGGCATCCACCCGCACGATGTTGCGGGTCACCGCCCTGTTCATCGGCGGGTTCACCGTGGTGTTCGTAGCGTGGGGCCTCGGGGCCAGCTGGGCGCTGCCGGGGACCGGCTGGATCGTGTGGGCAGGGTGGTTCGTGGTCGCGATGGGCCTGTTCATCTTTGTGACTGCGCTCTGGAATCCATCCTTCCTCATGCCCCTCATGCGAGAGCGGCGGCTCGAGGTGCGTCCATCGCGACTCGGGAAATTCGCCCCGCCGCTCATGGGAGTGGCATTTGGTTTCGGCTGGACTCCTTGCATCGGGCCCTTCCTCGGAGCACTGCTGGCGTTCACCGCCGCCGACACCGCCTCGGCCTGGGAGTCCGTCATCCTGCTCGTGGCGTATTCGGCCGGGCTCGGGGTGCCGTTCCTGGCTGCTGCGGTTGCCACCAACAAAGTGCTGGCCGGCTTCAACGCCATCAAGCGATACCTTCGTCCCATCCAGGCGGTATCAGGGTTGCTGCTGGCCGGTTTCGGAGTGCTCCTCATCACCGGGGCGATCTCGGATCTGTCCGTTTGGTTCAGCGACTTGCTGCGCAGCATCGGTCTCGACAGCCTCAGCGAGATCTAGCCCATCGGATGAGTTGGGTGTGCTCGTCGGGTTCCACCTAGCCTCCCTGCATGCTCTCCCAATCAGAGTTCCTCGAACTGGCCGCCGAATACTCGGTGGTTCCGCTCACCCTCGAAGTGGTCGGAGACCGCGAGACGGCCGTCACCGTGTTCGAGAAACTCGTGGGCGACGCCCCCGGGTTCCTGCTCGAGTCGGTGGAGGGCGGCGAGCGCTGGGGACGGTGGTCCTTCGTTGGCTGGGACCCCGAGTTCACATTGTCGAGCACCGGCGGGATCTCCTCGCTTGAGGGAGCCGCCTTCGCCGTTCCTCCCGGCGATCCGCTCGAAGTCCTCGAGGCGCTCCTGGCCAGGTTCCAAACGCCCCAGCTCCCCAACCTTCCGCCCCTCCATTCTGGCGTTGTCGGCTACCTCGGCTACGACTGCGTGCGCTACGTCGAGCGGCTCCCCGACCGACCCGAAGACGATCGAGACCTCCCAGAACAACTGTGGCAATTCGTCGGCTCGATGGCGGCACTCGATCGCCTCAGCGACACCATCCTGCTGATCCGCAATGTGTATGTCGGCGATGACCCCGCCGCCCAGTATGAGGAGGCCCGGCAGGCGCTTTTGGGGGCCGCCACCCGCCTCGGCGGTGGATCGGAATACCGGCCGCTCCCTATGCCCGATTTCTCGGAAGCTCCCGCCGGGTCCGCCATCAACCTCACGAGGGCCGAGTACGAGGAGGCAGTGCGCACCGCCATCGAATACGTCTATGCCGGCGATGTGTTCCAGGTCGTCCCATCGCTGCGAGTCGAGGTGCCCTTCGACGGAGATGCTTTTGCCGTGTATCGAGTCCTCCGGCTCATCAACCCTTCGCCATATCTGTTCTTCTTCCGCGATCGGGACATGGCCATCGCCGGGTCTTCTCCCGAGATCATGGTCAGGGCTCGGGAAGGCAAGGTGTTCAGCCGTCCCATCGCCGGTACCCGGCCCCGCGGCGCCACTCCGGCGCTCGACCGGGCACTGGAGGAGGAGCTGCTGGCCGATCCCAAGGAGCGGGCCGAGCATGTCATGCTCGTCGATCTGGCCCGCAACGATCTGGGAAGAGTGTCTGAGTTCGGGTCCGTGGCGGTGGACGAGCTCATGACGATCGAGCGCTACTCGCACGTCATGCACATCGTCTCGGGCGTGTCCGGCGACCTGCGCCCCGATATCGGCCCGGTCGAAGTGCTGCGGGCGACCTTTCCCCACGGGACGGTGACGGGGGCGCCCAAGGTTCGAGCCATGGAGATCATCGATGAACTGGAGCGGTGCGCCCGGGGCCCATATGCCGGTGCGGTCGGCTATATCGATTTCAGCGGCAACCTCGACACAGCCATCGCGCTCCGCTCGATGGTGGCCAAAGGTGACCGGGCCTGGGTTCAGGCCGGCGCCGGGGTGGTGGCCGACTCCGACCCGGGCCGCGAGTACGAGGAATGCCTCAACAAGGCGGCCGCCGTACTGGCTGCCATTGCGGGCGCCCACCGCATATGACCGTCGACAGCTACGGGGACGTGACCGGTGAGTATCAGGCGCTGCACCGCTCTGCCGGTGTCGTGGCCGGACAGCACGTCGTGGTGCGGGTGACCGGCCCCGATGCCGAGTCCTTTCTCGATTCCCTCCTCAGCCAGGACCTCGGCGCTCTGGCCGAGGGAGTTGTCGTTCGGTCCCTCCTGCTCGGTCCTCGCGGCAAGCTCCGGGCGCTGCTGTGGGTGGCCCGCTTCGGGGACGAGTTCGTGCTCGTGTCAGACCGATCGGCCGGATCGTCTGTGGCTGAGGACCTCACTCGATTCAAGCTGCGGGTGCAGCTCGAGATTGGTGAGCCCGAACCGGCCCTCGACCTGGTTGGCTCCGCCGGCGACGGTGTGGTCGCCGCGCTCGACGGAGGATTGCGCGAGCAGGTTCTCCCGGCTCCCCTGGGATCGCTCAGCCGGTTCTTCATCGCCGGCGCCGCCCTCGAGGAACTGACCAACCTGGCCCGCCCGGTCGGCGGGCTTGCCTACACCGCCGTCAGGGTCGAGATGGGGGAGCCGGCGATGGGTCGGGACGTCGATGAGAGCACCATTCCCCAGGAAGCGGGGGATGTCGCTGAGACGGTCTCATTCACGAAGGGCTGTTACCTGGGTCAGGAACTGGTTGCCCGTATCGACTCACGCGGCCACGTCAACCGCCATCTGCGCGGCCTGGTTCTGGCCGAGAACGCCCTTCCGCCCGACGGCGCCGGAGTGTTCTCCGAGGATGCCGAGGTCGGCGCCATCACCTCGGTGGCTGAGTCGCTCCTGGTCGGTGCCCCCATCGGCCTCGGTCTGATCCGACGCGAGGTTGAGCCCGGTTCCCCGGTAGAGATCCGCTGGGAGGGCGGCACTGCCGCCGCCGAGATCCGTAACCTTCCCCTTCTGTGACAGATACCTTGGGACTTGGGACTTGGGACTTGGGACTTGGGACTTGGGACTTGGGACTTGGGACTTGGGACTTGGGACCGATTTAACAATCTGCTCATAATTGGCCGCCAAGCTGGTGCTACATGGATGGAACTGTTCTCCTCATCGAAGACGAGGAAGAGATCGCCGAGCTTCTCCGACTCGTATTCGAGAAGGAGGGCTTCCGGCTGCTGCACGCCGCCTCGGGTGAGAAGGGTCTCGACCTGCTCACGCAACGCTCACCGCGGGCGGTTGTGCTTGACCTCGGCCTTCCCGGTATCGACGGCATGGAAGTGTGTCGGAGGATTCGGGCATCGAGCGAGATCCCGATCATCATGTTGACGGCCCGCGACGATGAGATCGACAAAGTGCTCGGTCTCGAGCTCGGCGCCGATGACTATGTGACCAAGCCGTTTTCGCCTCGCGAGCTCGTGGCCAGGGTCAAGGCGGTCCTGCGACGCTCCGAGCAGCAGCCCGAGGCACCCGCCGCCATCACGGTCGCCGATTTCGAGATCGACAACGGCCGTCGGACGGTTCTCACTCCGGGCGGAGAGACCGTGCAGCCGACGGCCCGGGAATTCGACCTGCTTTGGCACCTGGCCCGCAACCGCGGCATCGTTCTGAGCCGCGGTCAATTGCTTGAAGCAGTGTGGGGCTACGACTACTTCGGAGAGACCCGCACGGTGGACGTTCATGTGCGCCAGCTCCGCAAGAAGCTGCCCGACATCCCGATCGAAACTGTCTGGGGCGTCGGTTACAAGATGGCTCGCTAGTGCGGCGCAAGTTCTTCTGGAGCCTGATGGCGGCCGCCGCCGTGGCGCTGGTCGTTGGAGGAATCGTGGCGGCCGCCGGCACGAACCGGCAGGCTCGCAGCGAGGCTCTCGAAGAACTGGGCCGACAGGCCGAGGCGATTGGGCGCCAGGCAGAACAGGCCGCGGATGCGGCCCGCGCCAAGGGTGAGGACGCTCTTCGCAATCTCTCAAACGAAGGCACGATCCGCTCGTTGCTGGTCACCGCCTCCCAGATCGGCGGACATGACTACGTCGAGATTGCGGCCGTGCGACAGGGAAAGCTGGTTGTGCCGAGCACGAGCGTCCTGATCCCGGCACTGGACCTCGCCGAGGTTGTGTTCCGGCCGGGCAAGACTGTTGAATTCGAGGGTGAGCTCGACGGCACCGCGGTTGTCGTGGTCGCCAGGACGATCGATACGGGAACCCGGGCGTTCTCCCTCGTTGTTCTCCTCGGCCGCGAGTCGAACCTCCTGACCGGAGTTGCGGTCGTGCGGGCGTTCCTGCTCGCCCTCGGTGCCGCCGTGATTGTGGTGGCACTCCTGGCGGGGGTCCTCGCCAGACGTCTCGGTTCACGCCTTGCCCGCCTGGAGGCCGCCGCCGAACGGGTCGCGGCCGGAGACCTCACCGCCCGGGTAGAGGACGATGGCGACGACGAGGTCTCCCACGTCGCAGACAGCTTCAACGAGATGGCCCACCAGCTGGAGGAGTCGGCGCAACGAGAACGCGACTTCCTCCTCAACGTCGGTCACGATCTCCGCACGCCGCTCACGAGCATTTCGGGGTATGCCGAGACCCTGGCCGACGGGACCATCGGAGCCGAGGATCTTCCGAGGGTGGCCTCGGTTCTCCAGCGCCAGAGTAAGCGCCTGTCGCGGCTGGTCGAGGATCTCATGCTGCTGTCGCGCCTGGAAGCGCGGGAGTTCACACTTCGCACCGAGCCCGTCGATCTTGGCGCCCACATCGGGGGAGTGGCGGAGGAGTTCCGGTCCCGCGCCGAGGAGGCCACAGTCCGGTTCGACATCGACGTCGAGTCGACCGGGCCGGTTGAGGCCGATCCGGTACGGGTTTCCCAGGTGGTATCCAATCTCGTCGAGAATGCGCTCCGGTACGCGCCGGAAGGGGGTCGGGTGCGAGTTGCAGTCCAGTCGACGCCCGATGAAATCGGTCTCGACGTCAGCGACAACGGTCCCGGCATTGACGCTGAGGACCTCCCGCGAGTTTTCGAGCGCCTTTTCGTCGCCCAGCGCTACCGGCCGGTGCGCCCCGAGGGCAGTGGCCTCGGGCTCTCGATCGTCCATGAGCTGGTCACGGCCATGGATGGCACGGTGGCGGTCACCTCAGAACCGGGCCGTGGAACGACGGTGTCGGTCCGCTGGCCCCGGTAGCGTCTCTGCGATGAAACGTCTCATGGCCATTCTCCTGGTGTGCGCCGGCTTGACGCTGGCCGGGTGCGCAGAGACGCTGACTACCGGCCCCGCCCTGTACAACCGCCACTGCGGTGCCTGTCACGGCACCGATCTGTCCGGCGAGGTCGGGCCTGCTCTTGACGCCGGCAGTGAGGCGGCCGCCGACACGGACGCCGCCTACCGAACCGTGGTCCGCCAGGGCACCGAAGGCATGCCGCCGGATCAGCGGTTGAGCGACGAACAGCTCAACACGATCGTTGCCTACATCCGCGAGGTGCAGGGCCCCTCCTAGCGCTAGGGGTTCGTCGTTAGCCAACCGGGTGGCGGGCCTACGATTGCACCGTGCTCGACGACATACTCACAGCAACCCGCGCTCGGATTGCCAAACTCGATGGTGCCGCCTTGCAGGGCCGGGCAGGCGAGCTCCCTCCGGCCCGTTCGCTCGCAGCGGCCCTGGCCGGACCGGGCCTCAGCGTCATCGCCGAGGTGAAGCGCCGATCACCTTCGCGTGGAGAGCTGGCAGCCGCCCTCGATCCCTCCCGCCAGGTTGTCGCCTACGAGGAAGGCGGGGCAGCCGCCATCTCAGTGCTCACCGAGCCCAGCTTCTTCGCCGGTTCACTCGACGATCTGGCGACAGTCCGCAAGCGAGTAAGCATCCCGGTGCTGCGGAAGGATTTCATTCTCGAGTCCTCCCAGGTTTGGGAGTCGAGGGTGGCCGGAGCCGATGCCCTGCTGCTAATCGTCGCTGCCCTCACCGACGCCGAGCTTGGCCATCTCCTTGCAGTCACCGCCGAGGCCGGGCTCGAGGCCCTCGTGGAGGTTCACACGGCCGGCGAGGCAGAGCGAGCCATAGCGGCGGGCGCTCGCATCGTCGGGGTGAACAACCGCGACCTCACAACGTTCGCGGTCGACCTCGCCACGGCCGAGTTGCTGGCGCCGGCGGTCGCCTCTGCGCCGGTGCGGGTGGCCGAGAGCGGGATCTTCGTAGCGGCCGATGCGGCACGGATGGCCGCGGCCGGTTACCAGGCCGTGCTGGTAGGAGAGGCTCTCGTCAAAGCAGTCGACCCCGCCGCGCTGGTTGGCGAGCTGAGAGGGGAGCAGCCATGACCTGGGTCAAGGTATGCGGCCTCAGTCGGCCCGAGGAAGTCAAGGCCGCCGTGGATGCCGGTGCGGACGCGATCGGGTTTGTGTTCTATGCGCCGTCGCCCCGCAATGTCACGCCCGGCCTCGCCCGGTCGCTCGCTGAGTCGGTCGGTGTACTGACGGTGGCCGTCACCGTCGACCTCGACGCCGACTCGCTGCTGCACCTGGCCGATCTGGCCGGCGTGAGTGCGGTTCAGCCCCACGGGGAGCACGCGGCCGAGGCGGCGGCAGCAGCAGTTGTGGCCGGATTGTCAGTCCTGCGGCCGGTGCCCGTGATCGGACCGGTTGACCTGGCAGCCATTTCGGGCGACGAGCTTCCACTCCTCGACAGCGACTCGATCGGGGGGACGGGGACCACGTTCGACTGGTCTTGGCTCGATGGTCTGGACCGGCCCTTCGTCCTGGCCGGCGGCCTCGGGCCCGACAATGTGGCCGCCGCCGTCGAGCGGGTGCGTCCGTGGGGAGTTGATGCATCCTCCGGCCTAGAGTCGGCCCCGGGAGTCAAGGACCTCGCCAAGGTGGCCGCGTTCGTGAACAAGGCAAAAGCGACATGACCGACATCACCATGCCTGACCGTTCCGGTCGCTTCGGCGAGTTCGGAGGCCGCTATGCCCCCGAGACGCTCATGGCGGCTCTGTCCGAGCTCGAGACCGCCTTCGCCGAGGCGTGGGTCGATCCCCTTTTCGTGAGCGAGTACCACCGGTTGCTGCGCGAGTTCGTCGGGCGTCCCAGCCCTCTCTATGAGGCGACCCGCCTCTCCGACCAGCTGGGGATGCGGATTCTGCTCAAGCGGGAGGACCTCAACCACACCGGGGCCCACAAGATCAACAACACGATCGGGCAGGGATTGCTGGCCGCCCGGATGGGCAAGCCGCGGATCATTGCCGAAACCGGGGCAGGCCAGCACGGGGTGGCGAGCGCTACCGCCGCCGCCGCCCTCGGTCTCGACTGTCAGGTGTACATGGGGGCAAAGGACATGGAGCGCCAATCGCTCAACGTCGTCCGGATGCAGTTGCTCGGTACCGAAGTGATTCCCGTGACGAGCGGTGCGGGCACGCTGAAGGATGCCGTCTCAGAAGCGATGCGCGATTGGGTTGGCAGCGTCGCGACGACCCACTACATCATCGGTTCGGTGGTCGGGCCCCATCCGTATCCCCTCATGGTGCGGGAGTTCCAGAAGGTGATCGGCGAGGAAGTTGCCGAGCAATTGGGAGAGCTCCGGCCTGATCTCATCGTTGCCTGTGTCGGTGGCGGCTCGAATGCGATGGGCATCTTCTTCCCGTTCGTCGACACCGGCATCGAGCTTGTCGGTGTGGAAGCGGCCGGCGAAGGAATCGAGTCCGGCAAGCACGGGGCCTCGCTCGGCCACGGCACCCCCGGGGTCCTGCACGGAGCCCGCACCTACATGCTCCAGGATGATCAGGGCCAGGTTCAGGAGGCGCATTCGATTTCGGCGGGGCTCGATTACCCGGGCGTCGGGCCAGAGCATGCCTACTTCCAGGATTCCGGCCTCGCCCGGTATGAGTCGGTGTCTGATGCCGAGGCAGTCGAGGCCTTCCACCTGCTCAGCCGGACCGAGGGCATCATCCCGGCTCTCGAGTCGGCCCACGCCATTGCCTGGCTCAAAAGAGAGGCTGCTGCACTGGCCGGCCTAACTGTCGTCGTCAACCTGTCGGGCCGTGGAGACAAAGACGTGCAGCAGGTCATCAACCTGAGCAGCGAGCCCGGCCTGTGAGCGGCGCCGCCCTCACCGAGATGTTCGATTCCTCCCGGGAGCGGGGCCGGCCGGTGTTCATGCCCTTCATGACCGCCGGGGTCCCCGATACGCCACGATCGTTGGAAGTGTTCGAGCGATTGGCCGCCGACGGCGCAGACGCTTTCGAACTGGGAATCCCGTACTCCGACCCATTGATGGACGGCGAGGTGATTCAGGCTGCGTCGGAGAGAGCACTCGATGAGGGGATGACGTTTCTCGGCGGTCTCGCGCTGGCAGGCAAGGTGGCCGAGAGCACCGGCAAGCCGGTCATCGTCATGACGTATGTGAATCCAATCCTCCAGGCAGGGCCGGAGGTTTTCGCATCCGAAGCGGCCGCTCTCGGGATCTCGGGCGTCATCATCGCCGATGTGCCGTTTGAGGAGTCCGTTGAGATCAAAGCCGCCCTCGATGCACGCGGGATCGGCATGGCCTTGTTTGCCGCACCGACGACCGACGAAACCCGGCTGCGATCAATCGCGGAGGCCCGCCCGTCCTTCATCTATGCCGTTGCCGACATGGGAGTCACCGGTCGCCGCGACGACGTCAGCGGTCATCTCGAGGGGTTGGTTCGGCGCATTCGGGCGGTCACGTCCATACCGATCGTGCTGGGTGTTGGCATCTCGACGCCCGAGCAGGCTGGCAACGCCGCCGCGCTTGGCGACGGCGTCATAGTGGGGTCGGCGCTAGTGGCCGAGGTGCTCGAACAGGGACTCCCGTCCTCCGGCGCTGCCTTCGCCGATGCCGTCCACGGAGCCGGTCGGCTCAACATTTGACAGCTGACATCTGACATCTGACATCTGACAGTCAGAGGGTGCATCGGGCATCGGAATCGGGTATCCGGTATCTGGCAGGAATCGATATCCGTCCCCGAAGAAGACCGCCGGCCCGGCCGTGCGGCAGCGACGGTCAACGGCAACGCCTTCAGCGTTGCTTGGGGTACCGGGAGCGGGATTCGAACCCGCACGCCCTTTCGGACAACGGATTTTGAGTCCGTCGCCGAGGTCAATAGCCACGGCTGAAACCTTGATACGCAAGGGGGCCATCGAGGTCTGGCCCGATGCCCAGGATTTCGCCATCGTCCGCCACCCCAACAGCGCTGGGATCACCGATACCGCGGAGGTACGAAATGCCGGTCAACCCCCATCCGGTCCCCGAGCCGCCGGTACACGCCCCGCTGACCCCGGCCCAACTCCTC
>CAXMQV010000014.1:0-13554 GCA_964195905.1 uncultured Gammaproteobacteria bacterium
AACCGCACCAAATCTGATCAGCTTGGCACCGTGGCGTTCTCGAAGCCGAGCAAGTGGGGAGTTTGAGGGGGTGTCAGACACCCAGCAATCGTATCGCCCGCTGCTTCGGCGGGTTCCTCTCCACGTTCACAGCGGCACATAACGAAGCCTCTTTGTGTCAAGTGGTTGTTTTCGGGCGCGGGTAGTTGGGCCGGTGATGCCGGCTTGGGTGTAGGTTTGGGGGTGGCCCGGGGTGACTTAGCGGAAGAGCCGGTGATCAGGACGTGAGGCCGGCCACGCACGCTTCTTAGTCGTTCCTGAGTGTCCCCCGGGCCGCTAAATCTGTTGGTGGCGTTTGTGGTCGACTACGAGCTGCCGGTAGACAGCATCGGAGATGCGTCGCTTCAACGCTCGGATGGCTTCTTTCTTGGTTTTGCCTTCAGCTTGTTTCTTGTCGTAGTACGCCCAGCCGATGCTGGCGGGTTTGCTGATCTGGGCCATGGCAGCCATGTGGATGGCATGGTTAAGGACCCGGTTACCTCGCAGGCTGAGCCGATGCTTGCGACTCCCACCCGAGGAGTACTCAATCGGAGCAGTCCCGTTATACGCGGCGTAATGATCGGCAGTAGCGAATCGGGTGGGGTCACCGGTGTATCCGATCACGAACGCTGCCACCATCGGACCAACCCCATAAATGTCAGTCAAAGTGGTATCAGCGGCGGTGACGGCTTTACGGACCAGGGCCTTGTTGGCTTTGATATCCCGATCCAAGCGGCGGATGTCACCCAAATGCGTATGCGCCATCTGGCGACGTTGCTCACCAACCACATCCAAGAGTCGGATGCCTTGGAGCATTCGACTGGCTGCCTTGGCAGAGAGATGCCGGCTGTGCCCACCCGGTTTGAGCTGGGCCAGAACCGCATGGAGCCGACACACCGCCTGGGTGCGCAGGGCAGTGAGCTCCTGGTGACGTTTGGCCAACATGCGCAACACCTGGCTGTAATCCTCCCGGTGCACCACCGCCAGGTTGGGTTGACGTAACGCGGCGATCGCTACTGCTCGAGCATCGTTGGGATCATTCTTCTCCGAATGACCCGACGACAACACTCGTACTCGGGATGCCAGCACCGGGGGCACATCAACCACTCGTTCCCCCCGGGCAATCAGCTGCTGAGACAACAAATAGCCGAGTCCACCAGCAGCCTCAACACCCCACACGCGACCATCACCATCCAACCCGGCCGCCCACTCCATCAGCCTCTCAGTCTGGGAACGGTCAGCGGCGATAGTGATCTCACCCACCACCATCTCGGATCCGTCGATGGCAACCGCCGTATGAGTTGCCTTATGCGGATCAATTCCAATCGTTGTGACCATCAGAACAACCTCCCTATCGATGTCCATGTGACGGCCCCGGTGGGCACTCCTGATCACAACGAGCGTTGCCTCTGGCGTTCGCCTCTTTCGAGCCACACCATGGCCTGAGTCCCGACGGGTCGACAGTTCGTTCCAAAGACAACCAACAACCAGCTGCCAGGCACATCGAGAGCCAAGCCCGCCGAGACCCCGACGCTACGAGACAAACCACCCCGCAGCACCCCCACATCATCAATCAGGCACTTCGGCGCTCGGTCCATCGGACCTCTGACGCCACTTCGAGTGGTGGCTGCTGGGAGCGACGTGCCGAAGGCACCGTTTGGTGGAGGTGGGGAGCGAACATGGATGCTCGCCCATGAAACGAGTCGTGCACCTTCTCGGTTTGGACCACGGTGCGGCGTGCCGACGGCTCAACTGGTCAGTTCGATGTCCCAGTCGGCAGCGATGACGGGCAGCACCGCGTCGGCGAGCCGGTAGGCGCCGTTCCACACGAAATGGGCCCCGTCGGTGAACCGCATCAGTTTCCCATCGAGGTAGGCGTTGTATTCCCCATCTACATCCTGGAACAGCTCGAACGAGGAGAAATAGGTGACGGAGGGCCGGAGCGCCGCCTCAGCCTGGTAGACGCCATTCATCGTTTGGGCGTTGGCGGTGAACCGGTCCGATTTCATGATCGGAAGCCCGATCCAGTACACGCGTTCCACCCCGGCGACCAGCACATCCATGGCTTCGGCCACGCGAGTGGCGTACAGATCGACCCAGCCTTGGGTCCCGACGTCGAAGCGCTCTCCGCCAACCTCGACGTCCTGGGCGTCGTTGCCGCCGAACATCACCACAGCCACGTCCGGGCTCACCTCGGGCAGCTCGGATGCGATGTACGCCGGCCAGTCGAAATAGTCGGGTCGGCTCAAACCGGAGACGTAGCGAAAGTCAACCTCCGCCGCCATCAATCCGGTATCACTGCATCGATTCACGAGCGCCGGCCCGAAAATCTCGAGGAAGGAATCACCGATAGCCCACACCACCAGCGGGTCCGCACTGGTTACTGGACGGAGGACGGCCACTGTCGTCGGCGGAAGCGAGGTCGTGACGTCCGATGTGCTAGGTGTGGTGGCCGCCGAAAGAGTGGTCGTGGCACCGGGAACGGTCGTCGATCCAGACACGCCCACAGTCGTGGCGCCTATCTCCTCGCCTCCCCCGCACGAAGACACCATCACTGTCAGAGCCACCAGGGCTGCCACCGAGCGTCGTTCCATTGCCCCAAAGCTAGGCCATGGTGGCGACTTTGATGACCGCCCGGATAATGAGGGTCCAGACGGCCACCCCTAGGCGGATCCCCACGGCTGTTCGAGCGTCTGGCGGAGATGGGGAGCGAACAGGGACGGCTCGAGAAGGAACGAGTCGTGGCCCTTCTCGGAATGGACGGTGATCCGGCGGGCCGGGACTCCCGCCGCTTTGAGCGCCTGCATCATCCGCTCCTGTTCCTCGGGGTAGAAGCACACATCCGAGTCGATCGAGAAGACCATGAATACCTGGTCCCTGCAGACTCGCAGCGCCTCCTCGTAGGTGGTAGCGCCAACTGAAGCAAGCAGGTCGAACCCTTGCCACGCCTCCATGAACCGGAGGTAGCTGTTGGCGTCGAAACGCTGCACGAATTTCTGTCCCTGGTGCCAGAGGTAGGACTCGATCGGATGGCTGATGTGGATGTACTCGAAGGCCTCGTGAGGATCGACGACCTCTGCCCTGGCTCGCTCCTCCATGGCGGCGAGCGAAACGAACGTCTTGTGACCGATCATCCGGGCGAGAGCCAGACCCCGGTTGGGTGTGGCGTCGCCGTGGTAGTCACCACCCTGGAAGTCGGGGTCGTTCACGATGGCGTTGATTTGCTCGAAGTTGTGAATGAACTGCAGCGCGGTGACTTCCAGACCGCCGGCGATCGGAATGACCATATCGACCCGATCCGGGAACCGGGCTGCCAGGCTCAGGCACATGAGGGCCCCGAGCGAGGCTCCGGTCACGGCGTGCAGCTTCTCGATGCCGAGTTCGTCGAGCAGCCGCAGCTGGGAATCGACGATGTCATCGACCGAGACGGCCGGAAAAGAGCCCCCGTACGGGATTCCGGTCTCGGGATTCTCCGAGGATGGCCCGGTAGATCCGTAGCACCCTCCGAGGTAGTTGACGCAGATCACGGCGAAGCGATTGGTGTCGAGGGCCCGCCCGGGCCCGATGAATGCGTCCCACCAACCTGTCTGACATTCGGCGGTCCAGCGTTCCTCTACCCCGACCACCGACTCCGTGTAGCCGGCCGCGTGCTGGCTGCCGGTGAGGGCGTGGAACACGAGGATGGCGTTGTCCCGCGCTTCGTTCAGGTCCCCGTATTGCTCGTAGGCGAGGGTGAATCCCGGTAGCGAGGACCCTCCGTCGAGGGCGAGCGGCTCATCGCTCGTGAAGAAGCGGGTTTCGGTGCGGATTAGCTCGGTCACTGGATGCTCTCCGGCAGTGGAATGAGCACGATAGACGGTATCGGGGAATCTCCAACCAGTTGCAGGCGACCTCGAATTCGCCCCGCTGGATGATCGACAGTGAACGGTGAGCGGACCCTAGACCGTGCATTAGCGTTCCAGGGTGCTACGCCTGAACGACCTCCACAAGCTCTACGGGCCGGTGGCGGCCCTCGATGGATGCAGCTTCGATCTCGAACCCGGCCAGCTATTGGGCTTTCTCGGACCGAACGGGGCAGGCAAGACCACCGCCATGCGTTCGGTGTTTGGTCTGGTCGTGCCCGACTCTGGCGCCGTCACCTGGAACGGGGCGGAGATCGGTCCCGAAGAGCGGCTTCGCTTTGGCTACATGCCCGAGCAGCGCGGGCTCTATCCCCGCATGAAGGTGGTCGACCAGCTCGTCTATTTCGGCCGGCTCCACGGCATGAGCCGGGCCGCGGCGACAGAAGCCACGAACCGCTGGCTGGCCGCCCTGGGATTGACGGACCGGGCAGGCTCCCGGCTCGAAGAGCTGTCGCACGGCAATCAACAGCGTGTTCAGCTGGCCGCCGCCCTCGTGCACGATCCCGTACTGCTCGTTCTCGATGAACCGTTCTCCGGTCTCGACCCCCTCGGCGTTGAGACGATGGCCGACCTGCTCCGCAGGCTGGCCGAGGATGGGGTAGCCGTCATGTTCTCGAGCCACCAGCTCGACCTCGTCGAGGACCTGTGCGAGCAAGTGGTCATCATCGATCGCGGCGCCATCGTGCTGGAGGGTGCCGTCCGTACGCTCCGCACCGCCTCATCGCATCGGTATCTGGAGGTGGAGGTCCGCACCGGCGACACCTCCTGGGCCGATGACGTGGCGGGCGTCGAACTAGTTGAGCGTTCGGGCTCCCGGGTGCGTCTCAGCGCATCGGACGATGCCGATCTGGAGGACCTGGCGCGGCGGGCGGTGGCGGCAGGCGAAGTTACCCAGTTCAGTTTTGAGCCGCCCAGCCTGTCCGAGGTGTTCCGCGAGGCGGTGCAGCAATGAAGTGGTGGACCACCATTGGCCTGGTGGCCATTCGTGAGCTCGTCGAACGGGTCAAGTCGAAGGCGTTCATCTTCTCGACCGCCTTCATTCTCCTGCTCGTGGTGGCCGCCATCGTGATACCCGCCTTTGTCGAGGACGACGGTCCCGGCACCCTCGTGGTGGTTTCCTCCAGCCCCCTTTCAGGGACGGTCGTTGAACGCTTCGAGGCGTCCAGCGGGGGCGATCCCGTGCTTGAGCTCACGGTCGCCGCCGATGACACCGCTATCCGGGCCGCGGTTGAGATAGGCGACGCAGATGTCGGCGTGGTCTCTGGCCCCGAGCTCGTGATCTCAAGCGGAGAGCCGCGTGGCTCGGTCACCCTGCTGGCAAGCGTGCTCGGTTTCGACACGGCGATTGCCCAACTCGATGAACAAGGCATCTCCCTGTCAGATCTCGCCCCGCTTCTCGAAGCGGACGTGCCGGTCACGGCGTTGAAAGAGGGAACCAATCCCGAGGACGAAGTCCTCGCCTTCTTCGGGGTGATTTTGCTCTACGTCACCATCCTCACCTACGGCCAATGGGTGGTGTTGGGGGTCATCGAGGAGAAGTCCAGCCGTGTGGTCGAGGTGGTTCTCGGTGCCGTTCAGCCCCGCCACCTGCTGGCGGGCAAGGTCATCGGGATCGGATTGCTTGGTGTCGGACAGGTCATCATCATCGGGCTCATCGCCCTCGCCGCCAGCGCTTTCGGGGGCGATTCGGTGTCGATTCCCGACGCCGCTCCCACCGCTTTCCTGGCGGCGCTTCTCTGGTACGTCATCGGATTCGGTATCTACGGGGTCATGTTTGCCGCCGCCGGAGCCCTCGCCTCCCGACAAGAGGAAGCCGGCAACGCCGCCCTCCCGTTCACCATCCTGCTGACGATCGGATACCTGGCGAGCTTCAGCGCCATTGAGGAACCGAATCTGCTGGTGCGCATCCTCTCATTCCTGCCACCGTTCGCTCCGGTCAGCATGCAACTACGCATGGTGAGCGGTGATGCCGCATGGTGGGAGGTTCTCGTCTCGCTGGCGCTGGCCATAGCGATGATTTACGGGGTCATCCGGGTGGGCGAACGCTTCTACCGGGGCGCCGTGCTCGGCCAGGGCCGCAAACTCAAGTGGCGCGAGGCGTGGCGCTCGGCCGAGAGCTAGGCAGCCCGGCTTCCCTTCAGCTTGTGGAACGCCTCGACCAGTGTTTGAGGCTTGGCCATCTTGACGCACTCGTACATGCGAACCGAGTTGTCTACAAAGCGGATGATGAGCGAGGAGGTCATCTTGTGCTTCTCGAGCGCGATCTCATGAACCTCTCTGAGTTCGACGGCAGCCGCCAACTCTTTGGGATTGCCGCTCATGACGCCGTGACGGAAGAAGAGGAGGCGGCGGTCGGTGAGCCCGATCACGATCTGCTCATTGCCCGGCACCGTGGCAGCAATGCCGGTGGTGCCTGAGTCTTCGACCGTCTCGTGGCGCTTCTCGGCTACCTTCTTAGCGGCCAGAACACCAATGAGGCCACCCATGGCCTGGCGTGAGAATGTGCCGCTCGGCTGACCTATTGTGGCTGCCTCGAGCACTTCCCCACTCTGCAGGTCCTCGCTGCGAGCCTTCTTGATCTTCTTCACGAAATCGGGCATCTGTGCCCCTGGGTCGCTTGTGCGTTAGCGAAATACTTCGGAGGACATTTGGAAGATCTTGAGCCGGAGGTTGCCCGACGCTACCGCTTGGACGAGTACTCGGTCAAGGCATGCATGTAGTTGCTGCGCTCAAAGGCGGCCGGGTTCGGGCTCGAGCTCTGGCTGAGACTCCCCCTGGCCTGGTCGAGTGACAGATAGTTCCCGTCCTCCAGCCAGCGAGTCACTCCGTCGAGCACCGTCGTGATATGCCCCGGGCCGTTCTTCAGCAGCGCCGACGCCATCATCGTGATGTCGGCACCGGCCAGCACCAGCTTCAAAACGTCGTCGGACGTGTGGACGCCGGTGGTCGCCGCCAGCGACGCATTGAGGCGCCCGTGGAGAATGGCCATCCAGCGGAGCACCAATCTGAGCTCCTCTGAGGTCGACAGGACCAGGTTGGGCCCGACCGTCAACGTGTCGAGGTCGATGTCCGGCTGATAGAACCGGTTGAACAGGACGAGGCCGTCGGCCCCCGCCCCCACGAGCCGCCGGGCCATGCTCGCCATCGACGTGAAATACGGGCCAACCTTGACTGCCAGCGGGATCGTGACGGCTTCCCGCACCCGTTCCACGAGGCGCAAATAGTCGTCGGCCACCTCCGGTCCTGTCCGATTCATGTCGGCGGCGATCAAGTAAATGTTCAACTCGAGGGCGTCGGCTCCAGCATCCTCGATGATGCGGGCATAGAGCGTCCAGCCACCCGCCGAATCGCCGTTCAGGCTGGCAATGACGGGGATCGAGAGCGCCTCCTTGGCCGCCCGGAGGTGATTGAGATAGTCGGTCGCCCCTGTGTTGTAATCGTCCATCTCCGGAAAATACCCACCGATAGATTCGGGCGAGATCTCCGAGCCGTAGTCGAGGGCCGAGTGAACCGCCATCGAATCATGTTCGATCTGCTCCTCGAACAACGAGGGCAAAACCACCGCCGCCGCGCCTGCTGCCTCGAGCTCCAGCAGTGAGTCGACGCTGCGGGTCAGCGGCGAAGACGACGGCACGATCGGATTGGGAAGCTCCATGCCGAGATACTTGGTTGTCAGATTCATTCGCCCTCCTCCAGGTCCTCAAAGATTGCGGTGCGGTGCACGTCGACCATCTGCTGATAGAGCTGCCACCGGTTGTCGATGTCGGCCTGCGCCTGTTGCGCCAGTTCATCGGCATGGTCCGGGTTGGCTCTCGCCAACATGGCGAACCTCCCCTCCTTGGCGGCGAACTCCTTGAATGAGATGGTGGGCTCCCGACTATCGAGACGCAAGCCGGGCTTGCCGGCTGCGTCGGCCGCCGGGTCGTAGCGGTAAAGCGGCCAATAGCCACTCTCGGCCGCTTCCTTCTGATGCGACATCATCGTTCCCATGTCGATGCCGTGGGCGATACACGGGCTGTAGGCGATGATGAGCGAGGTACCCTGATGGGCCTCGGCTTCGGCGAACGCCTTGACCACCTGGTTCATGTTGGCCCCCATGGCGACCTGGGCCACATAGACGTCTCCGTAACCCTGGGCGAGCATGCCGAGATCCTTCTTGCCGGTCGCTTTGCCGCCCGACGCGAACTTGGCCACCGCCGCCCGCGGTGTCGACTTCGACGCCTGGCCGCCGGTGTTGGAATAGACCTCGGTGTCGAGCACGAGGATGTTGACGTTGCGGCCGAGGGCGAGCACGTGGTCGAGCCCACCAAAGCCGATGTCGTACGCCCAGCCATCACCGCCGACGATCCAGACGCCCATATCGACGAGGTACTCGGCCACCGTGGTCAGTTCCTTGGCCCGGGGATCGTCGACCGTTTGCAGCAAAGTGACCAGCTGTTCGATGCGCTCCCGTTGCTTGCGGACCCCGCCCTCGTCGGTCTGGTCGGCTTCGAGGATATCGCCGGCGAGGTCGCCGACATGCGAGTCCAGCTGAGCCAGCAACGACCGGGCCGTGCGGGCATGCCCGTCGAGTGCCAGGCGCATGCCAAGTCCGAATTCGGCATTGTCCTCGAACAGCGAGTTTGACCAGGCCGGACCGCGGCCGGACGCATCCTGGGCCCACGGAGTGGTCGGGAGATTGGCGCCGTAGATGGACGAACACCCGGTGGCGTTTGCCACCAGGATCCGGTCGCCATACATCTGGGACAGCAGCTTCACATAGGGCGTCTCGCCACAGCCGGAGCAGGCGCCGGAGAACTCGAACAGAGGCTCGAGCAGCTGCGAGCCCTTGATCGACCCCACCTTGACCTCGGTCCGGTCGAGCTCCGGCAGGTCGAGGAAGAACTCGAAGTTGGTCCGCTCCTCCTCGACGTGATCGAGCTGGGGGGCCATGTTGATGGCCTTGTGCTTGACCACTTCCTTGCTGTGAGCGGGGCACACATCCACGCACACCCCGCACCCGGTGCAATCTTCTGGAGCCACCTGGATGGTCATGCTCTTGCCCGGGTAGTCCTTGCCGCTCCACTCCTTGGTCTGGAACGCTCCCGGTGCGCTGTCGAGGTCGCTCGGGTCGTAGAGCTTCATGCGGATAGCGGCATGCGGGCACACGAGGGCACAGCGCCCACAGTCGATGCAGATATCGGGATCCCAGATTGGAATCTCTTCTGCGATCGAGCGCTTCTCCCACTGGGCGGTATCGGTTGGGAACGTGCCGTCAACCGGCAGGGCGCTCACCGGGAGCAGGTCGCCCTTGCCGCCGATGATCATCCCGGTGACGCGTTGCACGAAATCGGGAGCTTGGGCGGGTACCGGCGGTGCCATCACGAGACTCGAGCTGGCGGCGGCCGGAATCGTCACCTTGGCGAGCGCATCGAGGGAGGCATCGACCGCCTTGAAGTTGCGCTGGAGCACGATCTCTCCGCGCTTGCCGTAGGCGGTGCGGATCGACTCCTTGATGGCGGCGATCGCCTCGTCCTTCGGCACGATCTCGGACAGCGCGAAAAAGCAGGTCTGCAGGACGGTGTTGATCCGGCCGCCCAGCTCGGCCTCGCGGGCGACCCGGTGGCCGTCCACCACATAGAACTCGAGCTGCTTGGCGATGATGGTTTCCTGGACGTGTCCTGGCAGGTGGTCCCACACTTCGTCTGGCCCGTAGTGGCTGTTGAGCAGGAAGGTGGCCCCTTCGTCTGCCAGGTCCAGCATGTCGACCTTCTCGAGGAAGCCGAACTGGTGGCAGGCAATGAAGTTGGCGTTTTCGATCAGGTAGGTCGAGGTGATGGGCCGGGGGGAGAAACGGAGGTGCGACACCGTCATCGCCCCCGACTTCTTGGAGTCGTACACGAAGTGGCCCTGGGCGAACCGATCGGTGAGCGTGCCGATGATCTTGACCGAGTTCTTGTTGGCTCCCACCGTGCCGTCCGCTCCCAGGCCGTAGAACACGGCCTGGACGACGTCTTCGGGCTCACGCCACTTCTCCTCGACCGGGAGACTCAGTTTGGAGACGTCGTCGGTGATGCCGATGGTGAAGTGCTGCTTCGGTTCGGCACTGGCGGCCTCGGCCAGCACTCGCATGACCATGGGCGGGGTGAATTCCTTGCCGGACAGGCCGTAGCGGCCGCCGATGACGGCAATCTCGTTGCGACCGCCCTCGCGGAGCGCGGCCACGACGTCCTGATAGAGGGGCTCACCGACCGCGCCCGGTTCCTTGGTGCGGTCGAGTACGGCGATGCTGGAGGTTGACGCGGGAAGCGCAGCCATGAAGTGAGATACCGAGAACGGGCGGTAGAGATGGACGTTGACCATCCCGACCTTCTCTCCCCGGGCGTTGAGGGCGTCGATGGCCTCGCGGACCGCCCCGGTGCCAGACCCCATCAGCACTACGACTCGCTCGGCATCCTCGGCGCCGTGGTACTCGAACAAGCTGTACTGGCGACCGGTCAGCTCGGCCAGGCGATCGAAGGCTTTTTGGACCGCCGGGGCGATGGCGTCGTAGAAGGTGTTGGCGGCTTCGCGAGCCTGGAAGAAGACATCGGGGTTCTGGGCGGTCCCCCGCAGCACCGGCCGATTCGGGTTGAGGGCCCGCTCGCGATGCTCGGCGATGAGGGCCCCGCTGACCATCTGGCGCATGATCTCCGGTCCCAGGGCTTCGATCTTCATGACTTCGTGGGAGGTGCGGAACCCGTCGAAGAAATGAAGGAAGGGGACCCGGGTTTCGAGGGTGGCGGCGTGAGCGACCAGCGCCATGTCCTGGGCTTCCTGGACCGAGGCCGAGCTGAGGAGGGCGAAGCCGGTCTGGCGGGCGCCCATGACGTCGCTGTGATCGCCGAAGATGCTGAGGGCATGGGTGGCGATGGTGCGAGCGGCCACGTGAATGACGGCCGGCGTGAGCTCACCGGCGATCTTGTACATGTTGGGGAGCATGAGGAGCAGGCCCTGCGAGGCCGTGAAAGTGGTGGTGAGCGCACCGGCCTGGAGCGATCCGTGCATGGCGCCGGCGGCGCCGCCCTCGCTCTGCATCTCGATGACCTCAGGAACCGTGCCCCAGATGTTGGGCTCGTTGCGCTGTGACCAGGCGTCGGCCAACTCGCCCATTGCCGAGGCGGGGGTGATCGGATAAATGGCGATGACCTCGGACAGCGAATGGGCAACGCGGGCGGCGGCTTCGTTTCCGTCGACCACGACGTAGGCAGGGTTCACGGGCGCTCCTCAGTTTCTTCGGACAGCCCCGAGTCTACGAAGTCTCTCCCCCGGATCAGCAGGGCCGAACGTCGGTTGCAGGAAGGCCCAATATCGCCCGTGCTCGGGACTGCGGAGCGCTCCCGACTAGGACTGATATTTCCGGAGCTCGCGGCGGGCGATCGACCGCTTGTGGACCTCATCAGGTCCGTCGGCGAACCGGAGGGTGCGGGCGTAGGCCCACAGTCGTGCCAGGGGGGTGTCCTGACTGAGCCCGGCCGCGCCGTGCGCCTGGATGGCCCGGTCGAGCACATAATTGGCGGTGTCCACGGCCGCCACCTTGATGGCTGAGATCTCGATGCGGGCCGCCTTCTTGCCGACGGTGTCCATCATCCAGGCCGCCTTCATGGTGAGGAGGCGGGCTTGTTCGATCCGAATCCGGGATTCGGCGATCCACTCCTGGATCACCCCTTGCTCGGCGAGCGGTCCGCCGAAGGCCTCACGGGCGAGCGCTCGCTTGCACATGAGCTCGAGGCCGCGTTCAGCCGCTCCGATCATCCGCATGCAATGGTGAATGCGGCCGGGGCCGAGGCGGGCCTGGGCAATGGTGAAGCCGGCGCCTTCGGCGCCGATGAGATTGGAGACCGGGACCCGCACATCGGTGAACGTGACTTCGGGGTGTCCGGCGTAACCGTCGTCGAATCCGAAGACCAGCATGGGGCGAACCACCTCAACCCCGGGAGCGTCCATCGGCACGAGCACCTGGCTCTGGCGCTGATAGACCGGACCGTCCGGGTCGGTGATCCCCATGAAGATCGCCACCTCGGCCCTCGGATTGATGGCATTGCTGGTCCACCACTTGCGGCCGTTGATCACGTACTCGTCGCCGTCCCGCTCGATCCGGCCCTCGATGTTGCGGGCGTCGGAGCTGGCCACGTCCGGCTCGGTCATGGCGAAGCACGAACGGATATCGCCCTCGAGGAGGGGTTGGAGCCAGCGGTCCTGCTGCTCGGGAGTTCCGTACTCGGCAAGGATCTCCATGTTGCCTGTGTCGGGGGCCGAGCAGTTGAAGACCTCAGACGCCCACCAGACCTTGCCCATGATCTCAGCCAGCGGAGCGTATTCGACATTCGTCAGACCCGGCCCAAAGCGCTCATCGGGCAGGAACAGGTTCCACAAGCCGTCGGCTTTGGCGACCGCTTGAAGCTCGTCGAGGACCGGGGGGATGTGAAGCGGATCGCCCGAATCGACGATGGCCTGCTCGAAGGCCTCCTCGACTGGATAGACGTGCTCGTGCATGAAGGCGAGCACGCGGGTGGAAAGGTCGGCGGCGCGGGGGGTGGGTGTGATGTCCATGGCGCCAGGCTACCCGCCACGGTCGACCCGGCTCGGCTCGTTCGGAGACAGACCGCGGGAAACGGGGACTCGCGCGCAGGAACCACCATATTTGGTGGTCTCTTAACCGTGCCGAGAGGCGCCCACAACCTCTGCTGGGGCAAAGTGAGAACGTATCCGACAAGAGGTAGGAACCATGAAACGTCTATTCGCTGCTCTCACCGTTTTCGGCGTGGCTTTCGGCATGCTCGCCATCAGCAACACCGCCCTAGCCAAGAACTCGATCATGGACGACTTCACGGCCACCTACGGAACATCCTTGGCGAGTTGCTCCACCTGCCATACCGGCAGTATCCCGGCGCTAAATCCGTATGGCTCTGACCTCCTGGCTAACGGACTCAGCTTCACCGCCGTCGAGGGACTCGACTCTGACCGCGATGGCGTCAGCAACCTGCAAGAGATACGGAATGGGACGAACCCCGGAGTTGCCCCTGCTGCTCCGCCGACAACCACCGCCCCGAGCACGACAACCACCACCATCGCCAGTACGACGAGCACAACGAGCGCCCCGGCCACGGCAACGACGACTACGAGCATTCCTGGTACGACGACCATTACAACAACGACTCCTCCGGGGCCGGCCATCGCCAGCCCACTGCCCGGAATAACCGGTGCGCCGTCGGAAGCCATGCCGTTCATCGTTGGTGGGGTCGGCACCGTGTGGCTGGCCATCGAGGATGGAAGCCTGGTGGTAGTCCAGGTGGACACCAACTGGAAGTATCGCCAGGAGACCGATCACGACGGCGAAATCGAGATCGAGTTCCGCGACGGCGACACTGAGGTCGAATTCGAGGCCGAGCTTGAAGACGGAACGATCCGAACGAAGGTCGAGTTCGACGACGACCGGGACGATGACCGAGACGACGATGACGACGATGACGACGACGATGACGACGACCGAGATGATGATGACGATGACGACGACGATGACGACGACTGATTCGTCCGTCCGATAGTGCTTGAAACGAGGGCCTCAGGGCCCTCGTTTCGCGTGGAGGCGCAAGCACCATCGGCAATAGGTGTA
>CAXMQV010000015.1:0-18679 GCA_964195905.1 uncultured Gammaproteobacteria bacterium
TACGTCCACTTGAACATCATCTTGCCCCAGTGGTTGGCCTCGGTCTCCTTCAGCAAAGAGAACGGGCCGATGCCGGGCAACGGGTACTTGCCGGGGAGGGGCTCGGTGTCGTAGTTGAAGTCGATGAGGAGTCCCTTGCCAAACCCGGACTCGATGAAACAGTTGGCGTGCCCATCGAACATCTCGGTCATCGGGCGTCCGGCAATGTGGTTCGGGAAGTTCTCGGCGAACATTTCGACCGCGAAGTGGGCAACCGATCCCGCCTTGGAGGTCGGGAGAGCGGCTGCGTCGCCGATGGCGAAGATGTTGTCGTAGTCGGGGGAAAGGAACGTGTGCTTGTCGACCGGGACGTGGTTGAGCTCGTCTCCGAGGCCGGAGCGCTCGATGTAGTCGGCGCCCATATTGATGGGGATGACGACCAGCATGTCGTACGGGATCTCCCGCTCGTCATAGGAGATGATGACCTTGCGTTCGGGGTCGACGCTTTCGGGGTAGTAGTCGGTCTCGACCGCGATGTTCTTGCCCTCCAGCACGCCGGACAGGTGCTTGGCGGCCACCGGCTTGGTGAAGGCCTCCGACGTCACGGTCGAGTAGGTGATGTCGACCTTGTCGCGAATGCCCTTTTCGTGGAAGAACCAGTCGGCCAGGAAATTGAACTCGAGCGGGGCTACCGGGCACTTGAAGGGCAGCTCCATCACGCTGACGACGAGCTTGCCTCCTTCCCAGTCCTTGAATGCCTCGCCGAGGGCGACGGCACCATCGACGGTGTAGAAGTCGTGCACCGTCTTGCGCCATTCATTGCCGATGAGGCCCGGAGTCATGTCGGGGCGGGGCTTGGTTCCGGTGGCGATGACCAACTGGTCGTAGTCGAGGACGTTCCCACCGGCCAGGTGGACCTGGTTGGCTTCGGGGTCGACGCGATCGATCTCGGAGATGACGAGGTTGACGCCGGCCGGAATGAACCGCTTCTTGGGCTTGACGACATCCTTCTTCGTGTAGATGCCAAAGGGGATGAACAGGAATCCGGGCTGGTAGTAGTGGGTTTCGTCCTGATCGACGATTGTGATCTGCCATTCGTCACCGAGGACGGGACGAAGCTTGTTGACCACCATCGTTCCGGCGGTGCCGGCGCCGAGGACGACGAGCTTTTTCACTTAGGCACTCCTTTGTGGGTTGAGCCCGCCAGCGTCGCGATGGTGTCGAGACGATCGACGAGTCGCGAGCGCTCGCGGGCGATACGGGAAAACAAACTGCTGATGCGGGGAAGGTATTCGAGGACCCAGGCCTGGTGGCTGCGGTCGAGGTAGAAGACTTCGTCGATATGGTCGGCGATGCTGTCGGCGGGGACACCGAGCTCAAATGCGATGGTACGCACCTGGTCGGCGGCCGGGGGCCACTCGGATGGAGCGATCCCGCCCATGATGACCATGCCCTTGACCTCGGGACCGACCCGGATGAACCCGCGGGCACATTCGAAGCCCAGGGGGGTAGGCCGGAAGCGCGGGGTTCGATCCGGATCGGCGCCGAGCTCGCGCCAGGTCTCGGCGCACAGCGGGTGGGTGGTGGGATGGTCGTGAACGAACTTGAAGAGACCGCACGGATTGGCAGGCTCAACCAGGGGCTGGCCGTCGAGGTCGGTCACCAGCACCATCACCCCGAAAATGCTCCCGAGGAGATCGGCGAGGGGCTTGGTGACGCCGGGGAGCAACATGTCGGTGAGATCGCCAACCGCCTGCTCGCCGATGTGGGGGAGCGAGGCGGGAACCGTGTCTCCGCCGGCCAGCCAGACCTCGATCTCATGGGCCGGGAAGCGCCACTGGCGGCCAACCTTGATGGCGGGCAGCTTGCCGGATTCGGCCATCCGGTAGATGGTCGAGCGGTCGACGTTGATGAGTTCCTGCAGATCCTTGGTAGTCAACATAGATGTCATCGGCGACTCGCAAGGGGTGCGACTGGTGCCTCTTCCTGCATCTTCTGCATGTCCTGAGTATCGGCGAGCTGCAGAAGCCCCCACTAGGGCCAAAAGTCCCACTTTGTGATAGAAATCACAAGCAAGGAGTCTCCAGTCCCCAGTCCCCAGCCCCGAACCAGAATCACGGTCGCGGGTCGCACCGCTTCTGCTCCACTCCCGTGGAGCACAGCGGAGTCCTAGGTTGGGCAGTTATTGCGGCGGCCGTCGAGTCATCTGCCAGGCGAAGAGGCGTTGACCTCAGCCGGAACTCGCTCATCCGATTCGGGAGGTTCGCGGGAGCCCTGATCTCGTTGCTGGTCTTCGTCGGTCTGCAGTGGTTGCTGTATTCCTGACCTGACAGGCAGCGTGACCCGGTGGACGGTGGACGGTGGGCGGTGGGCGGTTGGCTGGGGGGCTAAGCCCCGGTTCCCCCCGCGATGACCGCCCGCCTATCCCACCACGGCCGGGCGGTCTCCAGTTGGCCCGCCAATCCCAGCAACGTTTCCTCCTCGCCGAATCGGCCGAGGAAGTGTGATCCGATCGGGAGACCGGCTTCGTTCCAATGAAGCGGAACCGTCATGGCGGGGAATCCGGTGAAGTTTGCCAGCGGGGTGAACTCCACGTAGTCGATGAGTTGATCGATGAGAGCGTCGAGGTCGATTGTCTGGTCGATCTCCCCGGTCCGCACCGGGGGAGCCCCCAGCGTCGGTGACAGGAATAGGTCGACGTTCTCCAGGAAGTCGGCCACCTCGTAGGTGATGGCTTGCAACTTCCCGTAGGCCATGGCCAGCTCTCCCGAACGGGTCGAGTGGGCTCGCTTGGCGAGTGCCCAGGTGAACGGTTCGAAGGCGGGTTGGCCGGACTTGCGGCTGTCGAGGCGGGTGATCAGCCGCATGGCCCGCCAGTCCCCGAGCTTGCGGAGCAGCCGTCCCGCCATTTGCTCGTTCGCCTGATCGAGGATGAGCTGGAACACGCTGGCCGGAACCGCCTCCCACAGCAGCAGAAAGGAGGCGGCCATCAGGTCGCGGTCGATGGCCGGGCGGTCCTCAATCACTTCGTGTCCCAATTCCTCGCACAGCCGGGCGGTTGAGAGAACTGCTTGGGCAACGTCGGGATGGACACGGCGCCCGCTGAAGTCGTGGATGGTGTAGGCGATGCGAAGCCGCTCCGGGTGACGGCGAGCCGCCTCGGCAAACGATCCGACCGGAGAGGGAGCGTGCCACCGGTCGCCCCGGACGGCGCCGTGGATGGCGTCGAGCAGAGTGGCGCTGTCACGCACACTCCGGCTGACGCACAGCCCGACCGGCAGGCCATCGGGTCCGGAGAGTGGACGTTGCGGGGTGCGGCCTCGGGTCGGTTTCAGCCCGAATAGTCCGCAGGCCGACGCCGGGATGCGAATCGAGCCGCCCCCGTCGCTGGCATGGGCCATCGGTACCATCCCCGCCGCGACCGCCGCCGCCGCCCCGCCACTCGAGCCGCCTGGGGAGTGGGCGAGATTCCACGGGTTGGCGGTCGGTCCGTAGATAGTTGGCTCGGTCGAAGGGAGCAGGCCGAGCTCGGGGGTGTTGGTGCGCCCGAGGCTGATGAGTCCGGCCGCCCGGAATCGCTCCATGAGGGCCGAGGTGGTATCCGCCCGATACTCGCGGAAGAAGACCGAGCCAAGCGCTACCTGCTCGCCTTCCTCGAACGCAAGGTCCTTGATGAGGAACGGGACACCGGCGAACGTGCCGCCCGCGAGGGGAGCGGCTGCCTGGCTCCGTGCCTCGTCGAAGCGGCGGCGGATGACGGCATTGATCTGCGGATCCCGTGCCTCGATGCGCTGCACGGCCGCTTCAACCAGCTCGCCGGGGTGGACCTCCCCCCGGGCCACGAAGTCGGCCAGCCCCACCGCATCGTGCTGTTCATAATCGGCGAACGGCTCGAACGATGTCACGATCGGAGCCTAGATGTCCTCAACGGCGGGCCTGCCGTTTGGGCGGGCCGCCGGGGCGCCAGGACTCCATGACGAGCTCATCTCCCTCGACGCCGACGAGCACAGCTCCGGTGAGGTTGATGCGGTAGAGATCCATCTCATGCGGGGGAGGAGCAGGATCCGGGAGCGCGGCGGCGAATTCGGCGATGGTCACCGCGTCGGTGATCCGGACGGCACGGCCGCGGATCCGGGCGTCCGGTCGTTTCAGGTCGAGGTCGGTGGGGGCGCTATGGAGCTCGAAGCGGGGATCGCGATTCAGGTCGGCGCCTTTGGCCGAGTTCGGCATCATTCCGAACCAGGCATCGTTCTGCCAGAACCAGATCTCGATGCCACTTATCCGGGGCGAACCGTCCGAACGGAGGGTCGCCAGCAGACAGTGTTTGTGATGAGTGAGTCGCGCGCGCACATCTCGAGCGAAGTCGGGTGCTTCCTCGGCGAAATCTGCCCAGCCGGTCACGCTTGAGACTCGACGGGGAGGCCGGCTGCCGCCCAGGCCCGAAAGCCTCCCTCGAGATCTCCGGCCCTGGTGAATCCCATCTCGACCAGATTGGCCGCTGCCATGCTCGAGGAGTATCCGTCGTTGCACACAAGGATCAACCTGGCCTCACGGTCGGCGATCCGGTCGTCTCTTGATTCCGATGCCGGGTCGACCCGCCACGGCAGGACCGAAAGGGAGATGGGAATGGCTCCGGCGATGTTTCCCTCGGTCACCCGATCTGCCTCGCACCGCAGGTCGACGACGACGGCTCCGGCCTCCTGGGCCGCCGATGCGTCGGCAGGCGAGAAGCGCGAGATGGTCCGGCGGGCTGCTTCGAGCATGTCCTGGGCTGAAGGGGCATCGTTCATCGCTCTACCTTATTGGACTGTGCCGGTGGCGGCACGAAGTCGCTTGCCTAAAGTGGGGAAAACCGAGCTAACTGAGGAGGGCAAGGCGTGGAACCCGATCGGATCCGCAATGTTGTACTAGTCGGTCACAGCGGGTCCGGGAAGACCTCGATCGCCGAAGCGCTCATGTACGCGGCGGGCGTCACGACCCGTCTCGGCAGTGTGGACGACGGCAACACCGTGACCGACTATGAGCCCGAGGAGATTGCCCGACAGAGCTCGATCAACCTCGCCGTCGCCCCCTTCAGCTGGCACGGATACAAGATCAACATCCTCGATACGCCCGGCTACTCGGACTTCATCGGCGAAGTGCGTTCGGCCCTGCGGGCGGCCGACCTCGCCCTCTTTGTCGTCTCGGGTACCGATGGCGTGGAGGTTCAGACCGAGCTGATCTGGAAGCTCGCAGAAGAAGAGGGCATTGCCCGCGCATTCTTCATCAACAAACTCGACCGCGAGCGGTCCAGCTACACGCGGGTGCTGGCGGAACTGAAAGAGGCCTTCGGTACCGGAGTCGCTCCCGTTGAGATGCCGATCGGTTCGGAGGCCAACCTGCGCGGAGTGGCCGGCATCGTGACCGAGCACGCCTTTCTTTACGAGCCCGGCAAGTGGCAGGGGAAGGAGGTGGATCCCCCCGAGGAAATCCAGCACGAGATCGAAGAGGTCCACACCTCGCTCGTCGAAGCGATCGTGGAGAACGACGAGGACCTGCTCGAGGCCTACTTCGAGGGCACCATGCCGACCCAGGATCAGCTGGTGGAGGGGTTGCGCCACGGGATCGCCGACCGATCCATCTACCCCGTGTTGTGCGGGTCTGCCACCACGCTCGTTGGCATCGATCGCCTGGCCGATCTGATCATCCGCGATGGGCCCTCGCCGCTCGACCGGCCAATGCCTCCCATCCACGGCGACGATGAGTTCACCACCAATCCCAATGGCCCGGTTGAGGCCTACGTCTTCAAGACGATTTCCGATCCGTACCTGGGCCGGATCTCGCTCTTCCGGTTGTTCTCGGGCACCATCAAGGCCGACGACGTTCTCGGCAATCCCCGCGTGGGTGCCAACGGCAAGCTTCACAACCTGTTCTTCATGCATGGCAAGGAGCACGACGACACCTCTCAGGTGTCGTGTGGAGACATCGCGGCGGTTGCCAAGCTCGAGACGGTGCTGTCGGGAGACACCTTGCGGGCCCCCGGATCGGACGTGGTCATCGACCCGGTGACCATCCCGTCGCCCAACATGTGGCTGGCGGTCGAGCCGAAGACGGCCCATGACGAGGAGAAGCTGTCCACCGCGCTCGCCAAAGCTGTCGAAGAAGACACCGCCTTGAAGCTCGAGCGTCGGGCCGAGACCAACCAGACCGTGCTGGCCGGCCAGGGCGATATTCACCTCGAGATGGCGCTCGCCCGCATGGCCCGCAAGTTCGGGGTCGAGGTGACCACCGAGGTGCCGAAGGTCCCGTACCGCGAGTCGATCCGCGGCCGGGCCGACGTCGAGGGTAAGCACAAGAAGCAATCGGGAGGCCGGGGCCAGTTCGGTGTGGCCTTCGTCAGGTTCGAGCCGCTGACCGATGGCGGGGACTACGAGTTCGTCGACGCTATCAAGGGCGGCTCGATTCCAAAGGCGCTCATCCCGGCGGTCGATCGCGGTATTCAGTCGGCGCTCCAACGAGGGTTCGTGGCCGGCTATCCCGTGGTTGGAGTCCGGGCGACCGCCTATGACGGAAAATTCCACTCGGTCGACTCCGATGAGATGTCGTTCCGCATGGCCGGTATCCACGCGGTCAAGGCAGCCACCGCGACTGTGCAGCCGATTCTGCTCGAGCCCTATGTGACCTTGAAAATCACGGCCCCGGAGGCCTACATGGGCGACATCATCGGTGATCTCAACTCCAAACGCGGGCGGGTCGGAGGCATGGATGCCATCGGACGGATGAGGGTGGTGACCGGCGAGGTGCCGCTCGGCGAGGTCCAGCGCTACACGATTGACCTCCGGTCCATCACCGGCGGGCGGGGAGCGTTCGAGCTCGAGTTCTCCCACTACGAGGAGATGCCGCCCCAGGAAGCCCAGAAGGTCGTCGCGGCGTACCTGGCGGCGAAAGACTGAGGGAACGCCTGCGGCGTCCCGGTCACCTGTCACCTGTCACCTGTCACCTGTCACCGGGCGCCTGTCACCGGTCGCCGGCCAAGAGAAGAGCGATCTTCGATGCCGAATGCCGGAGTGGGATATCGGTCACCGGCCCGAGATCCTCGCACCTGGCGTTTGGTTCTGAGTTCTGAGCCGGTGACCGGCGACTGGTGACTTTCTTCTAGATATCGAATATCACGGCTGAGTGATCGGAGCCCGGGATCGGGACGACCCACAGGTCCGATACCGAGACTCCGTCGGTGAAGACGTGGTCGATGCGCAACAGGCGCGGCCAGGTCGGGGTTGGCCCCCAGGTGCGGCGGGGGATTCGGCCGAAGCGCTTGGCGACCGTTCTGTGGGCGTCTTCGAACCGCCCTGCCAAACGGCGGTAGAGCGGCCAGAGAGGGGTCGAGTTCATGTCGCCGACTACCAGTCGGGGGTGCTCGAGGGCGGTCGCCAGGTAATCGGTGAAGCCGTTCCATTGAGCCCGGCGGGCAATGTTTGCCCGGACAGCCCCCCGTGGCCCGGGAGCGGCGAAGTGCATGTTCATGATCTCCAGCGGCTCGGCCAGCATCGGCCAGTCGGCGGGCTCGAGAACCGCGATGAGTCCACCCTTGTGCGGCAGTTCGAGTTCTGTGACCTTGCCGGGCCGATTGAGGGCGATTCCCATGCCCCGGAAGTCGTTTGACGGATTGAGTTCGCCGAACGGATAGATGTCGGAAAGCTGGTCGGCCGCGGCCGAACCGAGCTCCTGGGTACACACCACATCGGGGTCGAAGTGGCGGACCCGCTCGGCGAAGCCGGCAGCATCCACCCGATTGGCCCACAGATTGGCCGTCATGACTCGAAGACGCTCCATGGATCTCACATCGGCGCCCCGACCCTTGCCCCTGAGAGTTAATGCACGCGCAGGAGGGACCGCTCCCGGGCGGTCCCTCCTTGCATAGTTAGGTTGGCTAGTTGTTTGGTAGTTCGCGGATGCGGATGCTTTCGAATCGGAGCACTTTGATGATGGTGGCCAGTCCGAAGGCGATGGCTACCAGGTAGAGGGCTACGCCGATGCGACGGATGCCTTCGAGCACTATGAACCGTTCCTCGGATTGTTCGAGGGAGGCCAGTGTGTCTGTTATGTCGGCTGCGAACACGAAGTGCAGGATGACGGGGATGAGGATGAGCATCATCGCCATCATCATTCCACCCAGAAACACCTTGGCCGAGGCCGGCATCTTCAGCGTGTTTACCGTCCTGGTCCCGATGGTGTCCTGGACCTCTCCGCCGCCTGCTCGGAACTCACCGAGGATCCGGGCTATCGCAAAGGAGATGGCTGCGAACACCGCTGCGAACCCGATGAACATGAACCCGGCCCCGACATGCTTCAGCACTTCGGTGGCATCGGAGGCTCCGTTATCGGACAGCTCGGCCGCTCGAATGATCGCCACAATCAGTCCGCCGGCGAATCCCATGAGAGCCATTGCGAACATGGGGAGGACCAGTTTGCGTCCCACTCGTTGGGGCTTGTTGCGCCCCAACCCATGGTCGGATATGTCGATCTTGAAGTCGGTTGAGAGGGTTTCTGTTGAACGTGTCTTTGTAGTCATTGTTTTACTTTCCGGTCCCGATGATTTGCTTCATCCGGTCGAACTGGAAGCCCAGTGTCGAACCGATGGTGTAGAGGGCCAGCACGATGCTGGCGAGCAGCACGCCGAGGCTGACTTCACGCAGCGGACCGAGCCAGGCGAACCAGGCGCCCGGATTGGCTGAAGCGTTGGCAGCTACGAAGATGTAGAGGACGAACTGGGCGACTCCCAGCATCAGCCCCACCATCATCAGACCAACGAATGCTTTGGCCGAGGCGGGCATCTTCAACGTCTTGACGGTGACGCCAACCGTTTCCTGTACTTCTCCGCCACCGTCGCGGATGGCGGCCAGGATGGATCCGAGGAGGAAGGCGATACCACCGAGCAGCATGGCTTCTCCTAGGAACATGGTGCCCTGGGCCCAGGCGAACAGTGAGGCCACCGAACCCGGATTGGTTTCCCCAGAGGACACCAGGGCCAGTACCAGGCCGATCATGAGGGCCATGAAGCCCATCGCCAGCATCGGGAACCACATCGTCCGGGCCATCTTGTGGATTGGCAAAGGTCCCGGTGCGGTGGTGGTGGCCGTCGCTTTCCCCCAGGCCGAGTCATATGTCCCGGTTTGAGCGGCGGTGCCATCACCTGGGGCCTTCACCAACGGCATGGTTTCTTTCACCGCGGCGACCCGGAGCCATAATCGCACCAGGATCCCCACCAGGATGACGGCGATACCGAGCTTGACGGTACCGAATCCCGCTACCGAGAGTCCGAACGTCCACCGGAGCGTTTCGCCGGCCGTACCGTCGGCAACATCACCGGCGGCGGCAAAGTTTCCGATCCCGGCTATGACGGCCAGTACCAGGCCGACCAGGCCCAAGCCAATGCCGATTTGGCGTTGCTTGGACGGTTTCCGGAAATCAAGTCCCGGTGCCGGCCTCGTGAGTGTTTCCAACCTTGCAACCATGAGTTCCTCCTTCAATGGAACGTGCATCGGGTGAAAGGCGCGTTGTCGGGGTTTCCATGTGACAATGTCGGGCGGGCGACAGAGTGTCTCCTGGCTGTCAAAGTAGGTTGACAGTTGACAGCTGTTCGCGGTCCCATTTGCATCACCGTTCTTGTTGCTGTTGTCTAGCCGGGATGAAAATCGGCATCCAGCTCCCCGAGATCGAACGTGAGGTTCGCTGGCCTGAAGTGCGGGAGATGATTCTCCTCATTGAGGACGCCGGGTTCGACTCCATCTGGGTCGGCGACCACCTTCTGTACCGTGCTCCTCACATCGGCGTGGCCGGGCCCTGGGAGGCGTGGAGTCAGCTGGCCGCTATCGCCAACCTCACTGAGCGGGTCGAATTCGGCCCGCTCGTCGCCTCGACCTCGTTTCACAGTCCGGCCATGCTCGCCAAGAAAGCGGCCACGATCGATGAGATGAGTGGCGGCCGACTCGTCCTCGGGCTCGGAGCCGGGTGGAACGAAACCGAGTATCGGGCGTTCGGGTTTCCGTTTGACCATCGGGTGAGCCGATTCGAGGAAGCGTTCACGATCATCCGGACGTTGCTTCGTGAAGGTGAGGTCGATTTCGCGGGGGAGTATTACTCCATTCGAGATTGTGCGATCGTTCCCCGCGGACCGCGAGCGGGCGGCCCGCCCCTCATGATCGGATCGCATGGTCCGCGCATGCTTGCTCTGACGGCTCCCTACATGGATGCCTGGAACGCCTGGCACGCCTGGTTTGGGAACGATCCAAAACAGCTCGTTCCCTACCTGGAGCAACTCGATCGAGCCCTCGAAGCTGCCGGGCGGGACCCCTCCGAAGTGGAAAAGACTGCGGCGGTGCTTGTGCAATTCGGGGGCGGATCCGGCCGGGTGGCAGGGGATCCCGGCCGTGGAATGTCCGAGCCCATCACCGGGACGTACGATCAAATCGCGGCCCGTTTGGTCGAGTTTCGCGCTCTCGAGCTCAAACACCTGCAAATTGTTCTCGATCCGATTACCCTCGCATCGATTGCAGAAATGGCGGAAGTTCTCGCGGGCGTGAATTCTCTTTGATCGTGGAACATTTCACGTCGACAGACCGTTGTATCACCGTCTAGATTGTGAACTCATTCACAACCACGGTGTGTGAGGACGGCAATCCGCCCGGTAGGAGGGGCAATAATGGTTACAGCTCAGCGACAAGTCAGCGGCGCGGTAGACGACGTCACGTACTACCTGAATAACATCGCGCGTCATGACTTGCTGACTGCAGAAGACGAGGTCGCTCTTGCACAGGCTATCGAAGCCGGGCGAGATGCCGCAGCCCGTCTCGAGACCGAAAAGCGGATTCCCCAGAAGGAACGCGTGCGCCTTCAGCGCGAGGTGCGGGCCGCCGAGGACGCCCGCAACCGGTTCCTGAACTCGAACCTCCGACTTGTCGTCGCCCACGCCCGCAAGTTCCGGGGCGCCGAAGGCATCGACTTCATAGACCTCATCCAGGAAGGCAACCTGGGACTCATCCGTGCGGTCGAGAAATTCGAATGGCGCAAGGGGTTCAAGTTCTCCACGTACGCATCGTGGTGGATCCGCCAGGCGTTGAGCCGGGCGGTGACCGAGAAGTCCCGCACCATCCGGGTTCCCGGACGGCTTTCCGATGCCGCAGCCACGGTCCATGCCATCAAGAACCGGCTGCAGGCCGAGCTCGGCCGTGATGCCACCATTCCTGAGTTGGCGGAAGAAAGCGGCCTCAGCGAAGCCCATGTCGAAGAAGCTCTTGCCGTCAAGGACTCGGTCAGCCTCGAGAGCCCGGTTGGCGAGGACGGCGCCATGCTCGGCGACTTCGTGATGGTGGAGGACGACGACAACGACCCGGTGGTTCGGGCCGAGAGTCTTGCGGTCGGAGAGGATCTCCGTCGGGCGATCAACCGGCTCCCGGCGCGGGAGCGTCGCATCCTGCTGCTTCGCTACGGCTTTGTTGACGGCGAGCCCAAGGCGCTTCCCGATATCGGAGCTGAGCTCAACCTCACGCCCGAGCGCATTCGCCAGATCGAGAAGGTTGCCCTCTGCCGCCTTCGCCACCCCAGCTTCGGAATGAGCGAAGAAGCACTTCTCTAATCGGCTTCGCCGATTAGAGAAGAGGCCCACCGCCTACCGCTCACCGCCCACCGTACAAAGCCGATTTCCGGTGGGCTGTGGGCGGTAGGCGGTTGGCGCCCGAAAACAGGGAACGAAAGCTCTTCTCACAACGCTCTTACCTCAACGGGGCATACTTAGAGGGGAACCGAGGTTCCCATTGTGAAGGCAGCAACGCTGCCAAAGGAAAGAAATGCGCTCTACATTCACCCTCGGCCGCATCGGCGGTGTGAAAGTCGGGATCAACTGGACGGTGCTCGTCATCGCCGGATTGATCACCCTGTCACTTTCCAGCGGCATCCTGCCGGCCCTGGTCGAGGGGCGTTCCGATGCGGAGTACCTCGTTGGTGGGGTCATCGGAGCCATCGGCCTGCTCGGCTCGATCCTCGCCCATGAGCTCGGCCACGCTCTCATGGGTCGGCGCCATGGCCTGAAGGTCGACTCGATAACCCTTTGGCTGTTCGGTGGGCTCGCCCAATTGGAGGGAGAGCTCCCCAGTGCCCGGGTTGAGGCAAAGGTGGCCGGCATCGGCCCCGCTATCAGCCTCTTTGTCGGCGTCGTCGGAATCGGCTCGGCCTTTCTCCTCGGCACCGGCACGTTGACCGGAGCCCTGCTCGGGTGGCTCGGCCTCGTCAACGTCGTCCTCGCAGTATTCAATCTTCTCCCGGGTGCTCCGCTCGACGGCGGCCGCCTATTGCACGCCTTCATCTGGGGACGAACCGGTGACCGTCATCGGGCGACCCGATCGGCCTCGAACGCTGGACGCGTCATCGGGTTCGGGCTTATGGGCATCGGACTGTTCGAGTTCCTGGCCGGCAGCGTGGTCGGGGGTCTCTGGACCTCCACCATCGGGTGGGTGCTCGTGACTGCGGCCGGTGCCGAGGCCCGCCACAGCGAAACCGAGTCCGGTGTCGTCGGGTTGACGATCGGCCAGCTGTTCGAACCAATGTCGCCGGTTCCCGATTGGCTCGTCGTCGACGAGTTCGTGCTGCGTCATGTCATTCCCAGTCGCCAGACCCTCTTTCTGCTGCTCGGGTTCGACGGCCGGCCGAGTGGCTACGTGACTATCAAGGATCTGAGCAAGGTTGGGCCCGACGAACGCCTCGTTCAGCCTGTTCGCCGGTATGCCCATTCGCTTGCCGAGGTGCCGGTCGTGGCGCCCGGCGAGCCTGCCAAGCGGATCGTGAATGCCCGCCAGGCGGTCATCAGCCCGCTGCTGGCCCTCGTGGTCGAGAACGGTGAACCGATCGGGATCGTTACCCGAAGCGGTATTGCCGGCGCCATTGAGCGTGCCCGGTTGGTGGCTCCCTCCCGGCGTTAGAACGAATCGCCGGCTTCCGCGCGACAATGGCCCGATGGATACCAAACCGTGGACCGGCTTCCGATCCAAGCTCTACTCCGTCAGATATCGGGCACCCAAGACGAACACCCTCATCGTCCGCCTGGCCGGGCTGGCGGCTTCGGACCGGGCGCTCGACATCGGCTGCGGCCCGGGGACGGCGGTGCGCAAGGCAGCCGCGGTCGTGGTCGCGGGGGAGGCGGCCGGGGTCGATCGCTCGGAGCCGATGGTCGAAATCGCCCGGCGCCGCTCCCGGAGACTGGCCAACACGCGATTCGAGGTCGGTTCGGCCGAGTCGCTTCCCTTCCCCGATGACTCCTTCACGGTGGTGTGGACGGCTCACTCCTTCCATCACTGGGAGGACCGTGAAGCGGGCCTGGCCGAGATGCTGCGAGTCCTGGCCGACGGGGGGCGCGGCCTCATCCTCGAGACGGACGGCAAGAAACACGGTCTGACGGACTCCGCCTCGGAGACGGTGATGGCCACTATGGAGCGCCTCGGCTTTCGGGATGTTGGCCTCCAGAAGGTCGACAAGCAGGTGATCATCTCCGGAGTTGCGCGGGGCTCCTAACCTCCCAACATGACTACCGATCCGGTACGCGGCATCTTTACGAACCGCACCCTCAATCTCCGCTCGATCAAGGCGATCGGCTACGACATGGATTACACGCTCATTCATTACCGGACCGATGACCTCGAGAAGCGGGCCTATGAGATAACCCGCCAGCGCCTGAGCGCGACAGGATGGCCGGTCGACGATCTCGTGTTTGATCCGTCCAGCGTGGTTCGCGGCCTGGCGGTCGATCTCGAGCTGGGCAATCTCGTCAAGGCGACCCGGTTCGGATACGTCATCCGGGCCTCGCACGGGACTCGCATGCTCAGCTACGAGGAGGTCCGCAAGGCCTACGCCGGCACGCTCATCGACCTGTCCGAGAGTCGATATGAGTTCATGAACACCCTCTATTCCTTGTCGGAGGGCAATCTCTTCGCCCAACTGGTCGACCGCTATGACGCCGGCCTGCTGCCGGGAGTGCGCAGCTACTACGAGGTAGCCGAGGCGGTGCAGAAAGCACTGGACCGAACCCACGTTGAAGGCACGCTGAAGGCCGAAATCCACGCCGATCCCGACCGGTACGTCGCGCCGGATCCGGAGGTGGTGCGGGCGTTGCTCGACCAGCAGCACGCCGGCAAGCACCTCATGCTCATCACAAACTCCGACTGGGAATTCGCCGACAAGATGATGAAGATGGCCTTTGACCCGTACCTGCCTGGTGAGATGACGTGGCGCCAGCTCTTCCCGACCATCATCGTGTCGTCCGGCAAACCAGGGTTTTTCTCACACGATCACCACTTCTACCGGGTCGTTGACGAGGAGAATGCCCTCCTCAAGCCGCACCACGGCAGGCTCCAGGATGGCTCGGTCTACTACGGCGGCAACGCCACCGTGCTCGAGGAGAGCCTCGGGCTGTCCGGGGACGAGATCCTCTATGTGGGCGACCACCTGTTCGGGGATGTGCACGTCTCCAAGTCGATGTTCCGATGGCGGACGGCTCTCATCCTGCGAGAGCTGGAGGGGGAGCTGCGGGCGGTGGTCGGTTTTCAGGAACCCGAGGAGATTCTCACCGCCCTCATGGCCGAGAAGGGCGATCTCGAGCTCCGCCGCGCCCAACTCCGATTGGCCGTTCTCCGCCACGAGCACGGGTCGGGTGACGACGATATCGACGCAGCGGGTCTCGAGGAGGAGTTGGTGTCGCTCCAATCGCTCATCGTGGCGCTCGACGACCAGATCGCACCGCTTGCCCGCGCCTCGGGGGAACTTGGCAACTCGATCTGGGGCCCGATCATGCGAGCCGGCAACGACAAGAGCCTGTTCGCCCGCCAGGTCGAACGCTACGCCGACGTCTACACGTCGCGGGCATCGAACTTCCTCGCGGAGACGCCGTTTGCCCTGCTGCGGGCTCCGAGGGGCACCTTGCCGCACGACGCGTAAGAAGGTCACCGGTCACCGGTCAGAAAGACGGGTCCGACCGGCTCCCCGAGGTCTCAATCTTCCTGATGTCTGATCAACTCAAGGAACGTGATTTCTGAGCACCAAGCGGTTATCTGACACAGGATCACCCGCTCAATATGTGCCGTTATGGGCGGGTGCATTGTCTCGCCTCGACGTCCAATCGATAGCGCTCGGTGTCTCGACCGACGGCCGGTGTCGTCCCTGGGTATCCCGCTGAAGCGATTCGCCGGGTGCCCATCAGGTGATGGCGTGCTGGGGCCCGGAGCCATCGTTCGCAGAAGACTGTTGCCAAAGCTCGCCGGGTTCAAGGGTCCGAGGTGAGGTTCTTCAGGGTGTCGGCCAGTTCCAGAAGTCAACGTCGAGTTGTATGGCGTCGTCGGCTCCCGACGTTTCGATGATGTGGGCGACATCTGAGGTCGGTCCGGTGATGACGAGGGCGGTGACACCGGGTTCGTTTTCGCCTAGCCAGGTTGCGACGCTCTCGATGTTCTGCAGGGCTTCGGAGGAGGAGGCTTCGAGTGCTTCGATCAGGTCGGCGTCGCTTGCAAGGTTCACGGTGGCCCGGCGGGTCTGGTTGAGGGCGTGGGCGACGCTGCCGGGTTGGAAGAAGCATCCCGTGACGTTGCCGCCCGACATGGCGTGCCCCGCACTGAAGTACGACGCTGCTAAGTCGGTAATCGTGGGCGTCTCACAGGTGTGGTAGCCGAGGGTGGAGCCGGGGTCTCCGGGGAACGGGTCGAGACCCTGGGGGAGGGCCGGCGTCACGTCGAAACCCGCCCAAAGTACGGTCGCCTTCGACGGATCGGGTATCAGTGCTTGAGCCTCGGCGACCGAGATCGGTTGGTTCAGCCACAGCAGTTCGACGGTGACCACTGTGCCGTCGGGAAGCTGGTCGGGCACAAACCTGCGGGAGCTACCGCCAACATACGGGTTCACCGCGTTGACACCGCGCTGAGAGAAGCTGAACACGCCGAGATCGGTTTCGAAGAGTCCCAAAGGCTGTGGTTCGCTTCCCACATACCTGACCAACTCGACCGACAAGTCTCGGCCGAACAGTGTCGCGTCAGTGGACCATCTGTCTACTGACGCCCCCGGAGTGACCAGCACGGGGAGGTCCCACGTCGCGATACCCGCCCTTCGCGCTCGATCCCCGCGGTCGATAACCAACGGCTGGAAAGCCAGGGCGGAAACGGTGGCGATGACGACGAACCCGACGATCCAGATCGAGATGACGCCGGACACGACCCTCAGCAGCGTGCGACGAACCGTCTTACGCATCCGCTTCTCATCCCACACCACACTTCCTTCCGCGGCAACCAACGTGCCGTCCACTGGAGCGTCGTCTTCATCGAGCAAGACTCGGCACTCGTCACAGCCCCCGAGGTGCTCCTCCAGCGCCATCTTCGTAGCAGGTTCGAGGTCATCATCGACATACGCCGCCAGCAGGTCCCGAGCAATGTGATGATCCATCAGTCAGACTCCTCTTCATAGGCACGGCGGAACGCTGCACGCGCCCGGTGAATAGTGACCTTTGTCGCGGCGAGGCTCTTACCCAGGATGAGGGAAACTTCGTCATAGGAGAAACCGAGCTGGTCACGCAGCACCAATGCCGCTCGCTGCGATTCGGGCAGACCGGCCAGGATCGAACGTATCGCCTCGCCTTCGGCCACATCCGGATCGCCTACCGCCACCTCGACCATCTCCCCAACAGGTCGGCGAACACGACGCCGCACTTCGTCGAGGAACGTCGTGCGCGCGATGGCAAACAGCCACGACCGCGGGCTGCCACCCCGATAGCCCGGCAATGCCTTCGTTGCACGAACGAACGTGTCCTGCATCAGGTCCTCCGCCCATACGGGATCTCGGCACAACGACACGAGGAAGGCGTAAACCGCCGATGCGTGGTCACGGTAGAACTCCTCCAGCGGTCCCCTCCCAGAACAGGCCCCCCCAGTCTCTCACCAACAGACCAGAGGAGCCGTTCATAGGAGCCCGCATCAACAGCAACACTTGGGCGGCCCCAGATGTTTGAGAGTGAAACCGACAGGGCGTTACCGGCCCTGTCGATCTGGCGAGCGCATCGCCTCAGCTGCGCTACCGGCAAAGACCGCCAAGCCGACGAACATCCCCAATATCCATAACAGGCCGACCTGCCCCGAACTGACGTTGCCGAGGGACAGCCACCAAACCATCAAAACTCCCGAGATGGTCGCCAGCGCCAACCCGCCGAGCATTGCAATCGTGTACTGAGACATTCCTGATCCTCCTGTGTAGGTGTTTTACACAGACGAGACGAAACAAAAGCGGAGAAAGTTACAGGCCTCCCCTCGACGCCGAAAGAAGCACCGGAGACGACAAATAGCCAAACCATCGAGGCCACACGAAACACCCCGGCCACCGGCACTCATAGGCAGACACAACCCGCCCGAAACCGGCATTCTCGAGCGGGCATTGGCCGCTCTATATGTGCCGATATGGGCGCGCACCGTGGAGTGTTGAGCTAGCTCCGAGAGCCGTGGAGAGCGTCGTCAGAAAGCTCCCAGAGTCCCGTCACGAGTAGGACCCCTGCCACAAGTAAGGCAACGATCATGAGAACGAAGACCGAGATACCCGTGTTAGCTAGCACCACCACCCAACGGACAGGCCGTGGGTACGGAGATCTGGTGGTTATACGGGCTCTCGTCGGCCGTTTCGGGTCATAGGTGACGGCTATATCCCCGTCGAATCTTCCTCTGGCGTCGAATTGGCGCGTGGTGCCCGAGGCATCTACGTACTCGACTACTGAGATCCAGCCGCGTCCACCTTCATTCGATTCCCGTATCGTGGATAACACGCGACCCGTTGTGGCGACGCCGCGTTCTCGCAACACTTTGCGACGCCAGCGCACAACGATGTAGTAGCCGACAAACCCCAGCCCGATGCCAAGGGGCATGAGCCCGATCCATTGCGATTCAGTCACATTGCGAAGAGGATACGCGGCAGGGTAGACGCCGTGTGTAGGGTCGGCCTGTGTCCACCGAAGATGGCAGGTCCAAGCCGGACAGAGCGGGGTTGCGTCGGGCGCGCCGGTCCGATCGTCTGGCTTATTGGAGTCTGCTCGCGGTCGGGTTGGTCGTGGTGCTCGGAGCAGTGTTCGTAGGGGTTCGCGGGCTCGAGCTTTCCCCCGGCGTTGTTGGAGGCCTGCTAGCCGTCATCGGAGTTGGCGCTGTCTCCGCCATGGAGCTTCTCAGAAGTCGGATTTCGCACCGAGCCGATCCGGTGTGAACAAATCCGACCCGCCTTGGCGGGCTGAAGCGTCCGGAATGGGTGCCCCGGATGGGTTATCTGTGACGCTGTCCTTGCCTCGCAGGGGCCGTTCGCCGGAGGGTCGTCAAGTAGCGGAGTCGGCGGCTTCTGGCTGCGGGAAGGTCCACGATCCGTCGAGGATCTCCTTCCGGGGCCGGTAGGCGCGGAAGATGTAGTTCCAGCCCGGCACGATCGGCAAGAAGTTCCCTTGGTTCGGATCGCCGCCGAAATGGATGGTGACGCTGCCATCGGCGTTGGGTTCGGCGGTGACACCGTTGTACGAGTAGGCGTCGAGATCGTTGACCGGCATCCATCCCTCGGAGTCGTACAACGTCACCGACCAGAAGGCATCGACGGGAACGTCAGCAACACGGAGCGTGTAAGGCGTCTGGCCGTCGTTTCGGTCCGGAAAGGTGATCCCGTACGTGGCAGC
>CAXMQV010000016.1:0-6802 GCA_964195905.1 uncultured Gammaproteobacteria bacterium
GACAAGGTTCACTACACCCTCGTCGATGGCGTACTCAATGATCCTGGCTGGCGGGTCAAAGGGGCTCAGCTCATCGAGTCCCAACGACTTGACGGCGATTTTGATCAGCTCGGCGTCGGAGACTCCGGTAGAGCGGTGTTGCTTGCGGAGGTAGTGGCGGCCGGCTTCCAGCATGGCGTTGAGTGGAATGAGCCCGACCAACTCTGAGCCGGTGACCCGAACTCCCCGTGCTTCGGCGGCTCGGGCGACCTCATCGAATGCGATGTGGACCGGCGTCGTTTCGATGTCGGTGAGGTTCATCGAGATCTGGGCTATCCCGTACTCCTCGATGAACCACCCGATCGCCTTGACGCTCTTCAGTGATCCGGGGATCCAGATCTCTTCGTCGCGGCCGTCGCGTTCGATCTCGCCCGTGAGGGGGTGCCCGGTTCGCTTCTTTCTGCCGCGTTCCCGAACGTCAAACGCAATGGCATTGGCCCGGCGGGGCGATGTTGTGTTGAGGTTGACGTTGTAGGCGACGAGGAAGTTGCGCGCTCCCACGGCCGTGGCTCCTGAGCGGGCATTGAAGGTAGCCGGCCCGAAATCCGGCTTCCCGTGTGGATCTTCGAGACGTGCTGCCAGGCCTTCGTATTCGCCGGCTCTCACATCGGCCAGATTGCGTCGCTCCGGGACGAGGGCGGCGCCTTCATAGCAGTAGATGGAAAGGCCTAGCTCATCTCCGAGGCGGCGGGCTAACTGGTGGGCGTACTCGATGGTTTCTTCCATCGTGACACCTGCGACGGGCACGAGCGGGCACACATCCGTCGCCCCGAACCGGGGGTGTTCGCCCCCATGGTTCCTCATATCGATGAGCTCTGTGGCTGTGGCGATCGACCTGACCGCGGCCTCGATGACCTCGTCGGGCGATCCGACAAACGTCACGACCGTGCGGTTGGTGGCCCGTCCCGGGTCGACGTCGAGCAGTTTGACGCCGTCAACCGTCTCGATTTGGGCGGTGATGGCATCGATCACGGCCCGGTCGCGACCCTCGCTGAAGTTGGGAACGCACTCGATCAGTTTCCGCATCGGTGTCCTTTCGCGCCGGGCCGAGTTACATGTCGACGAGGATCTCGTTGACCTCGATGGTCGGAGGTTCCCGGAAGTATCGGGCGAACTCTTCCATTGCCGTCTTGTAGGTCTCGGTCGCAGCATATTCCCGGTACGACTCGGGGTTCTTCCACTTGGCTACCACGGTGACCGTGTCGGCTTTTCGGTTGGCGGTGAAGATCACGCCTACCCAATCCTCCTCGTCGGCGACGAGGAGCGGATTGCTGCGCCGGAAGATCTCCCGGACATCGTCGATGCGACCGGGTTTGAGCCGGGCGTGGGTGATGACTGCGTACATGCGCTCTCCTCGCGACGCCCGGAGATGGGCGATACCAGTCTGGCACTCTTGTCCAGGGTATGGGCGCTGTGCGCCATGGGACGAACGGATATCAGAGCTCGGGCGGTGTCGGTGTGATCGCGTCCCACGACCAAACCGACGGGTTCTCTTCAGCCCCAGAAGATGCAGGTCGGGTCTGCTTCGATCTCTGTGATGAGATCGGCGATATCGGATGACGGTCCCAGCAGGTCGTACACATGGAAATCTGAGTTCCGGTCGGACCAGTACAACGACCACTCGTTGCGCTTCTTCGTGAAGCGCAGCCTGGCGACCTGCATCCTTGACCACTCGGGGCCAACCTCGGGCTTCCAGGGTGGATGACACTCGAGAATTGTGATCGCCCGCTCTGAGACAGCCACCTCGATGCGAATCTTGTCCTGCAGTCCGACCGGCACTCTTGTAGCCGCCCACCGGCGAATGCGTTCGATATCGATCTCTGGAACCACTTCACAAGCCTACGGACGCCCGCACTGCTCGGAGGGCGCGCAAGAATTGGACGGACGAAAGGATGTCCGATGACTGACCTCACAGAAGGGTTCGCGGCTGCCGCTGAGGCTGTGAAGGAATTGCCCGAGCGACCCGGCAATGACGACATGCTGCGGCTCTACGCGCTCTACAAGCAGGGGAGCATGGGGGACGCCGCCGGCGACCGCCCCGGCATGATGGACTTCGTGGGCCGCGCCAAGTACGACGCCTGGGCCGACCTCGCCGGGATGACGAGTGACGATGCGATGGCGGGCTATGTCGCACTGGTTGAGTCGTTACAGAACGCCTGAGGGGTGTTCGCGGATCGAGAGAGGGAGTCCCGTGGCCGCCATTGATCTGAAGAAGACCTACCCGGAGCATTACACCGCCGTGGCATCGGCGATCGTCGTCGATGTGCCACCCCGGCCATATCTCATGGTCGATGGTCGGGGCGATCCCAACACGAGCCAGGCTTACGCCGATGCCGTGGCGACCCTCTACCCACTCGCCTACGGCCTTCGCAAAGTCATCAAGGACGCGACCGGCGACGCTTACCAGGTGATGCCGCTCGAAGGCCTCTGGTGGGTAGAGGACATGGCGTCGTTCACGATTGAGGACAAGTCCGATTGGCACTGGACGGCGATGATCGTTCAACCCGGGGTCGTGACGCCCGATCTGGCCGCCGAGACGATCCCGTCAGTCACGGCGAATAAGAAACTCCCGCTCGGGCACATCGCCCGGCTGGAGATGTACGGCGACGGCCGGGCGGTGCAGATTCTCCATCGGGGCCCTTACGCCGACGAGGCCCCCACGATTTCCCGGCTCCACGAGTTCATTGAAGAAGCCGGGTACCGCCGGGCCGGCAAGCATCATGAGATATACCTGACGGATCCCCGTAAGTCGGCGCCGGCCAAGAACCGGACCATCATCCGTCAGCCGGTGGCCGTCTAGGAGCGGCGCTTGGGGCGAGGGGTTTGAGGACGGGCCAGCTTGACCTGCAGGTCGCGCCCGTTCAGATCGGACCCGTTGAGGGCTCCCAAGGCGCTATCGGCTCCCGTGCGCGCCATCTCGACGAAGCCAAAGCCCCGGGAACGCCCGGTGCGTTGGTTCGTGATGATGGTTGCTCCGTGCACTTCGCCGTAGCGGCCGAAGAGCTCGTGAACATCCTCGGCCGTGGCCTCCCATGGGAGGTTGGACACGTACAGGCTCTGGCGACCATTGGCACCGGCGACGACCTCGTGGCGAGCCGATCCGTTTGTCACGTCTCGTTTGGCGCCTTCGCGTCGAGTCGATCCGTTCGTTGCGTCTCGTTTGGCGCCTTCGCGGCGAGCCGGGCGCTCCCGGCGAGGCTCATCGGCGAGATGCCTTCCCCCTCGACGATCGTCCTGGCGGGGTTTTCCAGTCGATCCGTTGGTCCGTCGTCCCTCCGTCCGGGCGGGCGCTCCCTTCCGTCCGGGTCGCGTCCGGCCCGAATCACCCATCCGGTGCCCGCCGTGCTGGAGATCGTCCAGCCGGGGTTTCTCGATCGGTGCTTCGAGTCTCAGGTCCTGTTGCATGCGCTGAACCCCTCGTCGCTGATCGTTGGCCACGAGGCTGACGACGGTTCCGGTGGCGCCGGCCCGGGCGGTCCGGCCCGAGCGATGCAGATAATCCTTGTGGTCGGCGGGTGGATCGAAGTGAACGACGGCCGCCACCGCATCGATGTGAATGCCGCGGGCGGCGACATCGGTGGCAATGAGGGCCTGGGCACGGCCGGTGGAGAACTCCTTGAGAGCCCGGTTGCGCTGGTTCTGGTTGCGACCGCCGTGCATGGCGACGGCGCCTACTCCGAGGGTGCTCAGCTGCCTGGCGAGCCGATCGGCGCCATGGCGAGTGCGGGTGAAGACGATGGAATTGCCGGTCTGTTGCACGATCTCGGCGGTGTGCTGCACGCGATCGTGGCGCTGTACCAGCCAGAAGTGATGACGAGCGTCGATGGTTTCGGGGTCGACGGTGCCGGCGTCGTGCCGGACAGGATCGTGCTGGTAGTCACGGCTCAACACTGCGATGTCTCCGTCGAGGGTGGCCGAAAACAGCAGGGTCTGACGCTCGGATGAGGTCTTGTCGAGTATGCGGCGGACGGCGGGCAGGAAGCCCATGTCGGCCATCCGATCGGCCTCATCGACGACGACGATGTCGACATCGCGCAGGTCGACGGACTTCTGCTCCATGAGGTCTTCGAGGCGTCCCGGTGTCGCCACCAGGACGTCAACCCCCTTGCGGAGGCCGTTCTTCTGGGGCCCATAGCCCACGCCGCCGTATACGGCGAGCACGAACCGGCGGGTTGCCTTGGCGAGGGGCGCCAGCTCTTTCTTGATCTGCTCGGCCAGCTCCCGTGTAGGGGCGAGGATGAGCGCCCGGGGGCGAAATGCAACGGCCTGGTCGACCCTGGCCAACAGGGGGAGACCGAACGCCAGCGTCTTGCCCGATCCGGTCGGTGCCATGCCCGACACATCGCGCCCTGCCAGGACGTCGGGAATGGTGACTGTCTGGACTGGGAAGGGCTCGGTGATGCCTTTTTGGGCGAGGCTGTGAACGAGTGCGTCGGGCAGCCCGAGTTCGGCGAATGTCTTCATGATGCTCCTGGTCCCGGATGGGAAGTTGGTGGATGAGCTCGCTCGGCCGCGGTGCGGGATCGAGTTCGGCCGAAGAGGCGGTCCAACCGGGTGAGAAACAAAACCGTGATCACCGGGGAAGCGACTCATTCGCTGGCCTCCACCCGGTGCGGAGCCGGAAGAGTAACACGGATCGGCGGACAGTGGGCGTGGTCTTTCAGTCGCCGGTTTCTGCCATGGCGCGAAAGCTCGGCCGAAGTGTCGGATAGAGGTCCCGGTAGAGCACGTTAGCTGCTGAGTAGAAGCTAGCCGGAGAGCTGGTGAACTTCCGGGCGTGAACTCAAGCGTCCGAGCCGGCTGCCTCGTCGAGTAGCACCCGCAGGTGCTCGGAGTTGTCGGCGGTGATGCCGCTCAGTCCTTCGCCCATCACCGCCCACGTCTCATCTCCCGGGCTCTGAATCCTCGTTGTGAGGCGCGTGCCGGACTCGGTTTCGTCGATCTGGTACGTGAACCCGAGTGCTTTCGGCTGCCCGAACCCCTCGGCCTCGTATCGCGTCGTGATGTATTTGAAGGGGCGCCAGTCGGCTACATGCTCGATGGTCACGTCTTCGCCGTGCATGCAGTGGTTGACGTTGCCGACGCCCATGCGTCCCTCGGTTTGGGCGTTGACTCCGGTGACGTGTTTCTGCCAGAGAACCCGCAAGAGCGGGTTCGTCAAGTGCTCCCACACCAGGTGCGGCGGGGCCGAGGTCTCGATTACTCCCTCGAAGGCGGCCTGGGCGCTCGTGATGAAATCCCGATTGCGTTCCTGCTCGAAGGTCCACCGCGTCTCCAGGTCCTGCACCCACACGGGGATGTCTCCGACGTCGTCGTAGTGCTCGGTATTGGGAACGAAGCCGAGAATCGTCGGGTCCATCGCCATTGATTCGAGCGTTGAGGCGGTGTATACGGCATAGGCGGGCTTCCCGATCACATCACCCGACGTCCCTTTCGACAACCGGTGCAGCAGGATCACGTCGGGACCGGTTAGCTCCTCGGAACGGGCGATGTGGCGTACGACGTACTCGCCATCGTGGATGAAGAACTTGAGGTCGAGGTTGGGGATCCGAACGCACGCGTTGCACTCGCAGGTGGTCGAGTGGGTGACATCCCGCAGGCGTTTCTGGAAGGCGAAGTAGGCCGTCTCGACCGTATCCATCACCATGGTTGGGCTGATGGCCTGGGCATCTGCGTAGGCGAAGGCGGCATCGCCTTCGAGCTTCGAGAGCGTGAAGATCGGCTCGATGGCGTCCACGATTGTTTCCAATAGATCTGCAACCACGTCCTGGGCATGCATGAGCTCGGTGCCGGCCATGTAGGCCGTGTAGCCGGTGATGTCGGCGAACAGCAAGCAGCCTCTGTCCGGTGTCCCCATATCCATCGGGAAATCTTACCGGAAGTCGGCCAGCAAGCACCGTCCGTGACCGTTCGGTACCCCTGGGGATCGGCAAAGACCAGGGGGGTGTTGGTATGGGCAACAGTCGGTTCCATCGAAGGATCAAGCCTCGGCTACTCGTCGGCGCTCTGTTCGTAGGCATGACGGTGCTGCTGGCCGCCTGCGGTGGTGGCGGTGACGAGGATTCAACGGGCTCGACGGCTGGGCCAACGGCTTCGACCGCCCCCGGCCAGACCGGAACATCGCCGGCTTCCGAGGGTGGGCTCGAGAATCAGACATTCGCCGTCGGAGAGCACTTCTGGCACAGCGGTTTCCGGGTGGATGTCGTCGAGGGAGAGGTTCTCTCGACCGAGAATCTCAGTGGGCAGGTCACCAGCGTTCTCAACCTGTCGGCGACACTTGAGAATCTCGGCGCCGACACCGGATTCTTCGGCGCGCCGATGGCGATCGCGACCAGCAACAACAGCTATGAGAGCAGATTCTCGAATGACATTCCGGACGTTCCCGGTGGATTGAAGAGTCAGGCCACGTTCGTTTTCACGATTGACGCCGGCTTCGATCTGACCAGCGCCGAGCTCCTCATTGGTGATGGAAATGAGAACCAAGCCCGGATTCCACTCGGCGGCAACGGAGAGGCGGTCAGGCTCGAACCGTCCGAGCCTCCCATCTCCGGGGCGATGTCGATGGAGCTCATCGACCTGACGTTCACGTCGGCTTCGTTGCGCTATGACATACCCGACCGCCACCGGGAGGTTGAGAAGGGCAAGGTGTCCCTGACCCTCACCTTCGATGCTTTGAGCCGAAGGGGAGGCAACTGGCAGCTCTTCGCCACCGATTTCGCCCTCATCAAGCCCGATGGGACCGCCATCGCTCCGGACTCGATCG
>CAXMQV010000017.1:0-1630 GCA_964195905.1 uncultured Gammaproteobacteria bacterium
GATCAGGTGGAGGCGATGACTTTGGGCCATCGGGTTGCGGTGCTCAAGCCCGTCAGCAAGCAGCGGCCCGACAACCTGCAACAGGTGGCTCCTCCCGCAGAGCTATTCCACAACCCCCGGAATTTGTTCGTGGCCGGGTTCATCGGAAGTCCGTCGATGAATATGGTCAGCGGTCGCCTGGAGGGCTCGGCTGGTTCGGTAACTGCTGTCTTCGGTAACCATCGGATCGAGGTCCTCCAGAGGGCCATTGATCGGCATTCAGGGATCGAATCCTTCATGAACAAGGAACTGGTCATAGGTATTCGTCCTGGCGACTTTGAGCATGCCAGCGTTGCCGGCGACGGTGCCGGGCGAACGATGACTGTCACTGCCGATGTGACCGAGGTGCTCGGATCGGAGACGTTTATCCATTACGAGGTCGACATTCCTCCTGTGGTGACGCCTGATATCGAGGAACTACTCGCCGACACCGGGGCCGATGTTTCATCACTCGGATCGACCTCCAAGTTTGCATCGCGAATCTCCTCGGATGTCCCCGTCGCTGCCGGTGACAGTGTCGACTTGGTGGTGGACACCGCCAAACTCCACTTCTTCGACCCGGCGACCGGTGGCCGCATCGGTTTCCGCGAGGGCAATTACTAGGAGTACTCAGTACTCAGTGACAAGCTACGGGGCGAACGGCTCGACCTTGACTCCGACCGGTTCCAGTCCAGCGATGAGGTCCTGAGCCGAGGATTGCTACTGCTGCCATCAGTTCAGATCAGGGAGATCGGGTCAGGACAAATGAGGAACCAGCCAGCGTCCGCTCGGTATACCAACCGCCGCAGTCAGATCGGCTGGAGTATCCAACTCGACAATGGTCTCGACCCCGGTGAGCACCTCGAACGGTTGGGGAATCACCGCCAGGTGGCGGTGGAACGATCCAGGCCCATAGGAGAACTCCACTCGACCCGTAGAACCGAGCAGGTTGGTACCGCCGTCGCGAGAGGGCGCTATCACCGCGCGGCATTCGGTGATGATCCGGCGTGCCCGGTGCATCGTGGCGACATCGAGCAGCGGTAGATCGCCGTGAACGATGATCCACGGGGTGCCATCGGTAGGGAGACCGGCGGCACACGCTGCATCTAGGCCCTGCATGGGATCTGTGACCACCGAGGCCTCGTGTTCGGCTGCCCACTCCGCGACGCTCGAATCGCGAGTGACGATCGTCAGGTCGAACCCTCCATCGCTGCAGGCGACCACTACGTGGTCGGCGACCGCCCTGGCCAGCGACGATCGCTGGTGTGGCGCAAGGCTCGGCGCAAGGCGGCCTTTGGCGACATCGAAGCCCTTTAGGGGTATGACTGCGGTGGGGTTCATGAAGGCAGGTCAGACTAGGGGCGACCGGTACAGTGGCCCTCGTGCTGCGCCGGACGAAGATCATCGCGACCCTGGGACCCGCAAGCGCTGATCAGGCGACGATCTCGCGGATGGTCGAGGCCGGTATGGACGTGGCCAGGCTCAATTTCTCTCATGGGACGTTTGAATCTCACGCCGCACTGATCACCGCGGTCCGCGCCGCCTCCGAGGAACACGGTCGAGCGATTGCCATCATGCAGGACATCCAGGGGCCGCGTATCAGGGTTGGCAC
>CAXMQV010000018.1:0-51486 GCA_964195905.1 uncultured Gammaproteobacteria bacterium
AGTTCGGTTATCTCGCTGAGGATCGTGACACCGAACGGCTGAGCGTGGGCCCGACACACTCCTGCAGTCACTGCCGAGCGGATCAGTGCTGTGCCTTGAGTCCCTCGATGAGGCGGTCTACGCGAGCCGTGCAGGTCTCGCTCTCGGCCGGAGGGACCAGTTCGACGATCCGCCTGGCGCCTTCGATCACCGCAGCCGCCGCAGGAGAGCCCGGATGAGTTCGGACCACCGGTGAACCATCGTCTCCGCCCTCCACTATGAAGGGATCGAGCGGTATGGACGTGATGAGCGGCACTCCCAGGTCATCGGCCAACTCCCGGCCTCCGCCCTCCCCGAACAACTTGAAGTGCTCGCCCGATGGCGCGGTGAACCCGGCCATGTTCTCGATAACGCCGATGACGGGCATGAAACTTCGCCGGGCCATGTCGGCGACCCGGGACGCCACCTTCTGGGCCGTTTTCTGCGGGGTCGTGACGACCACCATTTCAGCCTGGGGGAGGAGGCGGGACAAAGCCATCTGGATGTCGCCGGTCCCGGGCGGCATGTCGACCACCAGATAGTCGACCTGGCCCCAGGCGACATCAGTCAAGAATTGCTCGAGTGCCTTGGAGAGCATGAGTCCCCGCCACATGAGGGCCTTGTCCTCGTCGTCCACGAGAAGGCCGGTTGAGACGAGTTTCAGCCCCTGGGCCATAAGCGGGATGATCTTGCCGTCTTCGTTGGCTTCGAGGCGGTCGGTGCCCACCCCGAGCATGCGAGGGATAGAGAAGCCCCAGATGTCGGCGTCGAGTAGGCCAACGGTGAAACCCTGATCGGACAGCGCCAGCGCCAGGTTGACGCTCACCGACGATTTTCCGACCCCACCCTTGCCGCTGCTGATCGCGATGACCCGGGTAACCGGGTCGACCATGGTCGGCTCGGCCTCCTGGCGGGCCCTGAATCGGGCCTTCGACATGACCTCGGAGCGCTCGTTCTGGGTCATCTCGCCCATTTCAACGACGACAGAGTCGACGCCTTCCAGGGCACCGACCTTTCGTTTCACATCACCGTCGATCTGATTGCGCATCGGACAACCGGCGATGGTCAGGGCCACTTTGATGGTGGCGACCGCATCGGTGAGGTCGATTCCCTTGATCATGCCGAGCTCGACGACGTCGCCCCCCAGTTCGGGGTCGACAACGCCGCGGAGGGCTTGTTCGATGTCCTGGGCGCTGGTCATTGGATTGATGAGCGTATCGGACACCGGACAACTATCTATACAGTTGTTTCGGCTCCTGCCGTATACTGCTCCAACACCCGGACAGGAGACCAGGCACATGCTGACGCTTACCGCACCCGCCGCCGCCAAGGTGAAATCACTCATCGAGCAGGAAGGCGACACCTCGCTCGCCCTGCGCGTTGCCGTCAAACCCGGTGGATGCTCGGGCTTCTCCTACGAAATGTTCTTCGACGGCGACTTCGCCGAAGCCGATCAGATCTCCGAGACCGATGGTGTGAAGGTTGTTGTCGACTCCGACAGCGCTCCCCACCTCGAGGGCGCCGAAGTCGATTACCGCGACGGCCTACAGGGCGCCGGTTTCGCCATCAACAACCCGAACGTAAGCCGTACCTGTGGGTGCGGGAGCAGCTTTTCCTAAGAGGTCACCGGTCACCAGTCGCCGGTCACCTGCTCAGAAAGACACAAACGAAACCGTCGGCGAGGGCCGGCGGTTTTGCTTTGTCGGGATCGAGATCCACTGAACGCTCAAGCCGAGGAAGTCTTCGCGTGCTGCCAGTCCACCGACCGCTGACCGCTGACCGGTGACCGGTGACTGGTGACTGGTGACGGGTGAGGCGGTAGCCTCACGCCATGCCTAAACAGATTCTTTCCACTCCGTCCGCTCCGGCCGCTCTTGGGCCGTACTCCGTTGGTGTCGAGGCCAACGGGATTGTGTTCTTCTCTGGCCAAATCGCGCTCGATGGCGAGGGCAATCCTGCTGGATCCACCGCCGAACAGGCTCAGCAGGTGATGACTCAAGTCGGCGGACTGCTCTCCGACGTTGGGCTCGGCTTCTCCGATGTGGTGAAAGCCACCATCTTCCTGGCCGACATGGGTGACTTCGCCGCCGTCAATGAGGTCTACGGCTCGTTCTTCGACTCAGAGCCCCCCGCCCGCTCAGCAGTCGAAGTAGCCGCCCTCCCCAAGGGCGTGTCGGTAGAGATAGAAACGATCGCAGCCAGATAGTCACCGGTCACCTGTCACCGGCCCACTTGGACGACGAGATTCAGGGACTGGACCCTGGACGGTGATGTCGTCCGGGCAGAGCAGCTCGAACAGGCCTCCGTGGAGTTTCGCTTGGACGTGGTAGATCGGACTATCTACCGACAACGCTCCGGGTCTCGGATAGCGGTTCTGGCTGGTGACCGGTGACAGGCGACCGGTGACCTAGAGGTAGTAGCTACCTTCCATCCCATCGGGGATGTCCTCGGAGCTCTCGACTGCGTGGTAAGCGGCTCGCACTCGCACGTGAACGTGCTCTTCGGCTTCGAGCTCCTGGAACGGATTCCATGTCGAGGCGGGTGGCTCGGGCGGCGGGGTGTTCCTGGCGCGAAGAACGCCGCCTGCCTGAGTGACGGTGTCCTCGGCTGAGCGGCGCGGCATGGTGTTGACAATGAGCGTCTTGATCACCATGGATCCCCCTATTTGGCTCCAGAATCCGCTTATCGGCATGGCGGGGCCCGATCTTGAGCGATTTAGCGAGAGGGATGGATGATCACTTCGGCGCCGACCGGAGTGAACCCGCAAGCCAGAAACGCCCGCAGGGATGCGGCATTGCCGGGGGCGACCGAAGCGAAGACCGCCTCTCCTTCGGGAATATGACCCACAGCTTCGGATATGAGGGCGCGGCCGGTTCCTGCTCCGGCCACCGCCGACAGGAGCTCCACGCTCGTCTCCCACCGGTCGGCCAAACCCTTCCCGACGGTGACGAGGCCGCGCTCATCGCCATACACCACCACCTCGGATCTCCTGCGGCGCGAGGCAACGACCCTGGGATGGGCGTCGAGATCGGTCTGGATAGGGAGCGTTCCGCGTCCGGTCCCACGACGGACGAGAACGGAGTCCAGGCACCCGATCTCGCCGTGGGGCCCGGCCAGCCAGCGGAGCGCATCGGGTGAAACGATGCCGCCGAAGGCGTCGAAGCCCTGGGCGAGCACGACCGCCTTCTCCAGTTCGGTAGCGACGACTGCGTGGCCGGTGAACTCGACCACGGCCTCCAGGTCAAGAGGTGCCGGCACGGTGACGATCTCGATCTGTCCGTCCACGGGTGGGAAGGTTCCCTCCGCCGCCCCGGCGAAGAGCTCGGCAAGTCGGTTCATTGGCCTATCTTGGCGCGCACGCCCGGGGGCGGGGCGTATTGGCGATTAGCCGAAGCGGTATCCGACCGAACGGACCGTAGCGATCCACGAGGAACGCTCCTCGCCGAGCTTGGCGCGAAGGCGCCGCACGTGGACGTCGACCGTCCGGGAGCCTCCGAAGTAGTCGTAGCCCCACACCTGGGAGAGAATCTGCGCCCGGCTCCAGGCCCTGGTCGGGTGGGTGACGAAGAAGCGGAGCAGCTCGTACTCCATGTATGTGAGATCGACGGGGGTTCCGGCGGCCGATGCCTGATAGGTCGCAAGATTGAGCTCGAGGTCCTTGAACTTGACGGTCTCCCCGCTGGTCCCGGTCGGCGAGGTGAGGCGTTGGAGCCGAATCCGCAGCTCATCGGGATTGATCGGGGCAAGCAGGAAGTCGGCGACCTCTGCCACGTCGGCTACGTCGGAGGCGAGATCGGCCACCGCCAGGATCGGGAGACCGAGCGCCTCTTCGACCCGGCGAGCGATAGCGGTGCCGCGGGCAGGATCGGCCCCGAAGTCGATGACGAGTGCATCCCATCCTGCTTCCGGCTGGCGATCGACAACGTCGGTGGCGTCGACCAACGCCACCGGCTTGATACCGATCGTCCCGAGGACCTCGGTGAGCTCTGCGCGAGCTCCGATGACGGCGAGCATGATCACAGGATCGGGAGGTTCTCCTCGATTTCGAAGAGCGAAACGTGCCGCCGGTAACGGCGCCATTCGTCGCGTTTGTTCTTGAGGAACCATTCGACGATGTGCTCGCCGAGCGCCTCCTTCATCAGTTCAGAGCCTTCCAACGCATCGAGCGCTTCATCCAACCCGGAGGGCAGCCGCTCGATGCCCGACAGCGCCAGGGTGTCACCGTCGGTGACCGCCATATTCTCGAGGACTTCGGCGGGGAGCTCGTAGCCCCGTTCGATCCCGGCCAATCCGGCTGCCACGATCGCTGAGAATGCCAGATAGGGATTGCAGGCGGGGTCCGGGGACCGGTACTCGATGCGGGTTCGCTCCGGCTTGCCGGGCTGCAAGGTGGGTACCCGGACGAGGGCAGACTCGTTGTTGTGGGCCCAGGTCACGAACGTTGGAGCCTCGAATCCGCCGTGGAGCCGCTTGTAACTGTTGACCCATTGATTGGTGATGGCCGTCAACTCGCGAGCGTGGGTGAGAAGCCCGGCGATAAACGCTTCCCCGACCTTGGACAGTCCGCCCTCAGGCTCGTGGAATGCATTCAGCTCACCTTCGAAGAGCGACAGGTGCAGGTGCATGGCGCTGCCGGCCGCCTCTTGAAGAGGCTTTGGCATGAACGTGGCATACATGCCGTTCTCCATCGCCACCTCTTTGATGGCGAGGCGGGCGGTGAGGAGTTGATCGGCCATGCTGAGGGCGTCGGCGCCCCGCAGGTCGATCTCGTGCTGTCCGGGGGACTGCTCGTGATGGGACGACTCGACCGGGATGCCGAGCTGTTCGAGCACCACGATCGACCGGCGCCGGTACTCCTGGGCAACATCGAGCGGGGTCAGGTCGAAGTAACCGCCCCGGTCGAGCACTTCCCGGGCGGGACTGGCATCGGTGAAGTAGTAGAACTCGAGTTCAGGAGCGATGTCGAGCGTGTAGCCGCGCTCGGAGAGCCGCTGCAGGTTGCGTTTGAGCGCCCAGCGGGGATCCCCGTCGAACGGCTCACCGGCCGGGGTGACAATGTCGCAGAACATGCGGGCGACACCGCCCTCATCAGGCCGCCACGGCAGCAGCTGAAATGTCGTCGGATCCGGCTTGGCGATCATGTCGGCTTCCTGGATGCGAGAGAAGCCATCGATGGACGAGCCGTCGAAGCTCATCCCGTCCTCCATGACCCCTTCCAGTTCGGCCGGTGTGATGGCCACCGACTTGAGGAAGCCGAGCACGTCGGTGAACCACAGCCGGACGAACCGGATGCCCCGTTCCTCGACGGTGCTGAGCACGTATTCAGCTTGCTTTTCCATTGCCATTGAATTTACGCCACCCTTCCCAATTGTGTGCCGGAAAGTCGGCGAGGGGCGGATTGCTCCGCCCCTCGCCCTGTCGTTCTCGAATTCGACGCCGGACTAGCCCTCGGCGTCCTTGCAGACCGTCTCGGTGATGAGGCGGGTAACAACGTAGGGATCCATGTTGGCGTTCGGACGCCGATCCTCCAGATAACCCTTGCCGTCCACTTTGACCTGCCAGGGAATCCGCACCGACGCTCCGCGGTCGGAAACTCCGTACGAGTACTCGGTCCAGGGGGCCGTTTCGTGGAGGCCGGTGAGTCGTTGATCGATCCCGGCGCCGTAATGGGCGATGTGGTCATCATGGGCTTTGCCGAGCGCTTCGGCTGCCGCCACGATCGGCTCATAGCTCTCTCGCATCTCCTTGGTGGAGAAGTTGGTGTGAGCGCCTGCCCCGTTCCAGTCGCCCTTGATGGGCTTGGGGTTGAGGGTTGCCGAAACACCGTGATCCTCACCGATCCGGTAGAGGAGCCAGCGGGCCAGCCAGATCTCATCGGACGCTTCGATCGGCCCGAGGGGACCGATCTGGAACTCCCACTGGCCCATCATGACCTCGGCGTTGGTGCCCGAGATTTCCAGGCCGGACTCGATGCAGGCGGTGGTGTGTTCTTCGACGACATCCCGTCCGAAGACCTCGTCGTCGCCGATCCCGCAGTAGTAGCCGCCCTGCGGAGCGGGGAAGCCGCCCTGGGGCCAGCCGAGGGGCCGTCCGTCTTTGAAGAACGTGTACTCCTGCTCGATGCCGAACCATGGCTCATGGCTGGAATAGAGCTCGGTGGTTTCGACGAGGTCGGCCCGGGTATTCGATGCGTGTGCCGTCATGTCGGTGTTCAACACCTCGCACAGCACCAGCACGTTGTCCCCGCCGCGGATGGGATCGGGAATCGATCGGACCGGCCGGAGCACACAGTCCGATTCGCTTCCGGGGGCCTGGTTGGTGCTCGAACCGTCAAAGCCCCAGATGGGCAGTTCGGCGCCGTCCGGCAAGACCCGGGTCTTGGAACGGAGCAGTTGGGTTGGTTCGGATCCGTCGATCCAGATGTATTCGGCGCGATAAGGCACGTCTTCTCCTCGGATTTGGCTATCCGGAAACTATCGCATCACCCGGTTGCAATGGCGTTACTTGCGTGTGAACGCTGTGTTACAGCTGGGGGCTGGGCCGCGGCTAGGAAGAAGAGGTGCCCGGTCGATAGGCGACGATCGTGTTGACCTGGTTTCCGTAGGCGGTGACGGCACCGTTGAAGCTGGCGACGGCGGCCCGTCGGGCCTCGCCGGCGTCGGGTGCTTGCAGGCCGGGCACAATGGCGGCAGAGGTTCGGACCACCTCGTCGGCGGCGGCAATCATGATGTTGTGGAAGTCGGCGTATTCGGGCAGCGAGGACGGAACGATGAGGCTGTTCAAACCGGCCCGCCATGCTTTCACATCCGCGTGGAAGCCCTGGAGGATGGCGACCGTGTCGGCGTAACCGGCACTCCGATCTTCCCAATTGGCGTTGGCGTCGTTGGTCTTTGCCTGTAGGCCGGCCATAGCGATGCCGGCGTCTGTGATATCGATGTTGTACTGGATGATGTCGCCGGGAAGTGTTGTGGTGGTCGTTCCCCCCGGCGGGAGCGTGGTGGTGGTTGTGGTCCCACCCGACCCACCGTTCACGGTCGTATCGGAGACACTGACCGTCGGGTCCTCAGCGGCGTTGATGAAGAGCAACGCGAATCCCATCATTGCCAATATGACAACGGGCAGGATCCAGCGGCCGGGTTTGGGATCAGGATTCGGCTGCACGGGCTGGAGGGTAGTCGCTTCATCGCGGTCAACTTCTCATTTTCGACACGGTTACTCTGCTCTCCATGGACATCTCAGGTAGCAGGGCTCTCATAACCGGGGGAGCTCATCGGGTCGGAAAGGGGATAGCGCTGGCACTGGCCGGCGCCGGCGCCGACCTCGTTCTCCACTACAACCGTTCGGCCGGACCGGCCGAAGAGACGGCCGACGAGGCTCGGAGCCTCGGCTCGACAGTCGAGCTCCGCCAGGCCGACCTGAGCGACCCGAATTCCATCGCCGCCCTGTTGTCCGATCCCGTTGACATCCTCGTCAACAGCGCCGCCGGATTTCCCAGCGACCATCTGCTCGACGTCTCCCTTGAGCAATGGGAGCGAACCCTCGGTCTCAATCTGACCGCCCCGGTATTCCTCACCCAGGCCTTCGCCCGGTCCCTACCTGAGGATCGGAACGGGGCGGTCGTGAATGTGACCGATTGGAAGACGGAGCGGCCGTATCTCGGCCCCCGCTTCAGCTACACCATTGCCAAGGGGGCGATCGACACATTCACGAAGGTGGCGGCGAGTGAGCTGGCTCCCCGCATCCGGGTGAATGCCGTGGCACTTGGTGTTGTGCTGCCACCCGCCGATGCCGAAGAGGGGTACGCCGAGCGACTGGCTGCCGAAACGCCTCTTCAACGAGTTGGTGGGGTCGAGGTCGTCGCCGAGGCAGTGCTTCACTTCATCCGCAACGACTTCCTCACCGGTGAGATCCAGCGCCTCAACGGGGGGGCTCACCTGAGATAGAAGGTCACCGGTCGCCGGTCACCTGTCGCCGGTCCCGAGTTCCGAGGCTCTCGGCGTGATTGGATCGGGTAGCGTCTTGGCATGCCAGACGAGCCGCGGATTCCGCCACTGGACGAGTCGGAGTGGGACGATGGCCTGGCGGACATACGTGCCGGGCTCAGGCCGGTGCTCAATGTGCACCGGGTGCTGGCCAATCACCCTGAATTGCTTGAGGCATGGTCCCCACTCCGGAATCACATTGCGACCGGGGGTTCGCTGCTCCCCCGTCACCGGGAGGTCATCATCCTGCGACTGGCGCACCGGGCCGGGTCGGCATACGAGTGGCACCATCACGTCCTCCGGGGGCGGGACGCTGGTCTCACGGATGACGAGATCGAGGCCATCCGCGGCTCAACTCCCGTTGGCCCAACCGCGGTCGAGACCGCGCTGCTGGTGGCAACAGACGAATTGTTTGATGGGCTTTCGGTCAGCGATGCGACCTGGGGTTCCCTTCGGGCCGGATTCTCCGTTGAGCAGATCCTCGACGTCATCGTCACGGTTGGCGTATACGTGACCCTCGCCATGGTGATCGGCGCAACCGGAGTGTCGATCGAGCCTTAGCCCCCTGGACGAGTGCGAGCCGACTCAGTCCGACGTCTCCGTCCGGTCGGCGAACTCCGCCTCGGCCGCCATCGCGAGTCGGGCGTCGTGCGACCAGGCCGACAGCGAGGCCGTCTGGTCGCGCTCCAGGTCTCCTTGCAGCGTGAACGCATCACCGGCGAACAGGGGTGACAGCGCCCGAAAGGAGAATGACTCGAGCCGACCGGGACCGTCGCGACGCGCCAGATCGGCAAGGAGGAGAGCAGTCAATGGACCATGCACGATCAAGCCCGGGTACCCCTCGACTCCCGTGACATAGGGGTAGTCGTAATGGATGCGGTGGCCGTTGAATGTCAGTGCTGAGAACCGGAACAACATGACCGGGTCGGGGTCAACCGTCCGGCTCCATGGTGCGGCCGGGATGGGTTCGGTTCCGGGGCTGGGAGCCTGGTCACCCTCCGGTGCCTCCCGATACACGAGATCCTGCTCCTCGACGATGGCGAGCCCACCCTCACCAGAGATCTCGTAGCGGACGACGACAAAGACGAGCCGACCGCTGCGGCCCTGCTTCTCCTCGATCCGGGTCACCGTGCCCACCCGTTTGGCCTGCTCGCCGATTCGCAGCGGCTGGTGAAAGGTGAATCGACCGCCCGCAAACATCCGCCTCGGCAGCTCGATCGGAGGAAGGAATCCTCCCAACCGGGCGTGTCCTTCGGTTCCGAGTTCGGAATGGGCCACCGCCGGCAGAAAGAACAGCCAGTGCCAGAGCGGAGGCAATGGATCCCCGGGCCGCGGCTCGGGGTCGGACAGGTCGAGGGTGGCCTGGAGAGCATGGACCGGCCAGGCGGTGATCAGATCCTCCATCTCCTCCCGGCGGCCGATCCAGGCTTGGAGATCCTCAGACACCGGCCGCCACCTTCCGGTCGAGCAATCCGCCGATCTCGGCGTCGCTCAAGCCCAGGACGTCGGCCAGGATTTCCTCGGTGTGCTGGCCGAGGAGCGGGGCCGGCCCGGGTGGTTCCCGGTCCGAGCCCAGGTCTATGGGCAGCCCGGGTGTGAGTATCGGTCCGATTCCGGGCTGGTCGATCTGTTCGAGGAGCGGGTTAGCTGTTGAAGCCCGCGGATCGGACGCAAGGAGCTGCTGCACCGTTTGATACGGTCCCCACAGGACGCGATGGGCATCGAATTGCCTGGTTGCTTCCGCATACGGCGTGACCGCAAACCATTCCTCGAGGATGGCCGCAATGCCCGCCCGGGCGGCGAACAGGTCACCGTCACTATCCAGGGAGTGCCCGAGCTCTGCTTCGAGAGTCGCAATGGCTGTCGCGATGCCGGTGGCGTCCACCAGGCCGCGGAACTGCCTCGGCGTGATGGCGGTCACCATGACTCGACGGCCATCGGAGGTTACGAAGTCACGCCCGAACGCCCCGTAAAGGTAGTTGCCATAGCGAGGGCGATCGACGTCATTGATGGTGGCCTCGCCAATCTGGCCGAGGTGACCGAGCACGGCGATAGCGACATCAGACAGGGCAACGCGGAGCAGCCTCCCCCGGCCCGTACGAGCCCGGTCCCGTTCGGCTGCCAGAATCCCGGCCACTGCCATCATGCCCGTCATGAGATCCCAGGCCGGAAGCACCGAGTTCACGACACCGTCGTGATCGACCGGACCGGTGAGTGCGGGATATCCGACTGCGGCATTGACGGTGTAGTCGACGGCCGTGCTGGAGTCCGGGTTGCCCACGATGCGGCACATGATGAGGTCGGACCGGTCCGGGCGAAGGCTCTCGTAGTCGGTCCAATTCCCGGGCGGGTAGTTCGTCAAGAAGATCCCTGCATCGGGACCCGGGGCGGTGACGAGGGAGCGCGCCAGGTCCTTTCCCTCCTCCGAGCGGAGGTCGAGGGCGATGGAGCGTTTGCCCTTATTGAGCCCCGCCCAGTAGAGGCTGTGACCCTCGTCGGTAATCGGCCACCGGCCATAGTCGAGGCCGCCGCCGATGGGATCGAACCGGATGACGTCGGCCCCGAGCTGGGCGAGGGTCATTCCCCCGAGCGGCGCCGCCACAAACGCAGAGCCTTCCACTATCCGCATGCCGGCCAACAATGCCAATTCGGTTCAGCCTTTCGACCCGGCGAGTGTATCCCCGGTGCTAAAAAGGGCAGGCATCCTCTATCACGGGATCCCGACCATGACTGCTCGCAGCTATCTGTTCGTGCCAGGCGATCGCGCCGACATGCTCGCAAAGGCCACCGGGCGGGGCTCCCATGCCATCATCGCCGATCTGGAGGACGCAGTTGCCCCCGTCGCCCGCCCTGGTGCACGACGGGTCGTGGCCTCCTGGCTCGACGGCCTTGACGAAACCGGCCCGGATGCCTGGATTCGCATCAGCTCGAGCACCGAGGAGGGCGATGTCGGGCTGGCGACCCATGCCGCCCTGACCGGGCTCATGGTTCCCAAGGTCGACCACCCCGGGGAGATTCACGACCTGTCCTCCCGTCTCGATCGCATGGAACAGGATGAGGGGCTCCCGGCCGGCACGGTGCGTTTGCTCCCCATAGTGGAGACGGCCAGGGCGATGCGTCGGGTGGATGCTCTGGCGGCGGCACCGAGGGTTCAACAGTTGATGATTGGCGAGCTCGATCTCGCCGCCGACCTGGGGATCGACTCCGCCGATGCCACGGTCTTTGCGCCGCTGCGGATGACGGTGGTCGTTGCCTCGGCGGCGGCCGGCATCGGGGCCCCGCTCGGACCGGTCTCACCGGATTACCGCGACCTTGAGGGCTTCGAGGCCGGCACCCGGATCCTGGCGCGGCAAGGATTTGGCGCCCGGCCCGCCATCCATCCGGCCCAGGTCCCGGTAATCAACCAGGTATTCGCCCCGGCCCCCGGAGAGGTGGAGCGGGCTCGACGCCTCGTTGCCTTGTACGAGTCGGCCATCGCCGAGGGGAGAGGGGCGATCAAAGACGAGGACGGCCATATGGTTGACGAGGCAGTGGTCCGCGCCGCTCGCCGGCTCATCGAGACGGCCGATGGGGCCGGGGAGACGATCTAGTGGCCGGTAGCCGGGTACCCGAAGCGATCGACCAGATGCGCTCGGCCGTCGAACACCGGGCGGCGGCGTTGGCCGAGTGCTCCGTCGTCGACGGCCGGGTCTCCACTGAGAGGCTGGACGAGAATCAGGCGGCCGCCTATCGGCTGGCATTCCTGGCTGCCGAGACCGCCGCCGCCGTGGGCATGGTCGAGTACGGCGAGCTTGGCGACGCCGAGGCACTCATCGCCACCGTCGCCCTGGCCGATCTCGTCCGGTCGGCTCGCAGCAGGCTCGACGGATACGAGGGTGAGGCCGAGCTACGGGGTGGGGCGCTTGATGAGGTGCTCCGCGTCGGGTCCGCCCCGGAGACCCTGGAGGCGGTCGCCAACCTCCTTCCATCCGTTGGGACGGGCCCCCGCCACCTCCCAGAGGATGTCACGCTGGTAGCCGATACGTTCGCTCGATTCGCGGCCGAGCAGATCGTGCCGCACGCCGAGCGGGTCCATCGGAACAACGATGACGTCCCCGATCCAGTGATCGAAGGCTTGGCTCGCATTGGAGCGTTCGGGATGTCGATCCCCACCGAATACGGAGGATTTCGGCAGCCCACGGACTCGGGGATGCTGGCGATGGTGGTCGCCACCGAGGAACTGTCCCGCGGATCCCTCATGGCAGGATCACTGCTGACGAGGCCCGAGATACTGGTGGCGGCGCTCTTGGCCGGCGGGACCGAAGCTCAGAAACAACGCTGGCTTCCTGCCATCGCCAACGGCGAGCAGATGGTGGCGGTGGCAGTGACCGAGCCGGACTACGGCTCGGATGTCGCGGCGATTACCACCGCCGCCCGTACCGACGGAGACGGCTTCGTGCTCAAGGGAACCAAGATGTGGGCCACCTTCGCAGGTCGGGCTGAGTTGCTCATGGTGCTGGCTCGCACCGATCCGGACCGATCGGCAGGGGCACGGGGCCTCTCGTTGTTTGTCGTCGAAAAGCCGGCGTTCGCCGGGCACGAGTTCGAGATGGAGCAATCTGGCGGCGGCCGATTGTCCGGCCGGGCCATCGATACGATCGGCTATCGGGGTCTGCACTCATTCGAGGTGGTATTCGAAGACTGGCGGATCCCGGCCGATTCCCTCATCGGCGAGCAGGAGGGCATCGGTCGCGGGTTCTACCTGCAAATGGGCGCCTTCGCCTCGGGTCGGCTTCAAACGGCCGCCCGGGCACTTGGTGTGATGGAGGCCGCCTTCGCCGAAGGTCTGGCCTACGCCACCGAGCGGGTCGTGTTCGGCCGTCCCCTCCTCGGATATCAGCTGACCGGCGCCACGCTGGCCCGCATGGCCGCCCGGATCCAGGCCGGTCGGAGGCTGACCTACCGGGCCGCTGCCCTGCTCGACCAGCCCGAAGGGAGTGGGCTTGCCGCGATGGCCAAGGCACTCACCTCCCGGGCGGCCGAAGAGGTGACCCGCGATGCCATGCAGCTCCACGGCGGATACGGGTATGCGGAGGAATACCCGGTGAGCCGCCTGTTCGTCGATGCCCGCGTCCTGTCGATATTCGAAGGAACCGAGGAAATCCTTGCTCTTCGCGTCATCGCTCGCGACCTGATGAGAAGATCCAACTCATGACCGATTCCATGGTGCCGTATCGGAGGGCTTTTCTCGATTGGATGGCCTGCGCGGTCGCCGGACGTTCCGAGGCTGCCCCGGTGGCGGCCCGGGCGCTCGGCGACGGCGTCACCGATCGAGTCGCCGCGCTTGGCGCCGCCGGCCACGTGCTCGACTTCGACGACACCTACGGTCCGGGGCTCAGTCACCTCTCGGCTCCGACCGCTCCGGCGGCGCTGGTGGTGGGCGCCCACACGGGCGCCACCATCGGGCAGGTCCTCGATGCCTATGCCGGCGGTTTTGAGGCCATGGCGGCGGTGGCCCGAGCCAGCCACCCGGGTCTGTATGAGCGAGGCTGGCATCCCACTGCTGTGACCGGAACCATCGGTGCAGCCACGGCCGCGGCCGCCCTCCTCGGGCTGGACGAGGAGCGGACCAGTACCGCCCGGCAGATTGCAGTACTGGGAGCGGGCGGTCTGCAGGCCGCGTTCGGTACCGACGGCAAAGCCCTCCAGGTCGGCAATGCGGCAGCTCAAGGGGTACGGGCCGCCATGCTTGCCGGGTCGGGCGCTACCGCCACCGGGACCATCGAACCGGCTTTTGCCGACGCCTACGGTGGTCGGTGGGCCGAGCCGGGTAGCCGGGCCGCCATCCATGACAACTGGATCAAGGCCTTTCCCTGTTGTCTGCAGACCCACAGCGCGATCGAAGCGGCCGAGGAGGCGGCCCGGCTGGGTGCAGATACCTCAGCATCGGGAGTCGTGATCGTGCACCCGCGGTCCCGCCAGGCGGCGCCGCTCGATGACGTCTCGACCGGCCTCGAGGCGAAATTCTCCATTCCCTACACCGTCGCATACACCCTGCTCAGGGGCACTCCAACGGTGGAGAGCTTCGCCGGGGTGGACTCTGATGCGAGAAGGCTCGCCGCCCGCATCGAGGTACAACTGGACGAGAGTCTCGAACAGTCCGAGGCGATTCTGAGGTGGGCTCCGGGCCCCTCATCCATCGAGGTCCGGGTGGAGGCTGCCCGCGGGTCGCCCCTCCATCCGATGAGCGATGGGCAGCTCGACGCCAAAGTTCGTCTCCTGGCGGGCGGGCGGCTCGACGGGTTGCTCGACGACGGCACCAGGCCCGCCGCAGAAGTCCTCGGGCGCCTGGAGGATTTGTGAGCGGGTTGCTCGACGGTGTCAGGGTGATCGACCTATCGCGGGTGCTGGCCGGGCCATTCGCCGCACAAGTCCTGGCGGAGATGGGTGCCGACGTCATCAAGGTGGAGCCACCCGCCGGCGACTCGGCTCGGGGAGTAGGTCCCTTCATCGACGGCCGTTCGCTGTATTTCTCCTCGCTCAACACCGGCAAGCGGGGGGTGGTGCTTGATCTGACGACCAGCCCCGGGCGCCGCGGTCTCGACGCGCTGCTGGCCAGCGCCGACATCGTGATCGAGAACTACCGGCCAGACGCAGCTGCCAGGTTCGGCCTCACTCCCGAAGCCTTGAAGACCCGCCACCCCCATCTCGTGGCGGTAGCGATCTCCGGCTACGCCCGGGGGACGGAGCGGGCGGGAGAAGCGTCCTACGACCTCATCGCCCAGGCCGAGAGCGGCATTATGTCGGTAACCGGCGAGGAAGGCGGAGCGCCGGTGCGGGCCGGCGTGGCCATCAGCGATCTGGCCGCCGGCTTGTGGTCGGCCCTGGGCGCAGTGGCGGCCTACGCCAGGCGCCTGCGCGACGGACACGGCGGCCACGTCGAGGTCCCGCTCATGGACGCGGCATTGTCGCTGCTCACCTATTCAGCGACCGCGGCGATGGGTTCGGGGCACGACCCGGGACCGGTTGGATCGGGACATCACAGCGTCGTTCCCTATCGCGCCTTTGCCACTGCCGATGGCTGGGTGGTTGTGGCCGTGCTCGGCGACAAGTTCTGGCCGCCATTCTGCACGGCGCTGGGTCTGGAGGATCTTGCCGGGCGACCCGACCTCGTGACAAACGCCGGTCGGACGGCCGCCAGGCGCGAGGTGGACGCTGCTGTGGAGGTGGCGATCGGACGCCTAACGAGCGCCGAGGCGCAGCAGCGCCTTCGGGATGCCGGCGTCCCGCATGCTCCTATCAACTCGATCCTCGAGGCCCTGACCTCGCCCTATGTGACCGCCGGCGGGATGGTGAGCGATGTGGACGGGAGCTATCGCGTGGTGCAGGGCCCGCTACGGGCAGGACACACGCCGCGGCCGGCTCCCCAGCTCGGCGAGCACACCGAAGAGGTCATGACCGAGGTGCTCGGGAGTTCTTCACCCGAGCTCGCAGCCCTCCTCGACGGCTAGCCCGGGTTCTCCGGACTGGCCGACCGTCCGCCACATGGAGCGGTACTGTCGGTGTGGCGATAGCGAGGAGGAACATGGCCAGGAACGTTTTGCCGGAGGCCACACCCGGCGCACTCGATCATCTTCGGATCGTGGATTTCAGCCGGGTCCTGGCCGGCCCTCTTGCCACGATGATCCTCGGTGATCTCGGCGCCGACGTCATCAAGATCGAACACCCCGTCCGGGGTGATGACACTCGCGCCTGGGGACCACCGTTCCACGACGGCGACAGCACCTACTACCTCGGTCTCAACCGCAACAAGAGAGGTGTCGCCCTCGACCTCAAGGAGGAAGGCGATCGGGCGGTGGCACGCCGTCTGTGTCTCTCGGCGGACGTGGTGGTTGACAACTTCCGGCCGGGAACCATGGCGGGATGGGGCCTTGATCGCGCCTCGCTGGCCGCCGACCGCCCCGAAATCATTTCCTGTTCGATCACGGGGTTCGGTTCGACGGGCCCGGGATCGGCCCTGGCCGGGTATGACTTTCTCGTCCAGGCTATGAGCGGTCTCATGAGCCTCACCGGCGAGGTGGACGGAGCTCCGATGAAGGTTGGGGTAGCCCTCGTCGACAAGATCGCCGGCCTCTATGCCACGATCGCCATCCTGGCCGCCGTCGAATCTCGTCGGGAGAGCGGCCTCGGCCAGTATGTCGAGGTTTCCCTCATGGCAGGCGCACTCGCCGGCTTGCTAAACGTCGGCTCCGGATTCGTGTCGACAGGAAAGGAACCGGGCAGGCACGGGAACCGGCATCCGTCCATCGCCCCCTATCAGATCTACCCGAGCGCCGATGGCAGGTTTGCCCTTGCCGCCGCCAGTGAGGTGCTCTGGACCCGGCTGTGTGAGGAGATCGCACGACCCGACCTCATCGCCGATACCCGATTTGAAACCAACGCCGCCAGGGTTGAACACGTCGAGGAGCTCGAAGCCGAGCTGAGCACCGTCTTTGGGACCCGTCCCGCAGCTGAGTGGGTTGAGAAGTTTCGAGCCCTCGGCATACCCGTTGGCCCGATCAATACGGTGGCCGAATCGTTTGCCACGGCCGCCCAGCTCGGCCTGGATCCGATCACGACCTTCGACGGCGGGGACGGGCCCTTCCGCTCGGTGCGATCTCCGATGCGCATGTCGGCCACGCCGCCGATGGTCCGGCGCCGGCCACCGAAGTTGGATGAGCACGGCGACGAGATCCGCCGCGAGATCTAGGGGGGAGGGAGCGAGGTCACGCAGAGTTCAAAGTTCACAGTCAGAGGGTGCAGTATCTCTGTTGACTGTTCAGGCCGTTGCTACCCTCGCCTGATGCTCGACCGCATCCACATACGTGATCTGCTCGTACACGCCATCATCGGGATCAATCCCGATGAGCGGGTCATTCCCCAGGACGTGCTCGTGAATGCCACGCTCTTCTTTGATACCCGTGGCGCGGGAGCCAGCGATCAGATGGCCGATAGCATTAACTACTCAACTATCACCAGGGCGATGAAAGCCCATATCGAAACCGCCGAACCCGGGCTCATCGAGCGGCTCGTCGCCGATCTTGCCCGGATTTGCTTCGAGACCGACGGCCGTATCGAGGAAGTCGAGATCACCGCCGAGAAGCCCGGCGCGGTCACCAGCACCCGTTCGGTTGGAGTCACCATCCAGCGGACTCGCCTCGAGGTCATTGGCTCATGAGCAGGGCCCTCATCTCGGTCGGGAGCAACATTGATCGGCAGAAGAATCTTCCGGCGGCGGTCAGAGCGCTCCGTCAACACCCCGACATGACGGTGATCGAGACCAGTTGCATTTTCGAGTCGCCCGCCGTCGGCGGTGACTACCCGCCGTTCTTCAATGCCGCAGTTGTTATCGAGACCGATCTTGACCCCGCAATTCTCAAGACGGCGCTCCGTGGCATCGAGACGGGGCTCGGGAGAGTCCGAGTCGAAGACAGGAACGCCCCGCGGGCCATCGATCTCGACGTCGTTCTATTTGGCGATCTCGACGACGCAGAACTCGGCATCCCCGATCCCGATCTCTCCGAATACTCCTATGTAACGATTCCGGCGGCCGAAGTGGCCGGGGACTGGATCGTGCCCGGTCGGAATAAGACCGTCGCCGAAATCGCTGAACAAGCATTGGCCCCGACCGTGAGGAAGGTCCCGATGGCCGAACAAGACCTCAATCTTTCCTCCGACGACGCCTTTGAGGAGTACGGCCCTGCCGACGACACCTTCAATCCGCGTTTCGAGGCGCTGGTGCGCGAGCAGCTTCAGATTCTCGGGGAGGATCCCGACCGCCAGGGCATCGAGCGCACGCCGTACCGGGTTGCCAAGTCGATGGCATTTCTCACCGGGGGATACACCCAGAGCCTCAAAGAAGTCGTCAACAATGCGATCTTCGAGTCACCGGATTCCGAGATGGTCATGCTCAAGGACATCGAGTTCTATTCGATGTGCGAGCATCACATGCTGCCATTCTTCGGCCGGGCCCACGTTGCCTACATACCGGACGGCCGGGTCATCGGCGTCAGCAAGCTCGCCCGGATCGTTGACGTGTTCGCCCGCCGGATGCAGATCCAGGAGCGGCTATCCAATCAGGTGGCCGACGCCCTCATGGAGTGCCTCGATCCGCTTGGAGTCGGCGTCGTGATGGAAGCCGCCCACCTCTGCATGCTCATGCGGGGAGTACAGAAGCAGAACAGCGAGATGATTACTTCGTCGCTGCGAGGTTCGTTCCGCTCCGACGCCCGCACCCGCTCTGAGTTCATGAACCTGGTCGGCCACGAGCTCCGCTAGATGCCGACACCGATTGACCTCGAGCGAACTGAGTGGGGCACCGGTGACCGCCGGTTTCTGATCGTTCACGGTCTCGGCTCGAACGCCGCCGGATGGTGGCGGGCCGGGCCTGCCCTGGCCGCCGCCGGGTTCCATGTCGTCGGTGTTGACCTTCGAGGCCACGGCGAGAGCGAAAGCCCGGGCGATTACAGCGTGGCCGCCTACGCCGCCGATCTCCTGGCTCTCTCCGATGAGTGGGACGTCGTGTTGGGCCACTCGCTGGGCGGAGCCGCCGTGGTGCAGGCGATGATCGAGCGGCCTGATTGGACGAGGCGCCTCATCCTGGAGGACCCGTTGCTGATCATTCTCGATCAGGAAACGGCTGTGGAGCACGTCACCGCCGACCTCGGTCCCGACGTCACCCCTGAGATGGTCGTTGCCGCCAACCCGACATGGCATCCCGAGGATGCCCACATCAAGTTCGCGGCCCAGAACCAGGCCGGGCCGGAAGTCATCGAGAACTCGATCGCCCACAATCCCGGATGGAATGTGGTTGGGGCGGTGGCGGCGCTGGAAGTGCCGACCCTGTTGCTGGGTGCCGACCCCGAGCTGACGCCACTGGTTCCGCCGGCGCTCGGGACCAGCCTTGCCGAGATGAATCCGAACATCGAGTTCCACACCGTCACCGGTGGCTCTCACTCGATGCACCGCGACGAATTCGAACAGTTCATTCGCCTCGTGCTCGAATTTGTCGGCAAGTGAGCTGACACAGCCCCCTTGAACTGACCGGCTTGGCCCCATACGTTGCCCGCATGGCTGACCAGGACATGCCGGTCGAAGAAGAGCACCTCGATTCCATTCCCTGGAGCTCGCTCGTTCACCAGACCCGGGACCGACCCTGGCTCGTGTATGTGGCGGCGGGGGCAGTAGTGGCGCTTGTGGTAGGTGTGTTGGCTGCCCGCAGCCTGGGAGCGCCGGTGACTGCTCCGGTGGCCGAGACCACGCCCCCTCCGGCGACTATCGCAGCGGTGCCCCCAGCATCCCAGCCGCTGTCCGAGGCCGATCTCCGGGCTGATCTCCAACCCGGCGAGGCCGGGGCCGAGGCGGCCGCCATGCGAGCCGAGTGGTTCGTCACCGACTACTTCACCCGCGATGGTGCCGGAGGACGGGATGCCGAACTGGCCGGAGCACTCGGGCGGCCGATCCACACTGCCGCCTCCGGTGCCACGACCTACGTCGAGTGGGCACGGGCGTGGGAGACGGTCCCCGAAGGGGACGGCCGCTACCGGATCTCGGTTGCCTATCGATCGATCACAGCGGTCGAGGCGGTTTTCGAGCGTGGCCTCGTTCGGGGTGTTTCAGTCCGGGTACAAGTGGGCGCTGAAGGAGGAACCCGGGTGGTCGATCTCCCTGAGCCGATCCAGATTCCGCCAGCACCACTCCTGATTGCTCCGCCGGCTCCCGAACTCGTGTCCGAATCCATCTCCGCCGCCGCCATGGACGCGGCCGCTTCATGGGGGGAGCCGATCTCTGTAGTGGAGGGGGCACTGGTCGGAAGTGAATGGAAGGTACTCGTCGAAGTCGCCGACGAACACGGCACCGTCTGGCCAATGATCATCTCGGTCGAGAACGAAGAACCGGGCAGCTAGATGATGCCGGATGCCGGATGCCGGATGCCGGATGCCGGATGTCGGATGTCGGATGTCGGAGACAGGCGACCGGTGACAGGTGACAGGTGACCAATGTAAGAAGCCCCCCTTCCGGGAGGCTTCTTTGGTCCAAGCCCTGACCGTTTTCCGGTTTCCCGGTCCACGGCCCTGGGTCTTGGTCCGTTTGAAGGTCTTGCGACCCTCGGTTGAGGTCTTGCGACCCCATGCCATCGTCGGTATCCATGGCTCGGTTTCCGGGTCGGCACCGGAGTGCCTTGTGGTCCGTTGTCCTTGGTCCTCTCGACCGCAGAGCCATCTATCGGCGGTCGGATGGATTCCTTGAGAGGCAATTTTGTGATCTTTGGGCAGGCTTCGCTGTCGCTACCCTCAGGCGCATGTGGAGCGACCTGATAGTCAATCTCGATCTTCCGCCCGCCGGTGAGATCTTGCTGGCCGGCGACAACGTTGCCGGCATCGAACTGCCCATCGGCGCAGGACAGCGGTTCGTCGGCGCCGACCTGGTTCTCATCACGAGAGGAGAGGCGCCGGGGCCCGACGCCACACCTACGGATACGGGACTCGCAGGAGAAAGCATCGATCTCGTCATCCTGCGCGACGCTGCCGGATCGATCACCAATCTGGTTCGAGTCCTCACCGAGGCCTACCGGGTTCTCAAGCCGGGCGGCGGTGTGATGCTCACCGAGTTCGACGCCGCCACGTTGCTCGACGCGCGGCCCCAGCAGTACCCGCAGCTCATCCTCTCCAACATGTTCCCGGCGGTGGCCGAGTACCTCCTGCGCCGCCATCCACGCCAGATGGATATCGGCAGGTCTCTTGTGCGGGCCGGGTTCAAGGATGGAGACTCCTACAGCCTTGATTTCCCGCTCGGCCACTACCGCGACTACGAGACCTACGCCGACTCCGTGGCGGTTGAGGGGTGGCGCGGGATGGATCAGCTCACCGCCGAAGAGCTCGACCTGCTCCTCGATCGGCTTCCCGAGCTGATGAAGGCCATCGCTCCCGCCGGTGAATTCGACGACATCGAGCCCGTCACCGTCGCAAGGGCGTACAAACCCGCCTAGCGAGGGGCCCCTCGTCGCCTTCCCGGTTTTCTGGTCTGGGTGGCTTCCAGCTACCAGCCCGACGAAACTCCACGACGCTCTTTGCGGGCAACGGGCCGCGGGCCGCGGGCAGCGACTCAGTTAGCCACCGGCAACGGCCAACACCAACCCCCACTACCATTCGCTCATGCCCGTCATCATTGAGCAAACGCCGAACCCCAACGCCCTCAAGTTCACCGTCGGGCAGGATGTCGGTGGGCCGACCACCGTGGTGGCTGGACAGGAGTCCGACGATCCAACTGCCCAGGCTCTCGTTGAGGTACCGGGGGTCACGAGCGTCTTCATGACGTCCGACTTCGTCACGCTGACCCGCAGCCCGGATGGGGATTGGGCCGCCATCGCCGACGCCGCCAAGCAAATCCTCGAAGAGCGGTTCGGCTAGCCGGCCGGCCCCCAATTCAGCGCACCAGGTACCCTCTTCCCATGCTCGACGTCCTCAAGCGGCCGGTCCGCGACCTTCGCATTTCGGTGACCGATCGGTGCAACTTCCGCTGCAGCTACTGCATGCCGAAGGAGATCTTCAATCGCGAGTACGAGTTCCTCGGCCGCGACCTCCTCCTCACATTCGAGGAGATCACCCGGGTGGCCGGAGTCCTCGTCGACCGCGGGGTCGAGAAGATTCGCCTTACCGGTGGCGAGCCCTTGTTGCGGGTCGAGATCGAGAAGCTGGTCGAAATGCTGGCCGCGCTCGGCGACATCGACCTGACGATCACGACCAACGGTTCGTTGCTCGAACGTAAGGCAGAGGCCCTGGCCGCGGCCGGCCTCAGCCGGGTGACGGTGAGCCTTGACTCGCTCGACGACGCCGTCTTTCGGGCAATGAATGACGTTGACTTCCCCGTTACCAGGGTGCTCGACGGGATCGAAGCCGCGGCGGCGGCCGGGTTGGGACCTGTGAAGGTAAACGCCGTCGTGAAGCGCGGCGTCAACGACCACACGCTTGTCGAGATGGCCAGACACTTTCAGGGGAGCGGGCACATCCTCCGTTTCATCGAGTACATGGACGTCGGGGCCACGAACGGTTGGCGACTGGAAGATGTCGTTCCGGCTTCCGACATCGTTGCCTCCATCGGTGCCGAACTCCCCTGTGAGCCGGTGCAAGCGAATTATCAGGGCGAGGTAGCCCGGAGATACCGCTACGAGGACGGCAGCGGCGAGTTCGGGGTCATCGCCTCGGTGACCCAGCCCTTCTGTGGCGCATGCACCCGCCTGCGCCTGTCGGCCGAGGGCTCCCTCTATACGTGCCTGTTTGCTTCCGAGGGTCATGACATCCGCGAGCTCTTGCGATCCGACGCCGATGATGAGGCCCTCGGCGAGTTCGTCGATGGGGTGTGGAAGGGCCGCACCGACCGATACTCGGAGATCCGCTCATCGGAAACAGGTGGGCTCCCGAAAGTCGAAATGAGCTACATCGGCGGCTGATGGAACCCATCATTGACAGCTTGGAGGTTCGTCATCTCGAGCCCACCGATCTTGGTCTCATAGCTGAGATCGATAGGTCGGAATTGATCGAACGGCAGTACGTGGCGGTCGACGGGGATCTCAGTTGGCGCCCGGTCAACTGGGACATTCCCACTTTTGACCCGCAGGGCGCTGGTGAGCACAGTGTTCAAGAGCAAGTGGACCATTGGCGACCGTTAGTTGATCGGGGCGCCGTGCTGCTGGGGGCGTACTCCGGAGAACAGTTCCTTGGCCTGGCGATTGTCGAGGTGGCTTTCGAGCCTGATCTGGCCTGGCTTGCCTTCCTTCATGTGACCCGACCTGCCCGCAGGATGGGCGTCGGCGCCAGGTTGTGGAGCGAAGCCGTTCGGCTTGCCACTGCCTTTGGCTCGAGCGCGATGTACGTGTCGGCGATGCCAAGTGGTTCAGCAGTCGGCTTCTACCTCAGCCGGGGATGCCGGCCGACCGAAACTCCCCATCCCGATCTCTTCGCCGATGAGCCCGAGGACATCCACCTGGTCTGCCCGCTCCCTTCCTAGCCAGGAAACCGTACACGAGTGCCGATCCGGCGCATTCCTTGGGCAACGATGGGGTCGTTGTTGCTGCCTTCCTTGGCGAGCAACTGCGGTCGAGCGCCTAACTCCTAGAGGACGCCCGGGGCGGGGCCGCTCGCTCGCCGTTCTTGCATGAGGCGGTAGTAGTGCATCGCTGTGACGGCCGCCACCGCCGCCCACACCGGAGTGAGCGTGGGGACCACGGGGCCTCCCAGGTAGACGGCGCCGACGACCAACGTGAAGAGGACGAGAACTCGTCCGAATCGGAGGCGTGAGTCACTCAGGGTTCGGTCGTGGAAGTCGGTGCGACTCCGGACGGGCCGGATGTTGATGATGGCGAGGAATCCGGCCACGGCCGCGAACCCGAGCACGATCCATTCGGCGATCGTGGGCCTTGCCCATTCGGGGGGGTCGGCCAACCACAGCGCGGTGGACACGGCTGCCACGATCATCGTGACGCTGAACCAGAGGGTCCGGTCGGGCCCTGGTGGCTGGGCGTAGCGGTCGGTGGCCACCGCCAGGATCATCGCGCCGAGTGCCGGCCAGGTCTCAGGACGGGCCCCGAGATAGGCGGCCCCGGCCGTCAGAACGACCCCGTCGATCAGGTGCGGCGAGATGCCGGTGGTCCGGACCGCGATGCGACCGGCCAACAGGATGGCTACCGCCGAGGCGAGCGAGGGAGGTCCGAGGACCGTGAGCGGCACGACGATGAGGGTGGCGAGCCCAGCAGAGGCGGTGTCGTCGGGATCGATTTCGCGGCCGATCGCCCAGGCGAGGAACACGGCCCCGGCGATCCGTACCGACCACGAGAAAACGTCATCTGCTCCCGTCCACCACCGCCACAGCAACGTCCCAACGCCGGCCAGGACCGTGGCGACGAGGACGTATCGATTGGATGGATGGTCGAGGCTCAAGACCCGGCCGAGGCCGGTCTTCACGCGAATCCGTCGGGGGGCGCTCATGGTGATGCCGTCCGTGTTCCGGGACCGAAGGTCTTGGGCTCACGCTACACCAGGCCCCCTGGGCGCGGGGTGAACGCCCAAGCGGCGTAGCCTGCACCGCAATGGTGGCTCTGAGAGTGCTCGCGTTTCTGGCCGGACTAGGCCTGGTGGGCTGGACACTGCTGTCGGCAATCCGGACGGTCGTCTTGCCGCGGAGCGCCCAGGCCGTGCTTGGACGAGTGGTCTTCCGGGCCTCAGCGTCGGTGTTTCGTTTGTTTGCCGGTGACAAGTCCTCGTTCGCTCGTCGCGACCGGATATGGGCCCTCTATGCGCCGGTTGGTCTGCTCGCCATGGCGGTGGCCTGGGTGGTGCTCGTACTCATCGGGTTCATGGGGATGTTCTGGGCGGTCCAGGACGCCGGTTGGCCTGAGGCTTTCTTCCTGAGCGGCTCGTCGCTCCTCACTCTCGGGTTCGCTCCGGCCGTCACCTTCTGGGAGCGGGTCATGGCCTTCACGGAGGCGACTATTGGTCTAGGTCTCGTTGCCTTGCTCATTGCCTTCCTCCCGGCGTTGTACTCGAACTTCCAGCGTCGCGAGGTGAAGGTCGGCGAATTGGAAGTTCGGGCCGGGACCCCGCCGTCTGCCGTCGTGTTCCTTACCCGGCTCAACGCGATTGGTCGCCTCGGACAGATGCAGAACACCTGGCTGGAGTGGGAAACGTGGTTCATCGAAATCCAGGAGTCCCACACCTCGTATCCGGCGCTCAACTTCTTCCGATCACCTATGCCGGACCACCATTGGGTCACAGCCGCCGGAACGGTCCTGGATGCGGCCGCCTTCGTCGCTTCGTCTGTCGACCTTCCCCACCAGCCAGAGCCCCAGCTATGCCTGCGGGCCGGGTTCATTGGATTGCGAAGAATCGCCGACTTCTTCGGCATGGAGTACGACGCGGACCCAAAGCAGACCGACCCGATCAGCATTGCCCGTCAGGAATTCGATGAGGTGTATGAGGGGCTCCGTGAGGCGGGCGTTCCGATGCTCGAGGACCAGGATCAAGCGTGGGTGGATTGGGCCGGATGGAGGGTGAACTACGACACGGTGCTCCTTCAGCTCGCCGAGCTGACAATGGCTCCCTATGCCCCGTGGACTTCAGACCGCTCGAGCCCCAGCCACAGCCAACCCCGCCTCCGCAGCTGGGGCAAGCGCCTCGCCGGCCGAGTGACGCCGTAGAGCCGAGTTCACAGTTCACAGTTCACAGTTCACAGTCAGGGAGGCGATTCTGTTGACCGTTGACCGTTGACTAGATGATCGCTCGCAACGATTGCACCAGTCGGATGACGTTCTCCTTCTTGGCCCCGAAGCCCATGAGACCGATTCGCCATACCTTGCCGGCACCGGCACCGAGGCCGCCACCGATCTCGATGTCGAAGTCGTTGAGGAGGCGGGTCCGCAGATTGTCATTGACGCCTTTCGGGAGGCTGACGGAGGTGAGCTGGGGGAGCCGGTAGCCGCGGCGGGCGAACAGCTTGAATCCCATCTCGGTGAGCTCTGCCTTGAGGAAATCGCCTACCTCCTGGTGACGGGCCCAGCGGTCCTCGAGGCCCTCCTCCAGCACGAGGCGAAGGCCTTCCCACAGTCCGTACACCATCGAAATCGGCGCCGTGTGGTGATAGGCGCGGGCTCCCTCGCCCTCCTCCCAGTACTTGCGGAGCATGGAGACGTCCAGGTACCACGATTGCACCGGTGTCTTGCGATCTGCCACCGCCTGGGCGGCCCGGGGGGAGAACGTGATCGGGGCCAACCCCGGTGGCACGCTCAGGCACTTCTGGGTCCCCGAGAAGCAGACGTCGATGCCCCACTTGTCGACCTCGAGCGGGATGCCGCCGAGACCGGTGACCGAGTCGACAATCAACAGGGGTGCGGGACCGATCTCGCGTCGCACCAGGTCGACCGGGCTGCGGGCTCCGGTCGAGGTTTCGGCGTGGACGAGAGCGACCGCCTTTGGCTTGACGCTGCGGACGGCCTTGCCAAGCTCCTCAGGGTCGATGATGTTGCCCCAGGGTGCTTCCACGATCGTGACTTCCGCCCCGGTGCGGGCGGCGGCGTCGGCCATACGGCCACCAAACACGCCGTTCACGCCCACAACGATGCGGTCACCGGGTTCCAGCAGATTGTCGAGGGCGGTTTCCATCCCGGCGCTGCCGGTACCCGACACCGGGAAGGTAAGAGGGTTGCGGGTGCGAAAAACCGTGCGGAGCCTCTCGCTGGTCTCGTTCATGATGTTGATGAACTCGGGGTCGAGGTGGCCGATGACCGGTTTGGAAAGGGCGTCGAGCACCGAGGGGTCGACCGGAGATGGACCGGGGCCGAGCAGGAGTCGGGTTGGGGGAGTCAGGGGAGATTTCATACTCTGACGGTACCAGCCATCGGTAGGGTGCCTGCATGCTGCTGAACGACATCATCGCCGTCGTCGGGTTCGATCACTGCCTGACCGATCCCGATCTGCGAGCGAGTTATGAGGTCGACTGGACGGGTCGATACCGCGGAACCTCGCCGGCGGTCGTTCGGCCCGGTTCGGTGGAGGAGCTGGCCGCTGTGCTCGCGCTGTGCCACGAAGCCGGCCAGCCGGTCGTCGTGCAGGGAGGCAACACGGGACTCGTGGGCGGCAGTGTTCCTCTGGCCAAAGAACTGGTGGTCAGCGTTGCCCGTCTTGGCAACGTCCAGGTGGTCTCCGATGCCAGGGTGCGGGTCGGGGCCGGTACCACCCTCGGCCGGTTGCAGGCTGCCGCCACCTCGGTGGGTGCCTATTTCGGAGTCGATACCGCCGCCCGGGATTCGGCCACGATCGGCGGCATGATCGCCACCAACGCCGGCGGCATGAACGTCGTGCGGTTCGGACCAATGGGCGACCAACTTCTTGACGCCGGTGTGGTGCTGGTCGACGGAAGCTACGTCCCGTCCCTGCGCCGGGTCCGGTCCGACCACTTCGCTTTCGGTCTCATAGATCACCTGGCGGGCAGCGAGGGGATTCTGGCCGTGGTGGCGCATGCCGATCTCGCCATCGGAACCGACCCGCCGCATTCGGCCGTGGCCCTGATCGAGGTGCCGTCCGCTCATCTCCCGACCTTCATCGCCGCCGTTGGGGACCTCCCGTCGATCTACGCAATTGAGCTCTTCGGAGCACGCGAGGTCGAGCTGGCGGCCGAGGGGATCGGCCGGAGCGCTCCGCTCGCCGGCGATTGGCTGGCGCTGGTCGAATGCCGGTCCGGGGAAGACCCGGCCGGACCGCTTGGAGCGGTCGTCGGGGACCTGCCGGCAGTCGTCGCCACTAATCAGTCGGTCGGCGAGGAATTGTGGCTGTTTCGGGAAGCTCTGACCGAGGCCGTGGCTCGGCTCGGGGTACCCCACAAGTTCGATGTTCGAGTTCCCCACGATGTCCTGAATGATGTTCGGCCCCGGGTAGAAGCGGCGGCTCCGGACGGAAGAGTCTTCGTGTGGGGTCACGCCTTCTCCAACCGCTACGGCCATCCAACGGCCAACCTGCATGTGAATGTCGTTGGCACGGTCGACGACGAGGCGGTGTTCGACGTCATTGAAGAGCTCGGAGGCTCGATTGCCGCCGAACACGGCATCGGCACCGCCAAACGCCACCGGGCGGACCGGGCACGAGGTGACCTGGCCGAGCTGCGGGAGTTGAAACACCGCCTCGACCCCAGGGGAATCCTCAATCCAAACGTGCTGCTTCCGGCCGGGAGCTGAGAACCGGCTCCTACGGTTCCGTCGACGAGGGCGAGAGCCCATCGGGCAAGAACGTCATGGACACCGGTTGACCTGAGCCTTCAGTCCGGCGGCTTCTAGAGGTAGTCGGCCAGGACGTCGGCGAGAGTCGGTGAGCCTTGCTCCTCGACCGTGTAGTGGACCCGGGTGTGGGGAATCTCCAGTTCGAGGAGTGCGGCCAGGTCGATGGGGGTGCCGACGACCACCGTGTCGGGGGCGGCCCGGTCGATGGTCTCGCGCAGCTCGCGCTGCTGGGCGTCCCCGTACCCCATCGCCGGAAGGACGGCTCCAATATGGGGAAACGCCGCATATACGCCGCGGATGGTGCCGACCGCGTACGGCCGCGGATCGATGATCTCGGCCGCCCCGAGGTCCTGTGCGGCAATGAGGCCGGCGCCGTGCGGCATTCCGCCGTGGGTGATGGTTGGCCCGTCATCCAGAACGAGGACCCGCTTGCCGGTCACGAGCTCGGGCTCGTCTACCCGGATCGGTCCGGCCGCCCGGATCACCGTGGCGTCGGGGTTGGTGTCGGCCACGGCGGACTCGACGGCCGCCAGTTGCTCGGCAGTGGCGGTGTCGACTTTGTTGATGAGCACGACATCGGCCCGGCGCAGGTTGGCTTCGCCCGGCCAGTAGGACAGGCCGTGACCGGCCCGGTGGGAGTCGGCCACACAGATGTGGAGGTCCGGCCGGTAGAAGGGGAGGTCGTTGTTGCCACCGTCCCACAGAATGATGTCGGCCTCGGCCTCGGCTGATTCCAGGATGGCCCCGTAGTCGACCCCGGCATAGATGATCGTGCCGGTCGCCACATACCGCTCATACTCTTCGCGTTCCTCGATGGTGACCTCGGCGGCAGTCAAATCCTCGAAGGTGGCGAATCGCTGTACCCGCTGCTTGACGAGGTCGCCGTATGGCATGGGATGCCGCACTGCCACGACCCGTTTGCCTGCCTCCGTGAGCAGGTGGTGAATCCTTCGGCTGGTCGGGCTCTTGCCGGCTCCGGTGCGAGTTGCCGTGACGGCGATGACCGGCTTGGCGGATGGCAGCATTGTTTCGGCGCCGGCCAGCCCGAAGGCGGCCCCGGCCGCCACCGCCCTGGCGCCCAGGTGCATGACGTGTTCGTGGGTGACATCGGAATACGAGAAGAGGACGAGGTCGACATCGTGTTCCCGGATGAGGGATTCGAGTTCGGACTCGGGGTGGATGGGAATGCCGTTTGGATACCCCTTGCCGGCCAACTCCGGCGGGTACCGGCGCCCGTCGATGTTGGGAATCTGGGTGGCCGTGAATCCGACGACCTCGAAGTCGGGATTGTCCCGGTAGAGGACATTGAAGTTGTGGAAATCGCGCCCGGCGGCGCCAAGGATGAGTATTCGTGTCGGCATGGCCGACATTCTGGCACAGCTGCTCGATGGTCAGCAGGCGTGGGTGGCTCCCTTGTTCTCCCCTCCCGCTTCGTGGGAAGGGGAAAAGACGCGTCAGAGCGCTACTGCGTCGGAGTCACAAGCGGGACGATGCGCTGAGCCAGCAGGGCCTCGGCCTCGCCTTCTGTCTCCCACAGGGCGTCGATGATCCGGGTGTCGCCGGCGTCAGAATCGCCGCCCCCGACTCTCCACTGCTCGCCACCCGGGGTCACGTCGCGGACCCGACGGACACCAGCCGAGGGGAAGCCCTCCTGGCTCATGACCACAAGCGCATAGCCCCACTCGGCGGGGTCACCGTCGCCGAAGATGGCCTTAGGAACCCGCACGATCACCTTCCCGCGATCACCGAGCACGACGACATCGAAGGTCGGCTTGGTTTCCTCGGTGGCGCCGTCGGCCTGGGCAACGTACACGGCCGGTTGCCAGCCTTCGACAGTGACGCCGTACTCCCACCCGTTCTCGGGACTGAGGGACGCGTTGCGGCCATCGATGAGGTCCTGGGCACCGGTTCCGGAGCCGGGGTCCTGGTCGATGTAGATGTCGAAGGTCTGGATGGAGAGTCCATTGGGACTGCCCCAGGCGTTGTTGATGATTGTGTTCACTTCGATGTTGAACACGACGTTGTCTCCGGACAGCCCGACTTCGAAGTTGGTGATGTCATACGAATTGGGGATGAACACTCCGTCGGTCGGGTACGAGTAAGTGCCCGGCCCGTGGTCGTCGCCGGTCGGATCGGCGACTGCCCGCACGACTTCGAGATCCGACAGATTGGGGGCCTGGGCAATCGCCGGCCCTCCGGCGGGGAACAGAGTCCCGAAGTACGCCTTCATGAGAACCCGATCGCCCTCTTCGAGAGCCCCGAACGTGCGCACCGGCACCGCCACGATGTAGCTGTCGCCGCGCACCGTCGCTTCGAGCTCCTGACAATCCGGAAGTTGCGGGTTGCCGGGCACGGGAAGCGGCTCATACAGGCAGGCAGTGGATCCCTCGAAGCGCACCAATTGGGTGGCACCGAATCCGAGGACCGCATCGTCGAGGGTGACGGCTCGCTTTGACCCGGATGGGCCGCCCAGGTAGATCTCGTGGGTCGCCACCGTGGCCGCCGCCGGACCGTCGACTCGCAGGTACAGGTTGTCCTTGTCGAACGCGTAGTAGAGGCCGTCGACGAGATCGCCGACCTGCCCCGGGTAGAACCCGGCTGCTTGCCAGCCCTCGTCACCGGGACCGGCGCTCACTTCGACGGTGATGATGTCGGCTGGTGACCGTTCGGCAAGGATGGGCGTCTCGGGAATGATCGGCACGCCGACATAACTCGGCCGGTCCTCGCCGAGCCGGTCGTATACCTGGCCGAGCAACTCCCGGAAGGCGGTGTCGAAGTAGCCGTCGTTGCCCGAGTCCTGGTCGGCGCCGTACCACCAGAACCAGTCCGAGCCCTCGGCAAAGAGCATCAAGCGCCGGGCGGCGGCCAGATCCTCTTCGGATACATCGCCGGTGCGCTCGGCGGTTCCGAGGTCACGCCGCATGCGGAACAGGTAGTCCCAGGCGGTCGCCTCTTCCGGTTCTCCGATCCAGGTCGCGTAGTTGGGGGAAAACCACGCCCCCGGCCACACCTCGGGCAGAACGGTGAGCGAATCTCTCTGTTCGGCTAGAACTTCGCTCGGCGTGACCGTCTCGAAGAAGTCGGCTCCTTCGATCGCCGAATAGAGGGCCTCGAAGAACGGGATCCCGTCGTTGTCGTAGGACTCCCAGGCGTTCTCGCCGTCGAGGATCACCGAAACAACATGCGTTCCGGAGGCTCCCTGGGCTTCAAGTCGATCCTTGATCGCCTGCATCCGGCCGATGAAGTCGGCGGCCGCCGCCTCGGGCGTCATGCCCGAGTACTGAAAGCCCATCTGGTCGCTGATCGAGAGATCGCGGAAGAACATGGCGACATCGGGGTCATTCGGGTTGTCGGCCAGGTACGGCTGATAGAGGGCCTCGGCCTCGATCACCGTTCCGGATCCGTCCCGCTCGAAGGTCCCGAGTCCGAGTGAGGGTGCCAGAACATCCTCGCCGGTGGCGACCCATTCGACGCCCTCCTTGGCGAAGAACGGCATGACGGCCTCGGCGACGGCGCCCTCACCCGGCCACATCCCGACCGGACGACGCCCCAGCAGGCGCTCGGCCTCGGCCAGGCCCTCCTGGACATGGGCCCGGGCATCGGCGATCTGCTGGTACTGATTGTTCGGAAGCAGCGCCGTCGGGTCGCCGACGATGGCGAGGTTCGTGTCGGTAATGAGGGGCAAGATCGGGTGGGCGAGGGGGGTCGTGATAACTTCGATCTGGCCGTCGTCCCACATTTGGCGGTGGATCGGGATGACCTGCTTGATGATCTCGAGGTGCTGAGCCATCACGGTCGCTTTGTCTTCCTCGGTGTAGTCGCGTTCCTTGGCGACCAGGCTTGCCAACGGCTCTTGCGCCAGAAAACTGGGGTCGGTCCAGGAGAGGTTGAAGAGCAGTTGGAGGTCGCGGAAATCCTGCTCCGAGAACGAGGCGATCCCCTCGCCGGCGTCCTTCTGCTGACGAAGCTCCTGGTAGCGGGGGAAGCGTCCGAGCTGTTTGGGGGAGGAGTCGAAGAAGCGATCGAAGATGAACTGCTTCTCGTCGCCGGTCAATTCATCGGCAGGCACCTCGGTGAGCACCCAATAGCGGTCTTTCACTCCGTTGGCGAGCTCCTCGAGTTGGAGTAGCAAGACCGGTGTCAAGTTGAAGGTGGCCTTGATGTCGTAATCGCGCAGGAACGCCGCCATGTCCCAATAGTCCTTGGTGGCATGGACCCGCACCCACGGACGGCTCACGACTCCGTCTGCGTCCTTCGGGTAGAGCGGCTGGTGCTGGTGATAGAGGAGCATGAGCTGGAGGTCGACGTTGGCGGTGACTGTGGTGGTCGATGTCGTGCTGCTCGTCGTGGTGGTGGCGCCGTCTCCGGTGGTGGATGTGGTGTCGGCGCTGTCGCTGCGGGAGCAGGCGGTGGCCAGGAGAGCGAGGACGGCGAAGAGGGCGAGAAGTCGTTTCATACCGGCGATTGTAGGAACCGGCCGGGACACACAGCGACAGGTGCCGCCGCCTCGTACGATGCTGACAGCACCGGGAGGATCGCTGTGGATTTGATCGATCGAATGGCCGTCATCACGGGTGGTGGAGGAGGCATCGGTGCCTCGCTCTCCCGCGCCTTCGTGGCGGCCGGGGCGAGGCACGTCGTAGTGGCCGACCTCGACGGAGCCGCCGCCGAGGCGGTCGCGGCCGACATCGGGGGGAGTGCTTGGCAGCTCGACGCAGCCGACGCGGCGGCAGTTTCCGCCATGGTTGCGTCGGTGGAGTTCGAGCACGGTCCCATCGATGTGTTCTGTGCCAACGCCGGCATCGCCGTCGCCGGAGATGTCGATTCCGACCTCGAGGTGTGGCAGCGGAGCTGGGATGTCAACGTCATGTCCCAGGTGCATGCCGCCCGTGCGGTCCTACCCGGGATGCTCACCCGCGGCGAGGGCTACCTGGTGCTGACGGCGTCGGCGGCCGGTCTCACCACCAGCCTCGATGCTGCGCCGTACGCGGTCACTAAACATGCCTCGGTTGCTCTGGCCGAGTGGCTGGCGATCACGTATGGCGATCGGGGAATTCGGGTGTCCTGCCTGGCTCCCCAGTTCGTCGACACCCCGATGGGCCGGTCGGCGGGGGCTTCATCGTCGACGGCGGCGGCGTGGGTGGAGAGCATCATGATCGCGCCCGCCGAGGTGGCAGCATCGGTCGTCGCGGGGATCCGGGACGAGCGCTTCCTCATCCTCCCGCACCCCGAGGTGGCCGAGTACTTCCAGAACAAAGCTGCCGATTACGACCGCTGGCTCGGTGGCATGCGCAAGCTCCGAGCGAGCCTCGAGTAGTCAACCCCCAGTACCGAGACCCCGGTCCCCCGCAGGAAACTGCGGCACGTTCTCTCTGGGGTCTGGGGTCTGGGGTCTGGGGGGTCTCAGTCCGCTACAACCCGCAAGAGCACCTTGCCCGTAGCGCTTCGGCTGGTGAGATCACGGAGGGCATCGGCGTAGTTCTCGAATTCGTGGACGGCGCTGATGCGGGGTTCGATGGTGCCGGCCGCCGCCATTTCGTACAGCTCCCGAAAATTCTCGGCTGCCTCGTCGGGATCACGGCGGATCCAGTTTCCCCAGAACACGCCAACGATGGAGGCGCCCTTCAGGAGCGGAAGGTTGAGGGGGATCGACGGAATGTCGCCCGCCGCAAATCCGACCACGAGGAACCGGCCGTTCCAGGCGATGCTCCGGAAGGCGGGCTCGGACAAGTCGCCGCCCACCGGGTCGTAGACGACGTCGACGCCCTTGCCGCCGGTGATCTCCTTGATCGCCTGGCGCAGGTCAACAGCGCCGTAGTTGATCGTGTGGTCGGCGCCGAGTGATTGTGCGAACGCCGCCTTGTCGGGGGTCGAAACCGCCGCAATCACCGTTACCCCCATCACCTTCCCGAGTTCGACGGCGGCCGAACCGACGCCTCCGGCCGCCCCGAGGACCAGCAGGGTCTCGCCCGCTTGCAGGTTGGCCCGCTGCTTGAGCGCGTAGTAGGAGGTTCCGTAGGTCATGGTGAACCCGGCCGCTTGCTCAAAAGTGAGGCCGGGTGGCAGGGGCAGCGTCACGGCGGCCGGCACCAGCCACTTCTCGGCGAATGCCCCCTGCGTGTGCACCGCCACCACCGGGGTGCCGACCGTCCACTCGACTCCGTCGCCGACCGCTGAGATCACCCCGGCTGCTTCGCCTCCGGGCGAGAACGGGGGTTCGGGCCGGAACTGGTACTTGCCTTCGATGATGAGGGTGTCGGGGAAGTTGAGGGCGGCCACGTGCACATCGATGACCACCTCACCGGGACCCGGCTCAGGGTCCGGAAGCTCACCCAGGCGGAGTTGCTCGACCGGTCCCAGCTCGGAGCAGACGACGGCTCTCATCAACCGGCCGTGATCGCCAGGGTCAGCGTCTCGGCCACCAACGCCGGTTTGTCCTCGCCCTTGATCTCAACGGTGATCTCGATCTTGATGAGCAATTGGCCGGGAGACTTCTCGGTGACGTCGACGAGTTTGCCGTGGGCCCGCACGTCACTTCCCGACTTGACCGGAGTGATGAACCGGAGGCGGTCCAGCCCGTAGTTGAACATCATCGCCGGGTTCTCGGGCATCACGCCGACCTGAGCGGTGAAATAGGGGATCAAGGAAAGCGTGAGGAACCCGTGGGCGATGGTTCCCCCCAGCGGGGTCTTGGCGGCCTGCTCTTCGTCGACGTGAATGAACTGGTGGTCGAGCGTCACCTCGGCGAAGGCGTTGATCCGGTCCTGATCGATGGTGAACCAATCGGAGGTTCCGAGGTCCTCCCCAACCATCTCCAGCAGCCGGTCACGGGAAACGACCTGCATGTCTACTCCTCGAAATCGTGATGATCCGAGGGTAGTCAGCCAATCAGTCCCCGGTCCCAGCCAATCAGTCCCCGGTCCCCAGTCCCCGGTCCCCGGCAAGAACCTGGGGAATGCGGTCAGGGGACTGAGGAGCTACCTCGGGCGGCCGACCCAGACGTAGGTTTCCACCGGCGAGCCGTTGAGATCCGTCCCATAAACGACGGTGGTCGCCGTTGTCTCGCCACCGGGCTCAATCGGAAGATCAATGCTGTCCGGCGGGTAATCGATGCTGTCGGGCGTGTCGTAGTAGCCCGGCTCTCCGACGATGACGATGGAGTCCGCTCCCACTGCCACGCTTTGGGCGTAGGCGACTTCGAGACCGACGGTGGTGGCGGTGAACCACTCCTGACCGTCACGGGAGAATGCAATTGCGGTTTCCGGGATCGAATACTCCTCGTCCGGGTAGGACTCCTCGGAGGCGGCGTTTGCCTCGTCCTCGGTGAACTCCATCACGACCACGCCGTCGATATCGGTGATGGCGATCGTCCCATTCTCAGTGTCCTCGATGATCTGGGCTGGAGCTTCGACGGCGTAGACGTCCAGTTCGATCGTTGTGAGGATCTTCCCGGTGGCGTCCTCGGTGACCGTGATGCGGCCGGTTTCGCCGTCGACGACGAGGGTCCGGCCGTCCTTGGCGATTACGACCGGCGGGCCGTAGTAATCGTCCTGGTCCTGACCGATGGCCACAACACCGAGGCCGCCGGCGGACAGTGAGTTGAAGTACGTCCCCCGGCTGGCCGGTGTATGCACCGGCGTCCAGCTCACGCCGTCGGTTGAACGGTCGATGGCCGGCCCGTTCCTGTAGCTGAACCGGTAGTACGCATCTCCGGTACTGACGATCGAACCTTCCCCCGGCTCGTCACTGGATGAGAGCAGCTCCCAGTCCTGGCCGTCGCTGGATTGCCAGACGCTCTGCCCGGCACGGTCTGGTCCGTAGCTGTATGTGGAAAGCAGGAAACCATCCGGTCCGAAACCCACTCCGCCGACTCCGAGCTCCTCGGCCGGTTCGACTGCTAGATCGATGCGATTCCACGTGGCGCCGTCGCTGGTGGCAAGGATGATGAGGTCGGTTTCGGGGCGGTAGTTGTAGTCGTAGTCGTTCCAGGCGTCGTCCTGAGCCCTATAGAAGGCATCCATATCGATATCCAGGATGGTCTCGCCCGTATCGGGATGGACAATCACGATTTGCGGTATGCCATACAGCTCATCCATTGATCCCTCGATAATGAGCGTCCCGGAGGCGATGTCGGTGGCGATGTACATGCCTGTGGCGTAGTCGATTGTTACCCGGACTCCGTCTTGCTCGATCTCCAGCGTCCCCAAGGACCCGGTCTCGTATCCGGCCTCGACGTCCTCCTCGGATAGCTTTGCGATCACTTCGCCGTCAGGTCCGCGGACGCTTGGGCCGCCGCCGTACACGGCGTCAGTCTCGATCACGGTGATGACCTCACCGGTCACAAGATCGGTGACGGTGAAGCTTCCGTCGCGATTGTTCTGTTGAAGGGCTATCCCGGCCTCTTCGAAGACCACCGGCGGCTCGTCTGGCTCGGTCTGGAGGGCGCCGGCGATGACGGTTGCTCCGTTTCCGCTGGCAGCACCGGTGAACGACAGGTACTGGTTGTAATCGAGCGAGCTGAGGTCGACGTCGGCCCTGGTCCATGTCGCCCCGTCCGACGAGCTGTAGACGGTGGTCGAGTCGTTCGAGCCGTCAAACGAACGGACGACTGCCACGAACCCGTCCGCGGTAGTCAGGAGTGTGTCGATCGGTCCATCGAAGGCCGGCGAGGTCGATGCGAGCGTCCAATCGGTTCCGTCGGTCGACCGCCACACGAGGATTGACTCGCCGGCACTCGGTGTGTATCCGGTTCCGACTGCGACGAATCCGTCGTCGGTGGCGGCGACCTGGATGTTCCACACGTCCGGGCCGTCGGGTTTTGGCAGGGTCACCTTCTCCCACTTGAAGTCGATGACCCCAGCGGTCGACGTCTGGACGGTTGACTCATCGACCGTTTGGTCGGTTTCGATGGCCGACGCCAGGTTCCCTTGCTCGGGCTCATCGGTGTTGCCGAGGAGTTGCAGGCCGGCGGCGGTCCCGCCGACGAGGGTGAGAACCAGCGCCGCGCCTCCGGTGAGGTTGGAGGCGCGGCGACGCCGACCCCGGCGTATGGCTGTGTCAGGGGAGCCGTGCGGTGCGTGGAGTTGTTCGGCCTCCTGCTCGAAGGCCTCTCTGAGGCGGTCTTCCATGTTCATCGTGATACCTCCACGTGGGACTCGAGGGCTTCGAGGGCTCGAGACAGGCGGCTCTTGACTGTGCCCTTGGGCACGCCGAGCGCTTTGGCGACTTGTTCGGTTGACCAATCGAAGTAGCAGCGAAGCACGACGACGGCGCGTTGCTGGAGGGGGAGCTGTTCGAGCGCTGCCGCCAATGAGGGGTCGGCGGGCGCCAGCTCGGCTGCGGGGCGGTCCTCGAGGCGGAAGCCGCGTACCTCACGCTTAGTGCGGCGCATCCGGGAGCGGGCCCAGTTGAGGCCGACCCGATACACCCAGCCCTCGGGATTGCTGTAGCCGCTCACCGAGCGCCAGTGCTGATAGGCCCGGGCCATCGCTTCATCGGTGGCGTCGGCGGCCAGGTCGCGATCCCGGAGAGTGAGGGCCAATCCGCGGAACACCTGCTCCCGGCGCGAGCGGTAGAAGTCCTCGAACTCGCGGGGGGCGAGGGTGCCGATTACTTGCTCGGCGGTTGGTTCCTCAGTGGCCACAGCGGTGATTGTCGTCGCTCCGTCTCATGTGTGCACCCCTAGACGCATGAGACCGAGCTTTGGTTCCAACCGCTACGGACGGCCGATGAACAGGACCGGGTTGGGCGGCAGGTAGTAGCCGATATCGTCGGTGAGCATCTCAGCGTCGCCGCTGACGGCGATCGTTGTAACGGTGCTACTGGCGGCACCCTCTGACTCGAGCAGCCGGGGCTCGTCCATGTACTCCTCGCCGGCCAGGACCACGACGTCGGATCCAACCGCGACATGGCCAATCCAACCGTCGAACTCGAACGGGACCTCCACCCACTCCTTGAGATCGGTTGAGAAGTACATCGTGGGCTGGGAGACGTACTCGCGCTCTTCATAGAGCCCTTCGATCTCCATCCAGCGAGCTTCCTGGGCCGCGTACCAATCGTCGTCGGTGATTGCCATCAAGACGATGTCGTTGTTCTCGACGTAGGTGACTCCGTCCTCGTAGGTGAAGCCCTCGGGAAGTTCGCCGTCCTCTCCCAGCTGCACATCGAGGACGATGTCGCCGGTGATGTCGTCGGTCACCGTCACCTGCGGTGGCCACATCTCGTAGTCGTCGAAGGCGAGCGTGTAGTCGTCCCGGGTGAAGGTGAACGGCTCGGCGTAGTACTCGTCGAAGTAGTAGTTCGAGTCGCGGCTGCCGACCACGACCGTGCCGAGGTCGCCGGTGCCGAACTGGTTGAGCCACTCGACCAGGTCGCGGTCCTCGGGGATGCGGCTGCCAAAGGCTTCGCCCCATGCGATCCCATCCGTGCTCGACCACAGGGCTGCGCCTTGCGGTCCGTCGCCGATGGCCAGCAGCGTGCCGTCGGCCGCCTGCTTCACATTCCAGATGTACATGTCGCCTGGCATGTCGGCTTCCTGAGTCCAGGTCAGCCCGTCGGGGCTGGTCCAGATGGCAGCACCGCCGCCGAATTCGTCGTAGCCAAAGGCGAGGTAGCCATCCCCATGAGCGATGATGGAATCGAAGCTCACCTCATTGGCGTTGGTTTCGATGGTCGCCTCGGTCCACGTGACTCCGTCGGGCGAGGTGGCGACGACGACCTCTGAGTCGTACTCGTACTCGCGCTCCTGCGCCTCCCAGAACGCCGACTGGGCCTCGTCGAACTCTTCCCAGGTGAAGCTGAGAATCTCGGTTCCGCTGTCGTCTGTGATGGCCGGGGTCGGTCCCCGCCACAGGAAGTCGGCGTTGCCCTCGGAGATCAACTGACCACTGGCGATGTCTTCGATGCGGTAGGTGTAGTTCTCCTCATCGATGATGATCCGATACCCGTCGTATTCGATGGTGAGAGTTGGTGCGGTGTAGACGAGGCCTCCAAACGGACCGCCCTGCGAACCCTCATAGGCCGACTCGTAGGCGGCCTCCCAGGTCTCCCACGGGATGACGGTGAGGAGCTGTCCGGTTTCCGGGTTGAGAATGACCTGGCCATCCTCGTCGTAGTTGTTGTTGTAGAAGTCCTCCATCGAGCCCTCGGCCACTACCGCACCCGAGGCGTTCAGGACCCGGTAGGTGTAGGAGTAGTCGCTGAGCTCGACTGTGAAGCCGTCCTTTTCGAACACCATGGGCTCGAACTCGGGCGAGGTGGATCGCTGGCCGACTACCACGTAGCCGCCGGGACCCGCCACGCCGGTGCTGATCCAGACCTCCTGGTTCTCGGCTGCGGTCAGGTCGAGCGCGCTCCGGGCCCAGGTGATCCCGTCGGAGGATGTCCAGATGAGGCGCACAGCTGATAGGGGACGATATGAACGTTCGAGGTCCTGGATCTCGTAGTCGACCCATTCCTCGCCGAAGGCGATGGCGCCGTACTCGCTGAACACGACGTTCCACACATTGGCGTCGGTGAAATCACCGTTCAGTTCGGTGGGTGTCCAAACTGAGCCGTCGGCTGATGCCCAGGCGACCATGTCCTGGCCACCAGTTTCCGACCAGCTCATGGCGAGAGCAATGAACCCGTCGCCGACCGGATACACGCCCTGGAGGTAGGCCTCCTGGCCGGCGGGGAGATCGAGGGTGATTCGCTCCCACTGGAAGTCCTGGGGTGGAAGGGGAGCCGTCGGTGTCCCGACGTCGCCGCCGGGTCGGCCGGGACGGGTGGAGGCCGCACCGTCTTCGGTGGCGAAATTGGCACCACCGCGGAAGCGTTGGATGCGATCCGCCAGGGGAGAGCGGATCACTGTGGTGGTGGTCTGCACGGTGACGGTTGGTTTGGTGGGGTCGGCTTCGGCGAGCGGATCGGGTTCGGTGTCACCGCGGAAGAGGGCGGCGCCGAAGGCGATTCCGAGAAGGAGAACGGCCACAATCGAGACGGCGCCGAAAATGGTCGACCACCGCTTCCGTTTGGCATCTTTGGGGTCCTCGGGCGGAATGGGCTGCGCCTCATAGATGATCGAATCGGTCACGTTGTTCTCTCCCTGTGCGGTGTCTCTCTGTAGACGCACGATCTGGCTGATCGGTTCCCACCTCATTCTTATCTATTCGGGCGAAAGATGGGCCCGGTCGGACACTGAGTCCGTCCCCTATTTGGCCGTAGGCTTGGTAGGTATTCGCGAGGGATGGACGCATGTTGAGCTCCGACCCTGCATCCCGGCCGCCGGACCCGCGCCGGCGTCGGATCCTGGTGGGAATGGTCACCGCCATATGGCTGCTCGTGGCCGTCCTGGCTGCTGTGCTGGTTACCTCCGGCGCCGGCGAGCAGGACGTTCCCGGTCTGGTGGGTCCGAAAGAAATCGGCCCGGCTGAGTTGCTGTCGGACCCGTCACTTCTGCTCACCGAGCCCGGCATCCTCGGCCAGGCGATCCAGCAGGAGGCGGCCCGGCTGGTCGGCGATTGTATGGCTGAGGCCGGATTCGCCTACCACGGCGTCCCCGGGATCGAGCGGGTCGGCAGCGTCGACCTGCTGCTGGCCTCGGGCTACGGGCTCGGTCAGAGTCTCACCATCGACGCCGAGCTGGCCGATCTTGCTTACCTCGAAGGGCTGGGGTGGGCGGCGCTCAGCGACTACGAAGCAGCGTTGTATGGCGCCCCGTTGCGGGATCTGGCGGTCGGTGCCCTTCCGGGTGGATGCGCCCGGACGGGGCTGGAAGCAACCCTCGACCGGCTCGACGCGCTCGAAGACTTGAGCCCGTCGATCGGCGAGCTCATCACCATCGGTATCGACGACGATGAATGGCGGTCGGCTGGGGAGCGCTGGTTTGGATGCATGGCCGACCGCCTGGCGTCGGTGACCCCCCTCTTCTCGGGAGGGCCGCCCCTCAGCCTGTTCCCGTTTGCTCCCGACTTCGGCGATCCCGACACGTTCCTCGGCTTCCTCATCGCCGGGCTCGACACCCCCTTCGTTGGCGGGTTGGGTGGGGTTGAGGCGGTCGTCGCCGCGGCCGATGCCGCCTGTCGGGAGGCCTTCAGCGCTGACACCTCCGAAGCCCTCGATGTGCTTGCCCGCCTATTCGTCGGGGAGAACGCCCGGTTGCTCGGGGACTTCCTGGGAGGCTCCGATGAGTAGCGAGCGGGCCCTGGTCGGCATCGGCCTCATCGGAATGGTGGCGGCGGTGGTGCTCGGAGTGCTCATCGCCGGGCGTGGCTCGGAAGACCCCCCTCCTGTTCTAACGGTGTGCGATGAGGTGGTCGACTCCGGCATCGAGGTGGCGCCGGGTGTGACCGCCGGCCAGTACTGCGCTCAGATTGACTTCCATCAAGCCCTTGGCTTGCTCAGCGCCGATGGGTTCTACCCGCGCTTTCCCCACTCGCCGCTGGCGAGCGGGTCCCCCCGCTATCTCCGCTGGGACACCGATGGATGTTCCGCACCGGTGATCGGCGAGGGGCCATACGATTTCAGCCATCCATGCCATCGCCACGACTTCAACTGGCGCAACCTCAAAGACCTCGATCGGGAGGGGGCACCGGTGTGGAACGCCCGCACCAAGGCCCGCGCCGACGTCGGCTTTCTCACCGACATGTTCTCCGAGTGCGCGTTACTCACCCCGCTCGCCCAGATCGGGTGTGAGACCACGGCTCGTGTCTATTACACGGTCGTCCACCTCAACCCGTCTGGGCTGGGAGTGCTCGGGACCCTCGAGTAGGTCTCGATTGGCCCATACTGGGCCACGATGAAAGACACCGGGGTGGAATCCGAACCGATTCGTTTCCTGGCGCTCGGAGATTCCTACACCATTGGAGAGTCTGTTCCGGCCGGGAATTCGTGGCCGCGTCTGGTGTCGGCCCGCCTGGGACTCGAGCCCACCATTCTCGCCACCACCGGTTGGACGAGTGGCGAGCTTCTCTCCGCGCTCGACGCCCAAGAGTTGGCGGGGAGTTTCGGGCTCGTTTCACTTCAGATCGGCGTCAACGACCAGTACCGCGGGCTGTCGCTCGACGAGTTCGTCGCCAACGTGCGCGTCCTCCTTGATCGCGCCTGCTACCTCTGTGACGGCGGGTTCGACGGAGTCTTCGCCGTGTCAATCCCCGACTGGGGGGTGACTCCGTTCGCCGACGGACGGGATCGCCGAGAAGTGGCGGCCGACATCGACCGATTCAATCGGGCGCTTGGCGAGCTGACTACAGATGCCAATGTTCCGCTCGTCGATGTCACCGCCAAGTCCCGGGCCGTACCCGACCTGGTTGCCCCGGATGGTCTTCATCCTTCTGGTGAGCAGTACCGGCTCTGGGTGGAACTGATTACCCCGGTGGCCGGGGCGGTTCTGCGACGCGAAAACAGGTAGCGTGCCTGGATGATCCCCCGCCAGCAGGCCATCGAGTTCGATCAGGACGATCCGCTGGCCGGGTTCCGGGACCGATTCGTCATCACCGATCCCGATCTCATCTACCTGGACGGAAACTCGCTCGGTCGGCTTCCCAAAGCGACGGTCGACCGGGTCCAGGCCACCATGACTCAGGACTGGGGGGATGGTCTCGTTCAAAGCTGGCGAAGCGGGTGGATGGCCGAGCCCGCCGCGGTCGGGGCCAGGCTGGCGCCACTCATCGGCGCCGACCCGGACGAGGTCTTGCTGACCGATCAGACCTCCCTCAATCTCTACAAGCTGGCATCGGCCGCCCTTGCCCACCAGGCCCCGCGCAGTACCGTCCTCACCGACTCGGGCAACTTCCCATCGGACATCTACGTTCTCTCCGGCGTTGCCGGCCAGGCAGGCGGATCAATCCGCATGGTGGGCGCCGACCCGGTTGCCCCTTCGACGACGGCTATCGAAGCCGGTCTCGATGAGCAAGTCGGCCTCGTGAGCCTGTCGCACGTGAACTTCAAATCGGGGGCCCTTCTCGACATGGCCTCTGTCACCAGGGCCGCCCACGAGGCGGGAGCCATGGCGCTGTGGGACCTCAGTCATTCAGTCGGTGCTGTTCCCATCGATTTGCACGGCACCGGCGCAGATATGGCGGTCGGTTGCACGTACAAATACCTCAACGGCGGGCCGGGCTCGCCTGCCTTCCTTTATGTAGCCCGCCATCTCCAGGAGAAGCTGACCCAGCCCATTCACGGTTGGTGGGGGCAACACGACATGTTCGGGTTCGGGCTCGAGTATCGACCGGCGCCCGGGATGGACCGTTTCGCCACCGGCACGATGCCGATCCTGTCCCTGGCCGGAGCCGGCGTTGGCATAGACCTCAGCGTCGAGGCGGGAATCGGCCCCATCCGGGCCAAAAGCGTGGCGCTTACCTCGCTGATCGTTGACCTGTTCGATGAGCTCCCGGAGGCATTCGGCTTCACCCTCGGTAGTCCGCGCCACGCCGGGCAGCGCGGCAGCCATGTGAGCCTGCGCCACGCCGACGGGTACCGGATTGCCCAGGCCCTCATCGCTCGCGGAGTTGTCCCGGATTTTCGTGCCCCCGACGTCATCCGACTCGGCGCTGCCCCCCTCTACACCCGCTTCGTGGACGTGTGGGATGCCTTCGAGCGGCTCAGAGACATCATGAGCAACGGAGCCCACCTGGCCTTCACCGACGAACACTCGGGAGTGACCTGACTAGCGTCACCTTCACATTCAGGAGGTCGAGATGTTCGTTGTGAGAAGAGTGTGGGAGAGCAAGCCGGGAGAGGGCCGGAGAGTTGCTTCGCTGGTAGCAGCGATGGGCCAGGAGTACGAGACGGTTGAGAAGCGCTCACCGTCGCGGGTGTACTTCAACAGTGGCACCGTTCCCGGTGAACGGAACCGCGTGTACATGGAGTGGATCGAGCCCGTCATCGACAGCACATACCGGTCCGGTGTGGTCTCGAGCCCGGAGCGGGCCCAGGACCTTTACGCGAAAGTGCGTGAGCTGACCGTCGACAGCTGGATCGAGTTCTACGAGCTCATGACCCCCGAAAAGGCCCTCGACGTCGACTAGTCCGCAGGCTGCCGGCTCCACGCTGGCTGGCGACCGGTGACGGGTGACCGGTGACCGCTACGAATTCAGTTCGTCTAGGACGTCCTGGATGGCTGGTGTGATGTCGTCCGGGCTGGCGATCGCCACCACGGTGCCGCTCGTGTCGTAGAAGATGAAGCGGTCCTCATCGTCCTGTTCGACGATGGACCCTTCCCCGATGAAGGGGCCGGCTGCCACGAGCTCGTCGCCGTGGTAGATCTCGACGGTGCCCTTCGAGAACGTTCCCTGGCCCCAGAACCAGCGGTCCCACACGATGCGGGTATTGCCGAGCACCAGTTCGAAGGGCTGGCAATAGGGCTCGAGGTTCGGGGTGGGCGGCTCACACGGTTCGACGACGAGCGGGATGGTTACCTCAGGCGTATTGGTGCCACCGCTGTCGACCGGCTCGGGGTTGGTGTGGAGGGCGCCATCGAGAGTCGTGGTCGTGTTGGTCCCCTGGACCGCGGCGGTCGTGGTGGTTGGTGCGGCCGAGGTCGTCGTACGCACCAAACCGGTGTTGATGTCGGCGTCGGCCGATGAGCAGGCGGCGGCCACGAGGGCGATAGCAACGAGAATGGCAAGTCGTGTCTTCATGAGGAACCAGGGACGATACCGGCTAGTCCGGATTAGGTAGTCCTAGTAACGGCTCAAATCGAGGGCGTGTTGAACGATTCCTTCGGTGTTTGGCATGACCATCTTCTCGAGTTTCTCGGAGTAGGGGAAGGACGGGATCTCGGGGGCCGCGTAGCGGCGGACGGGCCCGTCCAGGTATTCGAAGGTCTTGTCGGCGACCTGGGCGGCGATTTCGGCTCCGAACCCGCCGAACTCGTTATCTTCGTGGACGATGAGCACTTTGCCGGTCTTGCGGACCGAGGCGTCGATGGTCGGCCAATCGAGCGGCCGCAGGCTCCGCAGGTCGATGACTTCGGCATCGACCCCTTCGTCGGCCAGCAGCTGGGCCGCCTCCTCGGACCAGTACGCCATGGCCCCGTAAGCGAGGATGGTGACGTCCGTACCCATCCGGCGGATGGCGGCCCGCCCGATCGGCACCCGATGGTGCCCCTCCGGGAACGGTCCGCTAACGAGCCGGTAGAGCTTCTTCGGTTCCAGGAAGAGAACGGGGTCGGGGTCGTCGATGGCCTCCCACAGCATGCCCTTGGCGTCGGCGGGAGTGGAGGGGACGATCACCTTGAGGCCCGGCACGTGCGTGTAGAAGGCCTCGATGGACTGCGAGTGGTAAAGGCCGCCGTGCACGCCGCCGCCGAAGGGAGTCCGGATGACCAGCGGGCAGGTCCATCGACCGTCAGATCGGTAGTGAATGCGGGCGGCTTCGGAAACGATCTGGTCGAAGGCGGGATGGATGAAGTCGGCGAACTGAATCTCGGCGATGGGGCGCAGCCCGGCCGCTGCCATCCCGATGCCGACACCGACGATGCATGCCTCGGCCAGGGGAGTGTTGAAAGAGCGATCCTCGCCGAAGCGCTTGCCGAGACCCTGAGTTGACTTGAAGACCCCGCCCTTGGGGTCGGCCACGTCTTCGCCGAAGACGACCACTTCGCTGTGGGAGGCCATGATCTCGTGCATCGTCTTGTTGATGGCAGTCAACAGGTTGACCGACTCGCCTTCGACCGGCATCTCGGTCTCGGTGGCGGCGGGGCCCGGTTCGATGGGGCGGGCGTACACATGGCTGTAGGGGTCGTCGGGTTCGGGGGCGGCCAGCGCCGTTTCGACGGCCAGCGCTACCTCGCGTTCAACCTGATCGTCCAACTCCCGTTCCAAGGCGTCGGGAAGCAGGCGGGCTTCAACGAGGTACTGGTGGAGACGGAGGATCGGGTCCTTCTTGCGCCACCGCTCAACCTCTTCGGCGGTTCGGTAATCAGAGTCGCGGTCCTCGGAGGTGTGGCCGTAGTAGCGATAGGTCTGGGCCTCGATGAGTGAGGGACCGCCGCCGTCCCTGGCCCGTTCGATAGCGTCGCGGGTGGTGGCGTACACGGTGAGGGCGTCGTTCCCGTCGATCGACTCGGCTTCCATGCCGTAGCCGCGGGCCCGCTCGGCAATGCTGCCGGCCACTTCGTTCTCCTCGCGAACCGAGATGGCATAGTGGTTGTTCTCGATCACGAACACGACCGGCAACCGGCGGATGGAGGCGAAGTTCATCGCCTCGTGCCAATCGCCCTCGGAAGTCGATCCTTCACCACCGGAGACGATGGCCACCCCCGGGATCCCCTGGTGCTTCAGCGTGTAGGCGATGCCGGCCGCGTGCGGATATTGGGTGGCGATGGTTGAGGAGGCCGTGAACATGTGACGGGATGGAAACGACCAGTGATTGGGCATCTGGCGGCCCCCGCTGGTCGGATCAGAGGCCCGGCTGAACACCCCGAGCAGGATGTCCTGGGCCGATAGACCGAGTGCCAGGCACATGCCGACGTCGCGGTAGTAGGGGAGGACCCAATCGACGTCGGGGTCGACGGCGAAGGCAACTCCGACCTGGGCAGCCTCATGACCCGAAGCCGACACCACGAACGCGGCCTGTCCCTGCCGGCTCAGCTTCCACATGCGATCGTCGAGATTGCGCGCCAGCAGCATCGTGCGATACATGGCGATGAGCTTCTCGTCATCGAGCCCGATGTCGTGGTGGTTGATTCCCATACCGATCATGCTCGCTGGCCTCCGTGTCGGAAAGTGACTCCGTTGCCTTCCCGGCGGATGCGGTCTTCGGCGAAGCGGATGGCGGCGTCGTTCGGAGTCAGATTGTCCGCAGCCGCCCGGTCGAGAATGGAGAGCACTGCGTCATAGATGCCGGTGATTCGGCTCTTGACGAGCTTGGCATTGAACTCGTCGAGCTCGGCCGAGACATGTATGAGGCCTGCGGCGTTTGCGACGAAGTCAGGGACGTAGAGGATTCCTGCCTCGGCGATCCGCTCGTCGTCTTCTTCGGTGGCGAGCTGATTGTTGGCAGATCCAACCACCGCTCGACACCGGAGGCCGGGGATCGTCTCGACGTCGAGGGCCGCCCCGAGCGAGCAGGGTGAAAGAATGTCACATTCCTCGAAGAGGATGTCCCGATAGTCGACAGCCTTGACACCGAAGCGGTCGACTAGGGCATCGGCTGCCTCTTGCCTGATGTCGGCGATGACCAGTTCGGCGCCTTCGTCTACGAGGAACTCGACGAGGGCGGATCCGACTTTGCCGACGCCCTGGATGGCGATCCGGCTGCCCACCAGCGAGTCGGAGCCGTGCATGTGCTGGGCTACCGCCTGCATGGCGCGCACGACGCCGCGAGCCGTGGCGGGGGATGGGTCACCCGCTCCGTGATCTTCGGCGGCCCGGCCTACGACCCACCTGGTCTCTTCGGCGATCACGTGCATGTCGTCGGTAGTCGTGCCGACGTCCTCGGCAGTGATGTAGGCGCCGGCCAGGGAATCCACGAATCGCCCGTAGGCCCGCCAGAGGTCGTCGGTGATCATCGTTCGGTCGCCGATGATGACGGCCTTGCCTCCACCCAGGTCAAGTCCGGCGGCCGACGCCTTGAATGCCATCCCTTTCGAAAGGCGGAGGACGTCGGTGAGCGCGGCGTCGTCGGATGAGTAGGGAAATAAGCGGGTCCCGCCGAGGGCGGGACCTAAGTCGGTTGAGTAGATGGCGATGATGGCTCGTAGGCCGCTCGCCGGGTCGTGACCTACGACCACCCGCTCGTGGTGGTCGGTTCCTATGGCTTCGAATACACCCACGTCACTCATGACTCTACTGGCAACGGTCCGGTTGGCCCCGGGACTTCATTCCCAATCGCCATGGACTACCTGATCCACCTGGGTAGGGTGCAGCGATGATCAAAGCCGCCTACCTGAGGGTGTATGCGCCGGGCGACGGGTCACAGGAGCCCGTCGAGCCTGCTGCGCCCCGATTGCGCGAAGTCAGCGAGTACGGCCTCATGTCCGAGTCGCTCAATGACGGCGTTCTCGTCGTCGATTGGAACGAAACCCAGTATGTGTGCCCGCGCCACCCGCGGCTGCGACTGCTCGAGGGCCTGCTCGGGTTTCGCAACGCTTACCCGGGGTTGACCGCCGAACTGCTCATTCCCGAGGAGGTCGCCGAGCGGGCCGGGGCCGAATTGGAGGCGCTCCGCGAGCGGGACCCGGAGTTGCGTTCGCACATTCTGTCTTCGCCGTGGCATGTGCCGCTTCGCTGGTTCTCGGCGTTCGAGCCTCCTGAGCGCACGGTCGAAGAGCGCGACGGCCACTCCGACATCCTGTACCGGACGACGATTGCACAGGCCGACGACCGGCTGACGCGGGCGCTCGTGATTCTCCAGGCGGCCGGATTCCAGGACGCGGTGATCGACCAGGTACAGGAGCTCCACAACTGGGTGGCCGGTTTCGCCGGCGAGTGCATGATCGAGCTCGACTACGGCGGTGTGGCCGAACTGTTCAGTGACGGCGCTCTCGCCCTCGACGAGACCGCTGCCGACATCCAAGCCAGCCTCAGCTCCCTCGAAGCTGGCAATCTCGACGAAGCCAGCGACCACTACACCAAAGCCGCCTCCCGCTGGGCCCAGGCCCAAGCGCTGACCTATATGAATTGAGCCTGCGGCTCAATTCGTCACCGGTCACCGGTCACCGGCCTGTCCTTTCCCTCCCGTGGAGCGAGAGCGGTTTGTCTCCCCTCCCGGGGAGCGAAGCGGAGCGGGAGGGGGGCAGGCCTTCGGGTTGCTTGGGGGAGGGTGGTTCCCACCGAGAGAACTGCGACGAGGACCGCAGGACCCGATGCTGCAACGAAGCACCTGTTTGCCGATCAACGCCGCCACCAGAGGTCAAAGTCGGGCCGCCCCTTCACTTGCGTGAAGGTGCCCGCAATCTGAAGTCCGCACCCGCGAAACGGCCGAATGGCCGTACCCGCGCCCGCACAGCCGGGCCACCCTGGAACCCATGGAGCGCTCCCCACGTCTCAGCATCATGCGACGTTTCGCGATCGTTGTCGCCCTCGGCCTCCTGGTGGCTGCTTGCGGAGCCGATGACCCCGAGACCGAAGCGGTCGGTACCACCACGACCGCCCCCACGACAACCACCCGGCCATCCACAACTACGACGACCGTCGATCTCTCGACCCACCAATGTGGCGACACGTTTCCGGTCTTCCCGGCCGAGCTCCGGGGCAACGACCTCGCCAACGTGACCGGCACACCCGGTCCCGGGCCCGATTCCTATCCGGCTGCCGATCGGCAGCTCGTGGCGCACTGGGAGGGTGACGAGTACGCCACCTTCGAGCTGCGATGGCCGGCCGAGCCACACGACTATCAGTTCGTGGCCTCCGAGATTGATACTGCCTTCCCGGCGACCTTTCCCGAGCTCGTGGAAGGCCGGGTCGTTGTCTACATGAATGTCGCTCCGGAGCGCTCCGATCCGTGCGGACTCCTGGCGATCGAGGCCTATGGCCCGAGGACGGCCCCGCTGATGGATTCGATCTGGGTCATGTTGGGGGCACTCCAGCCTGTCGAGTATCTCGAGGAATACCTGGCCGACATTGCAGACCGTACGACCTGGGCGGCCGATCCCGACGACCGGACCTCCGGCCTTTGCGCGGTTCCGGCCGTGACCATCTTCGATGAGTGGGGTGAGGTGCCTGCCAGCCACAAGGTGGACCTCATCGAGCGGTTCCTCAGTGACCGCGTGGCCGGATTGCGTGCCAGTGACTGCTTGACCGAATCGGGTCTTGCCACTTATCCGACGGCTGGATCGGGCTACCACCAACCGCCCCAGTGTCTCTTCGAGTGTGAAGACGGGTCACGCCTGGTCGGGTTTGATCCCGTCGGCGAGGCGGGATGGTCGGCGGTGCTCGTATTCGAGAATGCCGACGGGACCCGCCGCCGCATGCGAGAGGAATACTTCATCCAGGCGGTGCCAGCTCCGGACGGCGAGTTGCAGGCGATGATCGTCAACGTCTGGGCGCAACCGGAGTCCCATGTATCTGAGGCAGCGGCCCGCCGGGTCATCTCCGGATTCCTGGATGCGCTAGCGGCCCAAGAGTGGCAGGTGGCGTGGGGGTACCTCGTCGACGAAGGAGTGTCCCAGGAGGTGTGGGAGCGCTGGGACGATCCGTGGGAAGTCGACCCGAACGAGGAACTGCCCACATTCTGCGCGACAGCCCTCTGCAACTCGCGGTATGAGATTCTCGAGAGCGTTAGAACCGACTCCTTCGGACGCAGCATGAACGTTCGCTTTCATGGCGTGGCCGGTCCCGTCGACAAGGCAATCGGTGCAGGCATGTTCGAAGGCCACATCAGCGTCTCGAACCTGCCACCCGACGGTCGTGACGGTGAGCCCCAGCCCAGTCTGGCCATCCGGCTGTTCGGCAATCAGTCGCACGGCCCGCTGGCAGTCTTCCGCTACGACGCTGTTGAGCTCATCAACCCGACGGGCTCGTCGGACTTCCAAACCTTCTGGCCCAGTCGCTACCTGAACAATCCGGCCCTGATTGAAGACCTTGTCGTCTACGACGACCGTTGGGGGTACGTTCACACTGCTGAACTTGGCGCCGGCAATCGTGTGCTGATCTCGGAGGACGAAGAGATGCACGCCGCCGGGGCCGGTCGCCTCGGGGATGTCGAGTACGCGCTCATCGCCAACGTTGACGGCCTGTTCGCTCATGACCCTGACACCGGAGTGCGAGTCCGACTCCTCGATCGCGCCGACGAGGCGTTCGTGAACTTCGCCTCGATTGTCGATGACCTGCTCGTCGTCAGTACTGGTTCCGGCGACGCCACGTGGTTCGAGCTCTTCGAGATCTCTGAGCGGGCTGGCGTGCCAGTTGCCGAATTCCTCCGCAAAGTCGAACCGGCCGGGGCAACGGGGTACGCCCATCCCTCTTCTGACGGTCAACGCCTTGCCTACGTCGTTGAGGAGACCCTGCATCGTCCCACGATCCTGGCGGTGAGTGATGTCTTGGGAGTCGAGCTCGACCGGTGGATCGTCCCGGCCGATCGAGTTGTCGGTCCCATCGCCTACGACGGTCGCTGGATCATCGCCGAATTGAGGGCATGGTCGCCAGCCGGAGCCGAGGATGCGGGTGAGCGTCTCGTCATTGACACCAAGACCGGTAGTCAGCACATGGTCGAGAGCTACGACCTCTTCCTCTTTCGGTAGATCGTCTTCGCCGGGTCGATCTTCTCGCCCTTGGCCTCAGTCCGAGGACCCGATCGGCCGGGCCAGCCGGGGGGTCCCGTCGCGAAACGGGTGGGGATTCCTTCTCCCCCCGGAGGGGGGGAGTCCCGGCGGAGCCGGGGAGGGGGACGTTCTCTTGCGTCAATCGGGCGCCCCCTCCGCCCCTACGGGGCACCTCCCCCTCCGGGGGAGGAAACGGAAAGCAACCGTGGATCGAGGCTTGAGGGAGGGGTACCTCCGCCGAAGGAGGAGGTACGGAGGGGGAAACCATGACCCTCCGTTTGGCGTCCACGCTTGAGCACCCGACGGGGAGGAGAAGCGTCCGCCTATAATCTCTGCGCCCTCTTGATCGGGGCGATGGAAGGGGCGCTATCCTCCAGGACCGCCCTGCCCCCATCGTCCAGAGGCCTAGGACGCTGCCCTTTCAAGGCAGAAACGGGGATTCGAATTCCCCTGGGGGCACACTGGGGGCGTGGTGAAGTCAGGAGTTCACGCCGGCCTGTCAAGCCGGAGGTCGCGGGTTC
>CAXMQV010000019.1:0-4795 GCA_964195905.1 uncultured Gammaproteobacteria bacterium
GCTGCTCATCGAAATGGCCTCGACCGTCGCCTCGGCGGGCATTCGCAACCGGGCAACGATGGTCGGCAACATTTGCTCGGCAGTGCCCTCATGTGACGCAGGCCCGGTCCTGCTCGCCCTCGACACAACGGTGCACATGACCGGCCCGAAAGGCCCGCGCTCGGTGGACATCAACGACTGGTTCGTTGGTCTTCGCCAAACCGCCCGGAGCGAGGACGAGGTCGTCACCCACCTGACGATCAAGGTGCGTCCCCACGGTGGGGTCTACGTGAAACTTATGCGCTACGCCGGGGAGGATCTCGCCCAGGCAGCCGTCGGCATCGTCGTGTATCCCGATCATGAGTACCGGGTCGCGTTCGGGGCGGTTGCTCCCACTCCCATCCGTTCACCCCGGATCGAGGAGGCATTGGGAGGCAGGCCGCTCGACGAGGATGTGATCGCAGCGGTGGTCGCCATGGTCCCGGACGAAATCAGTCCGATCACCGACATGCGGGCCACCGCCGAGTACCGCACTCACATGACCCGGGTGATGCTCAAGCGCGGCCTGCGAGCAGCGGTCGATCGCCTCGCCGGGAACGGGCCCGACTACCAAACGCGACTGATCTGAGAGGATGGCAATGCAGCTAGCTATCAAAGTCAACGGTGAGGACTGGGCTCTCGATGTAGCTCCCGCCGACACCCTGCTCGAAGTGCTCAGGGAAAAGGTCGGCACCAAGAGCCCCAAGATTGGGTGCGAGCGGGGGGATTGCGGCTCGTGCACGATTCTCATGGACGGCAGATCGGTTCGCAGCTGTCTCGTCCTGGGTGTAGAGGCGCAAGGCCATGAGATAACGACGGTGGAGGGCATCAGCTACGACGGCCTGAGCCCGTTGCAGGATGTGTTCCTATCGAATAATGCATTCCAATGCGGGTTCTGCGCTCCCGGCATCGTCCTGTCGGCCACCGAACTGCTCGAACAGAATCCGGATCCGACCCGTCACGACGTACAGGAAGCCCTGGCAGGCAATCTTTGCCGGTGTACCGGGTATGAGCCCATTATCGAAGCCGTGCTGGAGGCCGCCAAAGGAGAATCCGCATGACCACCACCTTCCCCTTTGACGCGGCACAGAAGGACGACGAACTCAAGAGCGTCGGTCAGCCCGTCGTCAGGATCGACGGGCTCGACAAGATCAGTGGAGCCGCCGAATTCGTCGACGACATCGATTTCGGGCCGGGGCTGCTGCACGCCGCCATCGTCGAAAGCCCCCACGCCTTCGCCAGGATCCTCTCCATCGACACCACCGCCGCCGAAGAGGCCAGCGGAGTCGTAAGGGTCGTCACCGGCAAGGACTTCCCGTACAAATTCGGCATGTACATGGAGGACCGCTACATCTTCGCTCAGGACCATGTTCGCTTTGCCGGTGAACAGGTAGCCGGCGTGATTGCCCGCAGTCATCGCCAGGCCGTGCAGGCGGCCGCCCTGATCGAGGTCGAGTACGAGGTACTGAAACCGCTGCTCGACCCCAGGGAAGCTTTCTCCGATGACGCCGACCTCATCCACCCTGATCTGGGTGACTACACCCACGTCCCGTGGTTCTTCCCAAAGGCAAATACCAACATCGCCCACTGGCGCAAGATCCGCAAGGGCGACACAGAGAAAGCATTCGCCGAGGCTGATTTCGTGCTCGAGGACACCTATCGAGTTCCCCGCTACGCCCACTGTGCCATCGAGCCACACGTCACGGTCAGCAAGCTGGACCATGCCGGGCGCCTCACCGTTTGGACCGCTTCCCAATCGCCGCACACGCAACGGCATTTGTTTGCCGAGGCGCTGGCGCCGCTCGGGTTCACCCACAAGGACGTGCGGGTCATCACTCCCTACATCGGGGGAGGCTTCGGCGGCAAAGCCGGCGTGTCGATGGAGATCATGGGAGCGGCGATGGCCACGCTCGTCAAAGGGCGGCCGATCAAAGTGCGCTGGACCCGGGAGCAGGAGTTCTACAACACGTACCAGCGCCAGGGCGTCATCGCCGAACTCAAAGTCGGCGTCATGAACGACGGCACCATCACCGCCGTCCAGCATCGGCTCTACTGGGATGCCGGCGCCTACGTTGAGTACGGCGCCAATGTTGTAAACGCCGCAGGGCTCTCGGCCACCGGTCCCTACCGGGTCCCCAACATCACAAACGACTCACTGTGCATGTACACGAATCTTCCCCCGGGCGGCCCTTACCGGGGCTTCGGATACTCCGAGTTTCACTTCGGGCTCGAATCCCACATGGACCGCCTCGCGGAAGGCATCGGCATGGATGCGGTCGAGTTCCGCCGCAAGAACGCCATCGTGGAAGGCGACGAGCTTTCCTACGGCGCCCACATGAATCCGTCTGGGCTGCTCGAGGCCATCGACAAGACCGCGGCCGCCATCGACTGGGGGGTCGAAGAGACCTCAGAGAATCCCAACACGGTGATCGGTAAGGGCATTGCGCTGTTCTGGAAGGCGCCGGCCATGCCGCCAAACGCCTCGTCGGCGTCATTCCTTAAATTCAACGAGGACGGCAGCATCAATATCACCGTTTCGGGCATGGAGCTCGGTCAGGGGTATCTGACCGTCATGGCCCAGATCGCCAGCGAAGTGCTGACGGTGCCGGTCGCCAAAATCCGCGTTGAGACCCCCGATACCGATCGCAATCCGTATGAGTGGCAGACGGTGGCGTCCCACGTCACCTGGAGCTCGGGCCTGGCCGTCCAGAAGGCAGCCATCGAGGCCCGCGAGAAGATCTTCGAGGTGATCCATCAGGTCTACGGCTATGAGGATGACTCGCTCTACCTGGAGAACGAATCGGTCCGGTGCAAGACCGACCCCGAGTTCGTCAAGCCGCTGCGTGACTTCGTCATCGACGGTATCCAGACGGAGGACGGAACCTGGCGGGGAGGGCCGATCGTTTCCAGCGGCAAGTTCATGCCCGAGTTCACGAATGCCAACAGCGATCCCGAGACCGGCCAGGGCGGGCACCCGAACGTGCATTACACGGTCGGTGCCACCGGCGTCGTCCTCGAAATCGACAAGGAGACCGGCCGGGTCTGGGTCCGCAAGGCCGCGTTGGCCGTCGACGCCGGCAAGGCCATCAATCCCGACCTCGTCAAAGGCCAGATCGTGGGCGGCCTTGTACAGGGTCTGGCCACCGTCCTCTACGAGGACATGCGCTTCGATGAGAACGGCAAGATGATGAACCCGACCTTCACGGACTACAAGATCCCGACCGCCTTCGACATCCCAGACGAGATCATTCCGATCATTGTCGAGGTCCCGCAGCCCGATGGCCCATTCGGCGCCCGCGGGGTGGGGGAGCACACAATGATCGCGGCTGCTCCCGTCATCGCGAACGCGGTCTACAACGCGCTCGGGACCCGCATCAAATCGATGCCTGTGACTCAAGAAAAGATCGCCATGGCTTTCCTGGAGCAATCGCAGGGCTGAGGCCGTCGTTGGAGAAGGAGCAGGCAATGGCAGCAGAGAAACCGGCGATCGCGATCAGGAACGCCCGCTTGCGCGGCGAGAAGGGCCTGGTCGACCTCGAGATCGACGACGGGACGGTCAGGGCGATCGTTCCGTCCGGTCGGGCCGAGCCAACGGCGACGACCACGATCGAGGCAGCCGGTGGGCTGGTGACCGAGGCGTTCACGAACGCCCACCTCCATCTCGACAAGGTGTTCACCCTTGCCCAGGTGGGCGAGGAGGCTCTCCGCCACTACCAGGGCGAAGGGATGGGCAAGGCGTCGTTGGCCATCGACGCCGCCGCCGAGGTGAAACGATCCCAGGACGCCGACCAGATGCTCGAGCTGGCAAATCGGTCGCTGGCCATGGCCGCCTACTACGGCACGACCCACGTCAGGGCCATGGCCGACGTCGACTCGAAGGCCGGGACGAGGGGAGTGGAAGTCCTGTGTGCCGCCCGGGATGCCTTCGCCGGCATCGTCGAGGTTCAGGTCGTGGCCTTTCCCCAGGACGGCATCGTGAGAGAGGCCGGCGCTCTCGGCCTGATGGAGCGAGCCATGGAGCTGGGAGCCGACGTCGTCGGCGGGATCCCGTGGATCGAGTACACGGACGCGGCCATGGCCGAGCACATTCAGGCCGCCTTCGACCTCGCCGTGGCCCACGATGCCGACATTTCGATGCTGCTCGACGACGCAGGCGACCCCGAGCTTCGAACACTCGAGATCATGGCCCAGCAGGCGATCGACCGGGGATGGAATGGTCGGGCCCTCGCCCACCATTGCCGGGCCATGCACCTCTACAGCGACTCCTACTTCGGGCGCCTCGTGCAAGTCCTGGGCGAAGCCGGGGTCTCGGTGGTCTCAGATCCGCACACTGGACCGCTCCATGCCAGGGTCGGCGAGTTGATGGACGCCGGGATCAACGTGATTCTCGGTCAGGACGACATCTCGGACGCCTATTACGCCTTCGGCCGCAACAACATGATGGAAGTCGCCTTCCTCGGTGCTCACCTGCTGTGGATGATGACCGAAGACGGACAGGAGAAGCTCTACGACGCAGTTACCGTCAACGGGGCGGTGGGGATGAACGTCGACAATCACCGCATGGCGGTCGGCAATCCTGCCAATCTCGTGGTTCACAGGCCGGCCACCGTAACCGAGGTTCTCCGTTTCCAGTCCCCGCCGCGCGCCGTCGTGAGCCACGGGCGATTGGTCGACCAGGCGGCGATGAAACAGGCCGGCGCCATTCCCGACTGAGCCCCGCGTCAGGCTCTGGTGCGCCCTTCGTCTCCGGCGGCAGCAATCATCTCGCAGATGAGCA
>CAXMQV010000020.1:0-1986 GCA_964195905.1 uncultured Gammaproteobacteria bacterium
TCGCGTGGTGGGGAGGGAGAACGTAGGGGAGCCGGGCAGTGGTCGACCGGTTGTCGTCGGCACCGAGCGAGACCTTCCCGGACTCGACGTCGGGATGACGATCGTGGTTGATGCCGATGGACCGATCATCTCTCCGACATATCGCGCCGGCGAGGACGCCTTGCGCCTCCTGGCCAGAGCAGTGGCGGTTGCCGGACTCGGGAGCGGACGCCGCGGTCTGGTGCAGACGTCGGACCCGTCGCATCCGGTGATAGAGGCGCTGCGGCGCGCCGACCCGGTGACATTTGTGCGGCAAGACTCAGCGGCAAGGGCCGCAGCCGGCTTTCCGCCTGGCGGAGAAGTAATGATCCTCGAAGTCGACGATCCGGCCCCTGACGCCGGCGAAGAATTGGTGGCCGCCATCGCCGATCGAGCCGAGGTTCTCGGACCGGCCGACAGCGGCGGTCGGACGAGGTGGCTCCTCCAGGGGACGGATCTGACTGCGGCCCGGCTGGCGGTACGTCAGGTAGTGGCCCGGTGGCGTGAGGGCGGAGCCCGAGTTCGAATCGATGCCGATCCGGTCGATCTCTGAGACGGGTGCTCTAATCTCCAGCGCGAAATGGCAATCTTTCCGATTCGCACTTACCCCGATCCGGTTCTTCGGATGGAAGCGAGACCGGTCACCGAGGTCGATGGCGACCTGCATCGACTGATCGACGACATGTTTGAGACCATGTACGAGGCTCCCGGGGTCGGACTCGCCGCACCCCAGATCGGGATGCCACTCCAAGTTGTGGTGTGTGACATCGGGGAGGGACCGTTTCACCTCATCAACCCGACGATGGACGAGACGAGCGGTTCCTGGACCTACGAGGAGGGATGTTTGAGCGTCCCGGAGCGATTCTGGCCCATCAAACGCGCTGCCTATGCCCGGGCGAGCGGAGTAGATGTTGATGGAAGACCGGTGACATATGAAGGCGACGAGTTGATTGGTCGCGTTCTTCAGCATGAACTCGATCACCTCCAGGGAACTCTTTTGTTGAAGCGATTGACGCGTCGTGTCCGCAAGGAAGCGCTGCGCGAGATCCGCGAGGGGGATGTCGGTAGGGGAGGAATGTGACGACAGCAGTCTTTATGGGGACCCCCCAGGCTGCAGTGCCCGTGCTGGCGGCCTTGCGGGAGGTCGCGGATGTGGCCCTGGTGGTGACTCGCCCCGATAGACCCAGGGGTCGTTCGCAGCACTTGGAGGCTCCGCCCGTCAAGGATGCTGCCGTCGGCTGGAATCTCGCGGTCTCCCAGCCACGGTCCGGTGAAGACCTGTTTGACGCCGTCCGAGATGTGTCGCCAGATATCGCCGTGGTGGCGGCCTACGGCCGACTCATCAAGCCAGATCTCCTCGAACTTCCCCAGCACGGGTTCCTGAACGTCCATTACTCCTTGCTACCGCGGTGGAGGGGCGCCAGCCCTGTGGTGCGGGCAATCCTTGCCGGCGATCAAGAAACGGGTGTTTCGCTGATGAAGATGGATGTTGGACTCGATACCGGCCCCGTGATCGCCACCGTGGCGATTCCAATCGATTCGACAACCACCGCGGGAAAGCTCACGGAGCGGTTGGCCATGGCTGGAGCCGCCCTGCTGGTGGCCGAGTTACCGCGCTATGTGGCTGGGGAGATCGTTCCGGTGCGACAGACCGAAGACTTGGCGACGGCTGCCGCCAAGGTCACAACCGACGAGGCTCACATCGACCCGATTCGCCATTCGGCTGAGGCGGTCGACCGGGCGGTGCGCGCCTTCAACCCCAAACCGGGTGCGTGGTGCATGGTCGATGAGGGACGGATAAAGATCTGGAAGACGGCAGCGAGCATCGAGGTGGCCGTCGATCCCGGCGAAGTCAGAGTCGTCGACGCTCGCGTGGTGCTGGGAACACGCACCGGCCCGATCGAACTATTGCGGGTGCAACCGGCCGGCAAGCCCGAGATGGATGCATCCGCCTGGATGAATGGGCGT
>CAXMQV010000021.1:0-2514 GCA_964195905.1 uncultured Gammaproteobacteria bacterium
GTGCAGGTCCCTGGAGGTCTGGACCGGGATGATGCACTTGAGCTGGTGGGCCTTGACAAGAAGCGCGACGCCGGTGGTGTCCGGATGGTTCTGCTCGAGGCAATCGGCAGACCGGTCCTGAGATCGGTCGACAACGCCACCCTCAACCTCGCCCTCGACGCCATCGCGCCGGCCGCCATCCAGCCAGACCAGCCCTCAGGCGGGTAGCCGGCAGCCCGGTACCGCCGACCAGGTCGATCCCTCCGCGAAGTACCCGTATCATGGCTTCTATGCCCTCAGCCAATGAACTCAGGACCGGACAGGCCCTCGTCCTCGACGACGGGCTCTACCAGGTCGTCGAGCACAACCACACCAAGCCCGGCAAGGGCAGGGCCTTCGTCAAGATGAAGCTCAGGAACCTCGATGGAGGTGGCCTGGTCGAGCGCACTTTCCGTCCGGACGAGAACGTCGAACGAGCCGTCATCGACCGGCGCGAGCACCAGTTTCTCTACCGGGACGACCTCGGGTTTCACTTCATGGACAACGAGACCTATGCCCAGCTCGCCATTTCCGCCGAGGAGGTCGGGGCGGCCGCCGACTACCTCACCGAGGGAACCGTCGCCTTGCTGCCGATGTACAACGGACGTCCGATCTCGGTCGATCCGCCGACATCTGTCGAGCTGAAAGTCACCTATGCCGAACCGGGGGTCAAGGGCGACCGGGTCTCAGGGGCCACGAAACCGATCACCCTGGAAACCGGCCTCATTATCCAGGCGCCCCTGTTCGTAGAGCCCGGCGACCTCGTGAAGGTAGATACCCGAACCGGCGACTACATGACGCGTGTGACATGAAAGGCTCGGCCCGGGAGGAAGCGCTGCGCGCTCTGTACGAGGCGGAGCAGCGATCCGAGCAAGAGCCCGTCCCCGTCAAGCCCGGAGCCGGCAAAGCTGGACGGATGGTGGCTGGCGTCTTAGCGGATCGGGCATCGCTCGACCAGGCCCTCGAGTCCGCTTCCACCAATTGGCGAGTCGACCGCATGCCGCCGATCGATCGTGCGGTGCTCCGTATCGGCCTGTGGGAGTTGCGCAACGATCCGGGTACCTCAGTCGGCACCATCATTGATGAGGCTGTCGAACTAGCCAAGCGGTACTCCACCGAGCAAAGCGGACGCTTTGTGAACGGAGTGCTTGCAGCTCTGGCCGGCACAGAGCGCCCATCTGATGGCACCGGAGCCGCCCAAGCCGACCGGTAGAATGGCCCGGCCGGCGAGGGTGGAGAAGGTGGAGATCCGGATACTCAGCGAGGACGCCCGCGACGCTCTTCTTGATTTCAGCAATCCTGCGGCCAGAGGCGGTGGTGCGAAGTGAGCCAATCCATCGTGCTCCGGGGCGGCGAGGTTCTGACCGCAGCCGGGCTGCAGAGCACCGATCTTCTCGTCCGGGATGGCTCTGTGGAAGCAATCGGCGAGGGACTGGTGGGCGACTCGTCCATCGATTGCTCGGGGTGCTGGATCGGTCCCGGTTTCGTCGATTTGCACACCCACCTTCGCGAGCCGGGTCAAGAGCACAAGGAGGATATGGACACGGGGGCGGCGGCCGCCGCGGCCGGTGGCTACACCGCCATCCTGGCGATGCCAAACACCGCTCCACCCATCGACACCGGCGAACGGGCGGCCGCCTCCATGGAGCGGGCGAAACAGATCGACACCGTTGCGATCGCTGTTTCCGGCGCTGTGACCGACGGTCGGGCGGGGGAGCGACTGGCGGACCTCGAGGGGATGCTGGCGGCCGGAGTGCGCTGGTTCACCGATGACGGCGACAGCGTCGCCACAGCCGGGCTCCTGTACTCAGCTTTCCGGGTGCTGAGAGGCCACGGTGCGACGATCTCAGAGCATGCCGAAGATGCCTCCCTCACGGTCGGGGCCTATATGCATGCCGGCGAAGTGGCCGAAATGCTTGGAATCCCGGGGATGCCCGCGATAGCCGAGTCGATCATCGTCGAGCGTGACATCCAGGTGGTGCGGGAGGCCGGGGGCGTCCTCCACATTCAGCATGTGAGCACCACCGCGGCCGTCGATCTCATCGCCGCAGCCAAGGCGGAAGGCTTGCCCGTCACCGCCGAGGCCACCCCCCACCACCTCAGTTTCGATCACTCCGAGCTGAAAAGCCGCGATCCCCGGTTCAAGATGAAGCCACCCCTTCGGACTGCCCAGGATGTGGCCGCCGTCCGGGCGGCCCTCGTCCAAGGAACCATTGACATCGTGGCGACCGACCATGCTCCGCACAGCCCGCAGGAAACGGTGGAGGCCGGCCTGGAACGAGGGGCGTTCGGCGTGATCGGCCTCGAGACCGCCGCCGCTTCGGTGAGCACCTGGTTGGGATCAAGACCGGAGATCCTGTTCGATCGCCTGGCGGTGGCACCGGCCCGAATCGGCGGCTTCACCCGCCACGGGCAGCTGGCTGCCGTGGGATCGCCCGCCAACCTCGTCGTTTTCGACCCATCGGCCCAGTGGGTGCCTGCCAGTTTCCGGTCGCG
>CAXMQV010000022.1:0-81077 GCA_964195905.1 uncultured Gammaproteobacteria bacterium
CGGTCCGACGGCCTTTCGAGGCTGTTAGCCCTGGTGCACCAGGTCGACAACGGGTTGCATCGCTTCCACTGCGTCTGGCGTCTTCGGGAACACGTCGCACCGGACTTCTCCGAATCCAAGCGTGCCGAGCTCGAGGATGTACTCAGCTATCTGCTCGGACGTACCCGTCACGGGATGTTTCATGTCGAGGTCTTGGACGCTCGTTCCGAATGCCTCGGGAACAACGGTGTACATGTCAAACGTCCGTGCCAGCGTGGCAGGGTCGCGGTCTTCGGCCTCGCACGCTCGTTCAAGTGTCTCAATCAGCGGTACTAGTCGCTGGCCGATCTGCTTGGGGGTCTCGTCCCAGCCCCACCAGTTCCACGCATCGGCGTATCTGGCGACGAGTTCAAGCATCTTGGGCCCTCCCGCCGCAATGTTGATCGGTGGGCCTTGCTGACGGGGACCGCGCAGCACCAATTCGGCTTGTCGGACCGAGTAGAACTCGCCTTCAAAGTCGATGGCGCCATCCCTGAGGAGGCCATGGATTATCTGAATTGCTTCGGCAAACCGCGAGTACCGCTTGTCGGTCGGGAAGCCGAAAGCTTCGTAGTCGGAATCGGCTGTGTTGCCTGCGCCGATGCCGAGGACGAACCTGCCTCCGGAGATTTCGTCGATGGTGTCTGCGATCTTGGCCACCATGGCCGGGGAGCGATAAGGGGAGTTGACGACCGATTGTCCCAAATTGATTCGGGTGGTTGTCGCTGCCAGCGCGGCCGCGATGGACACAGAGTCCCACGCCCCATCAGTGGCCTCCTCCCCCCGATACAGGAGGGCATCCTCGAAGACGAACATGTCAAAGCCTATTGCTTCAGCGGTGACAGCGCGCTTGTTGATCGAATCCCACGTCGGCGCCGGGGCACTACCACCCGGTCGACCGTGGAGTTGTGTGATAAGCCCGAGTTTCATTAGGCGAAACCTAGCGTTCGAATAGATGCTGACGACGTTGTCGGAATCCAGAGGGGTGCGTTAGTCGAGCCGTTCCCAGCGTAACCTGTGGCGATGTTCATACGGATTGCGGGTGCTCAGCTCAATCAGGTCATTGGTGATTTCGTCGGGAATCGGGATCGCATCCTCGAGGCGATGATCTGGGCGCAGGAGCAGGAAGCCGATGTGCTGGCCCTGCCCGAACTCGCCACCACCGGATACCCGCCCGAGGACCTCTTGCTCCGTGACGCCTTCATCGAAGCCAATCTGGCGGTTCTGCGGGAATTGGCGGCGGCGAGCGGGCCCATGCTGACCATCGTCGGCTTCGTCGACCGAACCGATCCGGTGGCGACGGGCACTCTGGAAGACTCGGCGGTGCGTTCCATCGCCAACGCCGCCGCCTTGCTCTACAACGGGGAGATCCGCGGGGTGTATCACAAGGTGCACTTGCCGAACTTCGGGGTCTTCGACGAGGAGCGCTACTTCGTTCCGGGGGTCGATCCCAACACGGTGTGGGGGATCGGGGAGGGCACAATCGGCGTCTCGGTGTGCGAGGACATCTGGGTCGAGGACGGGCCACCGCTGCTGCAGGCCAAGACCGGCGCTCAGGTTCTCATCAACATCAACGCCTCTCCGTATCACTTCGACAAACACCGAGAACGAGTCGAGCTGCTGCAGCGTCATGTGGCGGCGGCCGGTGTTCCCCTTGTGTACGTCAATCAGGTCGGAGGCCAGGATGAGCTGGTCTTCGACGGCGGCAGCATGATCCTCGATTCGAGTGGCGCCATCGTCTATCAGGCCCGGCAGTTCCAGGAGGACCGGTTCTGGGCCGACGCCGAGTTGGGATTCGACACGCTGGAAGGGTTGCCGGGCGCACCCGAACACCGCCTCAGGACCTCGCAGCCAGCGCCGCGGCCCACCTCCGATCCCCGCCTCGAGGAGGATGCCGAGATCTATGCCGCCCTCGTGCTCGGGCTGCGCGACTACGTTCAGAAGAACGAGTTCCCGGGGGTCGTTATCGGCCTTTCTGGCGGCATCGATTCGGCCCTCAGCGCCGCCATCGCAGTGGACGCCATCGGTGGAGACCGGGTGTGGGGGGTCTCGATGCCCTCCCCGTACAGCTCGAAAGGCTCCATCGAGGACAGCCGCCGGCTGGCGCAACGGCTCGGCTGCCGCTTCGACGTGATTCCGATAAGTGATGTGTTCGAGAGTTATCTCGACTCGCTGGAAGCTTCCTTCCTGGGCACCGAGCCCGGGGTGGCCGAGGAGAATCTGCAGGCCCGCATCCGTGGTGCGCTACTCATGGCCCTCTCCAACAAGTTCGGTCCCATGGTCCTCACCACCGGAAACAAGTCTGAGATGGCCGTCGGGTACGCCACCCTGTACGGCGACATGGTCGGCGGATTCTCAGTCCTCAAAGACGTGCTGAAGATGCGGGTCTACAGCCTGGCCCGGTGGCGGAACCGGCACGAAGAAGTGATTCCCCAGGCCATCATCGAGAAGGCTCCGTCGGCTGAGCTGCGCCCCGATCAACTCGACACCGACAGTCTTCCGCCGTACGAAGTGTTGGATGCCATTCTCGGGATGTATGTCGAACAAGACCTCTCGAACGCCGAGATCGTCGCCGCAGGTTTCGAGGAGGTCCTCGTCGAACGGATCACCCGGTTGGTCGACCGCAACGAGTACAAGCGCCGTCAGTCGCCGCCCGGAGTCAAGATCACGACCAAGGCGTTCGGCAAGGACCGGCGACTGCCAATAACCAACTGGTATCGGTCCAGTTAGTCTCCTCCGATGGCCACTACATCATTGCCCTGGACCGGAGACGCCGACGCCGATCAACTGCTCGCCGAGAGCCCTCTTGCGCTCACGCTCGGGATGCTGCTCGACCAGCAGGTGAAGATGGAATGGGCCTTCAGGGCGCCCTATTTGCTCCAGGAGCGACTGGGTAAGCCGCTCGATGCCACCTCGATTGCTGCCATGGATCCTGAGGCGTTCGTCGGTCACTTCGTCGAGAAGCCTGCTCTCCATCGGTTCCCGGGATCGATGGGAAAGCGAGCCTTCGCGCTCTGCGAGGCCATCGCTGAGGAGTACGGGGGTCACCCGGAACGGATCTGGCAGGAGGCCGCTGACGGCGTCGACTTCTACCAGCGCCTCAGGGCCCTGCCCGGCTTCGGTGAGGCCAAGGCGAGGATCTTCGTCGCCATCGTCGGTCGGCGCCTGGGGGAGGGTCCCGACGGGTGGGAAGAGCAGGCCGCCGATTGGGCCTCCATTGCCGACGTCGACACCTACGAGAAGATCGAAGACATCCGCGCCGCCAAGCGCTTGGCGAAAGAGGCGAAGAAGGCCTGAGGCCTTCTTCAGCCCACCGCCCACCGAGATGTTGATACGTTCGGCGGTTTGCGCCGGCTACGAAGTAGCCCCGGTCGCCCACTCTTCGACAACTCCTGCCAACGTTTCGAGCGGCAGGAGGCCGTGGGTGAGGACGGCGTCGTGGAAACCCTTGATATCGAAATTGTCGCCCATGCGATCTTCGGCATCGCTGCGGATGCGCTGGATTTCGAGGCGACCGATCATGTAGGCGAGGGCCTGGCCCGGCATACCGATGTAGCGGTCGATCTCGTCCTCGATGTTTCCAAGGCTCATTGGTGAGTTCCGGGCCATGAACTCAATCGCCTGCTGGCGACTCCATCCCATGGCGTGGATGCCGGTGTCGACTACCAGGCGCCCGGCCCGCATCGAGTCGAGGGACAGCATGCCGATGCGGTCGAGATCGCTGCCGTACAACCCCATCTCATCGGCCAGTCGCTCGGTGTACAAGCCCCAGCCTTCGGCGTAGGCGGTGATAGCGGCGTGCTTGCGAAACTCGGGCATGTCATCGAGCTCCTGGGAGATTGCCAGCTGCAGGTGATGCCCGGGAATCCCCTCGTGATAGGCGAGGGCCTCGATCTCGAAGCGTCCGGTCTTAGTCGGATCAGATGTATTGATGAAAAACGTGCCGGGGCGGGAGCCATCCATCGCGGGCGGGAAATAGAACGCGACGGGACCCGATGCGACTTCGGTGACGCCGCAGTCGGCCACCGGCAGCCGTCCGAACCAGTCGCCCATCGCAGCCTTCGCCTTGGCCATCGCGGTCTCGGATGCGGCGACGATGTCGGGGCCGTTCGAGAAGTGAAGGTCGGGATCGTCACGGAGCCGACTGAAGATGTCGCCAAGGTCCTGGGTTCCCAGTACCCGCGAGCCGAGGATCCGGTACTCGTCGGCGAGGCGCTCGATCGCCTGCATCCCGATCTCGTGGATCTCGGTGGCGTCCATTGAAAGAGAGGTGTGCCGATGGATGGCACGGGCATAGAGCTCTTCTCCGTCGGGAAGCCAACCGACGCCGGAACGTTCTTCGGGTCGCGCGACCGGCATCACTTCGTTCTCAAGCAGGTCGCGATGGCGGCGGAGGGCGGGCCGGATAGACGTCTCGACGGCGGCGGCCAACCGTTCCTTCCAGGCGGCCGCGGCGGTCTCGTCGAACTCAGCTGGTACCCGGGTGGCGAGCAGCGGATCCTGATCGAGGGGGATAGCCGCGAACTCGTCGAGCTGCTTGATTGTCTCACCCACTGCGTAGCGGGGCGGCGTGCGTCCGGTCCCGATTCCTTCCCGGAGGCGGTCGCTCATCTCCTCGAGGGCTCGTCCCATTTCGGTGTACATGCTGATGAGTTGCTCGGCGTGCTCGGCCGTCTCGATCGGCAACTGGGGCGCGATCACCGGCATCAGCGCTTGGAATCCGATGACGTGGTTCACGGCGAATTCGGCCTGGCGGGTCTCGGCGTCTTCCGCGTTTGTCGATGCCTCGAAGATGAGGACCTCCCGACTGATGCGCTCTTCGGTATCCAATTCGACCGGGTCGATGGCCTCTGCGCGAGCCACGAATTCCCGGAGGGCCGCGATGGTGCGATCCTCAGCCGCACGGGATTGCTCGTCGAAGCGGTCGCCGTATCGATGGTCGCCGAGCATGAGGGCGTTGAGCGGCGAGTTCTCGAGTTGATACTCCCAGTATTCTTCGCCGAGGGCGCGTAATGGCTTGTTCACAGTTACCCCTTCTCCAGGTTGAACCCGAGAGCCTACGTCAAGTGCAAATCCCGCCGCATCTCGTCGAGAACTTCATCCATGGTCGGCATGGGGGTGGTGAGCAAATCTCCGGCTCGTTCAACCGAGAGCGTGAGGTCCGACGGCCGGTCGAGCGGGCCAATGGCCGGGATCGCCAGTGTCTCATCGAGGCCGGCCGCTTCCAACAATCGTCGGCCGAACTCGTAGCGTGACTCCGAGGTCGTGGCGCCGATGTGGAGGATCCCGGTGATCGGGGCACCGGCGCACTCCCAGAGGGCGGCGGCGGCGCTCGTCACCGGATAGAAGTTCCGACGCTCGTTCTCGAAGAGCTCGACCGGCCGACCCTGGCGGGCTCGCTGAAGAACGTACATCGAGAACGGGTACCGGTCGGCCCGGTTGCGTCCCACCAGGACAGATGTGCGGACGATGAGCGGGTCCGGATGCTCGGCCACTATCGATTCTTCACCGGCCAGCTTCGATGCCCCGTAGGGGTTGATGGGGTTGGGAACTGAGTCCTCTCGATACGGTGCCGTCGTGCCGTCGAAGACGACATCGCTCGACATGGCCACCAGCCGCACGCCGCTCAGACCGGTGGCGGCTGCCACGGCGCGGGTCCCGGCCGCGTTCACGCTGATGGCAGCGTCGGGATTCCTGGCGGCATCGCCTGTGATGCTGACGGCCGCCAGATGCACGACCACGTCTGGGCGGTGCTGGTGGACGGCGTTTCGCACGGCGATCGGGTCGGTCACGTCGAGGGACAGTCCGCCGCGGGTGTGGCCCATGGCGATCATCTCGACTCCGTCGGGTACTTGCTCGCGCATGGCGCTTCCGAGGTAGCCGGTGGCACCGGTCATGAGGACTCGCATCGGCCCGACTTTAGGAGAGCGCCCACTAGTGTCGGTCGTGTGAGAGTTCTCATCGACGGCGCTTCCGCCGACTCGACGACCGCCGCCATCTCGGTCTTTGACTGGGGTCTGCAAAGAGGGGACGGCCTCTTTGAGGTGGCGAGGTCCTATGGCGGACGAGTGTTCGCCCTCGACGCCCACCTGGACCGGCTGGCGGCCGGAGCGGAGAAACTGGAGCTCGACTTGCCGCCCCGAGCGAACATTGCCGAGTGGATAGCTGCAGTCGCCGCCGACGGTGGCGACTGTTTCGTGCGACTGGTGGCGACGAGGGGAGGAACGGTGCCGGGACTCGACGTCCCGCCCCGCTGCATCGTGATGTGGGAGCCGCTACCAGAGAGGAACGACACCTTTCGGATCCTCCCGGTGGTGGCTCCGTGGCATTCGGGAGGCATCGACTGGGATCTAACGGGCGTCAAGGTCATTTCCTACGCTCCAAACATGTCGGCCGGGCGCCACGCCAAGCGGGAGGGTTTTGACGACGCGCTCCTCATTTCCCGCGACGGCTGGGTACTCGAAGGCCCCACCTGGACGGTGGCCTGGTTCATCGACGGCGTCCTCGAAACCCCCGCCATGGATCTCGGCATCCTCGCCTCGGTCACTCGCGGCGAGATGCTCATGACCGCCGCCGATATTGGCCTGGCGGTGGTTGAGGGTCGATGGACCGTCGACCGATTGCTGGCCGCCGACGAGGTCGTGGCACTTTCGACTCTCAAAGAGGTGGCACCGGTGGTGGCGGTTGGGTCCACCGAGTTCGCCCCTGGTGAGGAGACCCGCAAACTGGCGGCAGCGTTCTCGGCCAGGGTGGCCGCTTCCCTCTGATGGCGCCGGGCAAATGAGCGCTGCCGATCGGGCACTCGACGTACTCCGGTCGTTCGACCGGTTGTTCGAAGGGGTCGTCATGCTGCCTGAGGATTGGGACGAGCGGGCTTTCGCGGAGTGGCTGGAGGTTTCGATCGGCGATGGTGAGTCGCTTGATCGCGAGGCAGTCAAGATCGTGACCCGGGCGGTCAGAAGAGCCCAGCGCCTCCACCGCTACTGGGCCGGCCGCCCGGATGGCCCGGAGGACTGGCGGATGCGCGTCGACGAGACGCTCGGTTCGGCGGGCTGGCGGCCCGGACTCGAGTTGGCGGAGTGGGCGATGGCCGTCGACCCAGATCCCGAGCTATTCGAGGAACTTGCGAATCGGTTCCGCGCCGTCAACTTCACCCCCCTCGCGGTGACCTTCGAAGAGTGGACTACGTAGTCGCCGGTCGCCGGTCACCTGTCACCGGCAACGCCTACGGCGTTGCTTGCGAGTTGCTTCGCAACTCGGAGTGCGCGGGCCGGAGGCTTGCCGCGGTTGGCGGTTGGCGGTTGGCGGTTGGCGGTTGGCGGTTGGCTCGTGACTAGTCGCCTCGGGACCGGCTCCATTGCTTCCTTAGGTTTTGGCGCGGGTACCGATGCAAGAAGTGTTGAAAGTCACTCCTTCAACGCTCCTCCTCCAGAAGAGGGCCGGCCCACCAGCCGGCCTTCTTTTGTTGGGCAGTGCCTTCTGTCACTTCTCGGCCGCGTCATGTTTCGTGCGCGACGATGGTCGCTCTTTGCCGGATGCCGGATGCCGGATGCCGGGACCTAGAGAAGGGCGGTCGCGATCACCAGGAACCCCGCAAACCCCACCATGTCGGTGACGAACGTGAGGAAGATATTCGACGCCAGGGCCGGGTCGAGACCGAGCCGGCGCAGGAGAATGGGGATCCCGGCGCCGGCGAAGGTGGCGATCGAGAAGTTGGCGAATACCGCCAGCGCCATGACTTGCGCTACGTCGAATTCGGCGCCGCTGATCACATAGGCCATGAATCCGGCCAGAACGGCGATAGCCGCTCCGATGACGAGCCCGATTCGCACCTCGCGTATCAACACCTTCGGCACCATCTGGCTTGGTACCTGGTTGATGGCCATCGACCGAATCACGACCGCCAGGCTCTGAGCCCCGCCGTTGCCGCCCAGGAGGGCAACCACCGGCATCAGGGCGGCCAACACGACGACGTTGTCGATGACATCTTTCTGGCGTTCGATTGTGAATGCGACGATGGTTGCGAGGACGAGATTGACGACGATCCATGGAAAACGCTTGGCAATCGATACCCGGACCGCGGTCCGAACGGTCTCCTCTGATCCGGCGCCCACCATGACGGCCATGTCTTCGCTGGCTTCCTCCTGAATGGCCTCGAGGGCCTCTTCGACGGTGACGATGCCGAGCAGGCGATCCTCGCCGTCGACCACCGGCACGGCGAACAGGTTGTACCGCTGGATGAGGTCGGACACCTCTTCACGGTCGGCGTCGGCCGGCACCTTGACGGGGTTCGCCACCATTGTTTGATCGAGCCCCTGGCCCGGTCGGGCAAAGACCAGTTCGCGGAACGACACAACGCCCTTCAGCCGGTCTCCGGCATCCACCACGTAGACATAGGACAGATCATCGAGTGTTTCGTGCATGCGACGTAGGGCTTCGATCGCCTCACCCGCGCTGAGGCCAAGGGGCAGAGATGCGATGTCGGTGGTCATGAGACCGCCGGCACTGTCCCGCGGGTAGGCGAGGAGGCGGTTGATCTCGCGGGCCGCTTCGGGCTCGAGATGGCCGACTAATTCCGGCAGTTGCTCCTCATCGAACTTGTTGAGAACGTCGGCGGCCTCGTCGGCATCCATGGAGCCGACAAAGCCGGCCGCCTTCGCTTTTGGCATCAGCTGGAGCAATTCGGCGGCGGCGCCGTCATTCATCTCTTCGAGAATGCGGGCGACCTGATCGGCCTCGAGGGACTCGATGAATTCGAGGGCTGTTTCCATTCCGAGCGCCTCGAGGATGTCGGCGGCGTCATGCGGGTCTACCTCGGCGATCCGTGCCCATGCTTCCGGATTGGCCTCGAGGTACTCCTCGGTGGTCTCCGGGCGGTGCTGGGCTACGTCCCGGAGGTTGCGGGCCAGCTGGCGGGGCCTGGGCAGGTTAAAACGCATCTTGCTGTCCAGGTTAGGGGGTACAAAGCGACGAGCCCCGGCTGTGCCGAGGCCCGTCTGTGCGCAGGTTCCCCAGGGGGGTGAGGAGTTCCTGCCGGTTGGCAACGCCGGGGTCAGGCGTGAAATCCAACCTCGACCCAAGCATACATTCATTGGACTGCATGCGAAACCACGAACGGCTTCGCCGTTCGGTCACCGGTCACCTGTCACCGGCCCGTGTAACGAGGCGGATCTGGAGCCCGGATGCCGGATGCTTCGCTGACTGTCAACGGTCAACTGTCAACTGCGAAGGTGCCTGACGCGTCCTGCTCCCTAATCTTCTCTCCATGTCCATCAAACTGACGCGCTACTCGCACGGATCCGGCTGAGCGTGCAAACTCAGCCCGGCTGAGCTGGCGCAGGTTCTGCGCCCCTTGCACGATCTAGAGGTCACGCGCCACCCGTCGCTCCTGGTCGGTCTCGACCAGCCAGACGACGGGGCGGTCTATCAGGTCGCGCCCGGAATCACCCTCGTGCAGACAGTCGACTTTTTCACGCCCATCGTTGATGACCCGTTCGACTGGGGACGGATCGCCGCGGCCAATGCGCTCTCGGATGTGTATGCGATGGGCGGCTTACCCATTACTGCGCTTTCCATCGTTGGCTGGCCGCGCGAGGAGCTACCGCTCGATATGTTGGCTGAAGTCCAACGAGGCGCAGCCGACATCCTCGTCGAAGCCCGGTGCACACTGGTGGGTGGGCACTCAATCGACGATCGTGAGCCGAAGTTCGGGTTGGCGGTCACGGGACTTGTCGATCCGGAGTCGATGCTGACCAATCGGGCTGCCAACGTGGGCGACCGACTGGTCCTCACCAAGCCGCTCGGAACCGGTCTCATCTCAACGGCGATCAAGCAGGATCGGGCGACTCCCGAGCAGATCGAGGCAGCAGTGACGGTGATGACGGCACTCAACCGGGCAGCCTCGGAGGCAGCCATCGCCTTCGGCGTCCGAGCCGCCACTGATGTGACGGGTTTTGGACTGCTCGGCCATCTCGGCGAGATGGTGGCCGCTTCCGGGGTGGGTGCCCGGGTTGACCACCGCTGGGTACCCCTCCTGCCCGGGGTCGAAGAACTGGCCGAGCAGGGAGTTATCCCCGGCGGTACCGGTCGCAATCTGGCTTCTGTCAAGGAATACACGCGGTTCGGTGACCTGGCCGAGGTTCACCAGGTTGTCCTGGCCGACGCCCAGACAAGTGGCGGGCTGTTGCTGGCGGTGGCCGCTGAGCGGTGCGACGACCTCGTGGCCGCTCTCGGCGAAGCCGGCACCCCGGCGGCCGCCGTGATCGGCGAGATCGTCGAAGGCGAAGGCATAGAGGTTCTGTAGGCAGTTGACAGTTGACCGTTGACCGGTGACAGCTCACGGCCGACTCGTACACTTACGCCTATGAAGAAAGCACTTGGCTTCGGGATCGGCGGCTGGGCGTTGTGGCGGTTGTTCGGACCCGTCACCCGGCCGAAATCTCGTGGCCCACAAGTCCATCCACTCCCCGTGCCGGGTCGCACCGTTTTCGTGGGGAGCAAAGAGTTCCTCGTACGGGAGACCGGGCTCCCGGATGCGCCACCCATCGTGCTCATACACGGCTGGGTGTATGACAGCGTTGAGACGTTCTCCCGACTCGTCCCTTTCCTCGTGGACCGATTCCGGGTGATCATGATCGACCAGCGCAACTACGGGGGCTCGAGCAGCCACTACGAGGACTACGAGATCGAGACTGTGGCCGATGAGATCGCGGCCGTCCTCGATGTGCTCGAGGTGAACCGGGCCACGGTCTTCGGATATTCGATGGGGGGCATGGTGGCACAAGCCCTGGCCCGGCGTCATCCGGGACACGTCAAGTGGGCGGTCTTCGCGGCCACCGCCGCCAAGCCAATGCGCCGGCCGGTCGTCGACGCGGTCGGCATGGTCCTTCTGCGGGTTCTGTGGAAGCTGGGCAATTTCGAGGGCGCCCGGATTTCCCACGCCGTGCTGCGCCACGCCGGGGCGTTTGGTCCCGAGCATGACCGGTGGCTGTGGGATGTCATGCTGGCTCGCGACACCGAGCTCAACATGCGGGCGCTCCGAGCCATCAAGCGGTTCGATTCCCGCAAATGGGTGGGGCAGCTGGCAGCCCCGGCGCTCGTGATCATTCCCACCCGAGATCAGATCATCCGCCCGAGCGTTCAGTACGAGCTGGCCGGGCTGGTCAAGGATCCGGTGGTCCTTGAGCTAGGTGGGCGTCATGAGGCGATATTCACCCACGCTCGGCAAATCGCCGAGGCGGTCGTCGAGTTCGTCGAGAAGGCTCAGTAGCTCTCGTCGTTCAGATACTTGAACACCGCCAGGCCGACAACGGCCAGGATGAGAAGGAAGAAGATCTTCTTCATCACTCCATTTTAGTGAGCGGCGGAATTTCCGAACGCAGTCCACCTGCGACGTATCGACTGGCCACATCGAGAGCCCGTTGGATGGTTGCTGCCTGCTCCAGGCCGTCGCTTAGCCCGGCCGTGATGGCTGCGGCGAACAAGTCTCCCGCTCCGGTGCTGTCAACGGCCTCGTGGGCCTCGGGGGTGACCCTGCGGGTGGCGCCGTTCGGCTCATACACGAAGGCCGGGCGAGGGCCATCGGTAACGACTACGAAGGGGCCGGTGGCCGCGGTGGTGGCCGCTTCGGTCGGATCAGGATGCTCGGCGGCCGACCACAGAAGCATCGACAATCCGGAGGCAGCGGGTCCGGTGCGGTCGGTCCCAACCACCGGCAATGATCGCCTCGACGCCTCGGTGATGACGGCTTCTCCTGCCCGTCCGCTGTAGCCGTCCACCATCACCGCATCGATGCCATCCCACCGCGTGATGGGCAGCCAGGCGACCGCCGAGTAATCGCTCCCGATGATGGTTCGTTGGCCGTCGGGCGTGACGATGATGCCATTGGCGGCGGTCACCCCACCGGGCACCACGTAGTTGTCGGGCAAGCCAATCTGCCGGTAGGAGAACTCCTCGGCTGCCCAGCGCCCGAGCGGGTCATCGCCGACCGAGTTGCCACCGGCCACGACATCGTATCCCCATCCGGCCAGGGCCACCGCCACGTTGCCGCCCCCACCCGCCGCAACAAGCGCGACTGAGCTGGCGGGAAGGTCCTCCCCGGCCAGGGGCAGGCGCGGGACGGTGAACACGATGTCGGGAACCAGGGATCCGTACACGAGAATCGCCATGCCCCAAACCTAGGGCCCCGGAGGATCGACGGGGGAATGAGGCCACGAGGAACGGGCCCCCGTGAGGGGGCCCGTTCTCGATTCTCTGGTCCGTGATGCCTAGGTGGGGGTGTCTCCCCACACGCCTGCTACCGGAACCCAGCCGGCGGTTCCCCAGACATAGCTGTCATCGGTTGGCGCAGGAGCGCCTCCACTGGCATTGGTGTTCGTCAAGTAGACGGTGGTGTCCGAGCCGCGGAAGATGCCCGCGGAGTCCACTTCGTCTCCGTTCCAGTCACCGGACGCAAAGCTGTCCGAAGCGATTCCGAAGAAGAAGTTGTCGGCCGTCGTCGCCACGCCACCAGGGCCCACCGGGGTTTCGTTCGTGAAGTACACGAATCCGGCTCCCGGGCCTGTGCCGCGGTACAGGAAGACGCTGTCGTTGCCATCGCCGTCGGGATCTCCGCCGAAGGCGCGGTCCCCGTCGACCCCGAAGTAGAAGTCGTAGTCCGTCGGGACCGGCAGTCCGCCACTCCCATTGGTGTCGGTCAGGAACATGTGTCCACCACGATTGACACCAAGGGTGTCGGTGCCGTCACCGTCCCAGTCGCCGACGAAGACCTCATCCCCGGGATCGCCGAAGAAGAAGTTGAAGTCGGCTACTCCGACCGCGTCATCTGCCGGGAGGCTATTGGTCATGTAGGCATAGCCGCCACCGGGTCCCTGGCGGTAGGCGCCCGGAGTGTCGATACCGTCGCCGTCCCAATCTCCGAAGAGGGGGACGTCGTCGGGATCGCCGTACCAGAAGGTCCGGTCGGGCATGCCGTCGATTCGAATGTGCCAGCGGCCGTTTGGCTCGACCAGCAAGACCTGGTCGGCGACGAACTCAATCGCACCGACGTCGCAGCCGGCGCCAAGTGCCCGGGCCGTTCCGATCTGGTCTGTGGCCAGTCCGCAGGCACCGCCGGCGTCCACGGCGTCGCTGCCTGCCAGGAGCGGATGGTGCTCGGTGGTCTCACCGTAGAAGCCGAGTGCACCCAACATCGGGAGGGACGGAGCAGGCAGATCGGAAGCGTGAATGGTGTACAGACAAGGCGAGGCCTTCAAGCCAACCAGGTTGTACCCGCCGCTCGTCAGGAGACCCGAACAGTCCTCGCCTGCGTTGCCGAGGTTGCCCGACAGGATGGTGCCCGTGAGCATCACCGCCGGGGCTCCAATAACGCGGATACCACCGCCTTCGCCGGTGACACCGGCGTTGTTGGTGGAGATCGTGGCATGGTCCACGGTCAGTGCGCCGGACGTCAGGATGCCGCCACCCTGGGCAACGGCTACGTTGGCGCTCACCGTCGTGTTGGTGATGTCCAGTGTTCCGGCGTTGGAAAGACCGGCACCGGCGTTGGCCGTGTTGCGTGTGATCGACGAATGTTGGATGTCGGCCGTAGCGGAGAGAGTGGTCGAGATACCGCCACCTTCCGTTGTGGCGGCGTTCCCGTCGATGGTCGTGCCGGTCACGGTGAGGATTGCGCCGGTCCCGTCGTTGGCGATGCCGCCACCTGAGGTGGTGGCCGAGTTTCCGGAGATATCGCTGTCGGCCACTGTCATGGTGCCCGAGGTCCGGATACCGCCGCCACCGCCGGTCGCAACGTTGCCGGTCACAGTCGCATCGGTCAATGTCGCCGAGGCATCGGCATTGCGAATCCCGGCCCCGCCCTCGCCAGACGTGTTGCCCGAGACCTCGGTGCCGGTCAGCGTTAGCTGCGCCTTCACAGTATCGGCAGGGAAGCCGAAGTTGTAGATTCCTCCGCCTCCGGCAGGCTCGCCGTTGAAGCCGACGGCGTCGTTTCCTGAGACCAGGGAGTCCACGAACACGGCTGTGCTGCCGGTGTCGCCCGCGCCGTTGTTCAGGGCGCCGGCCGCGTGCTCGGCCTGGTTGCCGGTGATCTCGGAGTTCGTGACCGTGAGGGCACCTCCCGAGATGTTGTGGAGGCCGCCACCGCCGTTGCTGGCGGTGTTGTTCGTGATGAACGAGTCGGTGACGTTGAGGGTGCCGTCGTTCCAGATACCGCCACCATTGGCGGCGCTGTTCGCCGTGACGGTTGTGTCGATGAGGGTCAGGATTCCGTTGGATTGGATTCCACCGCCGTCGCCGGCGCTGTTGAGGCCGCCGGTGATGGTCAGATCCTGCAACGTCACGTCGCCAGCGGTTATGTCGAGAACCGGGGCCCCATCGACGCCATTGCCGTCGAGGGTGGCGCCGGCGGCAGTCGCCGCCCGGATGGTGAGGGCCTTACCGACGGTGAAGTTGCCGGTGCAGATGCTCGCGTCCGCGATGATGATGGTGTCGCCGCCGATGGCTGTGTTGATTGCGACCTGCAGGTCTTGTGTTCCGCAATCAACGTTGGTGTCGGCTGCGAGCGCGCCTTCCGTGGGGAACACGAGCAATGCGAACATGGTCATTAGGGCGGTGAGAAGTGCGAGCGTCTGGCGTTTGCCTACTTGCGACATGGATCAATCTCCGTGTTGATTGGGACCTCGCCGACGACGGCGAGAAGGGGCTCTTCCCCCAGGTGTCATCGTACGCGCTCCCAAACGGATTAGTTACGTTTTTCGCGACTTTCTCAGAATGATCACTGGCATAGTCCCCGGTTCCCTATTACTCATGCTCGGTAACCTGTGCCGAACATGAACCGGTTCGCGCGAGTTGCCTGGCTCACGGTGGGAATCACTGTGTTTGTCGTCCTGTGGGGCGCGATTGTCCGCGCCACCGGATCGGGCGCCGGGTGCGGCAACAATTGGCCAACCTGCAATGGCGACGTCCTCCCACTGAGCGGCTCGGCGGAGACGGCAATCGAATTCATTCATCGGGTCTCGAGCGCCGGGCTTGGAGTACTCATCCTCTATCTGCTCGTCACCTCGCTCCGGGAGTTCCCGGCCGGTCATCACGTGCGGCGGGCCGCCGCCGCCACGTTCTTTCTTGTCATCGTGGAGTCGCTGGTCGGTGCCGGGCTCGTCCTCTTTGAGCAGACCGGGGACTTCGAAGGCGTCAGCCGGGCGTATTGGCAATCCGGGCACTTCGTCAACACATTGCTGCTGTTGGCGGCAGCCACCCTGACCGCCTGGTGGGCGTCGACTTCTGCCCCCGATCATGACGAGCCGGCCACGCCGCGGGAGCGACGCCTGATCGGAGCGGTAGGTGTCGCCATGCTCATGCTCGGCGTGAGCGGGGCCATTGCCGCCCTGGGTGACACTCTGTTCCCGGTGGACTCGTTCATAGAAGGTCTCGAGCGGGAACTGTCGGCAGCCGGGCACGTGTTCGAGCGCCTCCGCATCTTCCACCCCGTAATTGCGATCGGCACCGGGTTGCTTGCCGTTTGGGTTGTCAACGAGCTGGCCGAATCACGGCAGGGACGGGTGGGGCGCATCGCCCGGTTCGTGAGCCTGCTCGTGCTGGTTCAGCTTGGGCTCGGGACCATCAATGCTCTGCTGGCAGCGCCGATCTGGATCCAGGTTGTGCACCTGCTCGTGGCCGACCTCGTGTGGATGGGTCTGGTTGTCCTGGCGGCCGATGTGCTGGCAACTCGCCGGGTCGGAGCGACCGCATGAGTGCCTCGGGAGTCACGATCACCGATCCCCGGGCCGCCCCTTCGACGTTGCGGGGCCGGATCGGTGCCTATGTCGCTCTCACCAAACCGCGCATCATCGAATTGCTGCTCGTCACGACGTTGCCGGCCATGATTCTGGCCGAGCGCTCGTGGCCGGGGACCTGGCTGGTGGTCGCCACGCTCATCGGGGGGACAATGTCGGCCGGTGGAGCCAACGCCATCAACAACGTGATCGACCGCGACATCGATCAGGTGATGCGCCGGACCGCCCATCGACCGATGGCGACCCAGAAGGTCCCGCCGATGCACGCGCTCGTTTTCGGAATCGCTCTCGGCGTCGCCGGATTTGCCTGGCTCTGGGTCACCAGCAATTTGTTGGCGGCCATTCTGTCAACCGCGGCGCTGCTGTTCTACGTGTTCGTCTACACGCTCTGGTTGAAACGCTCCTCCAGCCAGAACATCGTCATCGGAGGGGCGGCCGGAGCAGTTCCCGTTCTCGTCGGATGGGCGGCAGTTACCGGCTCGCTGTCTGTAGCGCCATGGGTGATGTTCGCCATCATCTTCTTTTGGACTCCACCCCATTTCTGGGCCCTCTCGCTGCGGTATCAGGAGGACTATGCGCGGGCCGGTATCCCGATGCTTCCGGTCGTGGTCGGCGAGGAAGCGACCCTGCACAGCATCTTTCTCTACAGCATTCAGCTGGTGGCACTGAGCCTCGTTCTCTTCGCAGCCGGCAATATGAGCCTCGTTTACCTCGTGTCGTCGGTGATCCTCGGGGCCGGCTTCCTGGTGGGAGCGTGGCGCCTCCGCTCCCATACCGACGAGGCCATGCGCTTCTTCGGCTACTCCAACGTGTATCTCACACTGCTGTTCGGAGTGATCGCGATTGATGGGCTCTTCTTCTAGGAGGTCACCGGTCGTCGATCGCCGGCCAGAACCGGGCGACGTGCTCGGCGTCGGCAGACGGCGATTCGCTTGGCTACACTCCCCGCCACATGCAAACGGCTACCTATCCGCGCTTCTTCTTTACCGGGCCACAGTCCGGGTAGAGGTCGCGCGACACACAACCACTACCCGGAGCAAGGCTCCGGGTTTTTGCATTCCGGGGCCGATGAGGAGGACCCATGGAGATGAAAGCGCATCGCAACGGAGAGGGTGAAACTTCTGTCACGGTAGGCAACGTGCTGATCGGGGCAGGTGCCTTCACCGTCATCGCCGGTCCATGCGCCATTGAATCGGAAGCCCAGATCATGGAGGCGGCCGAGTTCATCGCCGAGGGGGGCGCCGCAATCTTGCGAGGTGGCGCGTTCAAGATTCGCCGTTCGCCCTACGACTTCCAGGGACTTGGAGTTGAGGCGCTCCGCTATCTGCGTAAGGCCGGCGACACCTATGACCTTCCGGTCGTCAGTGAAGTAACCGAACCCGATGACGTTGGGGTGGTTGCCGAGCACGTCGACATGGTGCAGGTCGGCGCCTCCAACATGCAGAACTTCGTTCTCCTGCGAGCGGTCGGCCAGACCGAGCGACCAGTGCTTCTCAAGCGGGGCCCGTCGGCAACGATCGACGAGTGGTTGATGGCGGCCGAATACATTCTCAACGAGGGAAACATGAACGTCGTGCTGGGGGAGCAGGGCATCCGCACCTTCGACACGCGGACGGCCAGCACGCTCGACATAAGTTCGATCCCGGTGGTCAAGCAACTCAGCCACCTTCCGGTCATCATCGATCCCTCCCACGCTTCGGGTGCCAGCGCCATCGTTGCCCCGCTTGCCCTGGCGGGACGAGCCGCCGGAGCGGACGGGCTGATGGTCGAAGTGCATCCTGCGCCCGACGAGGCGTTGACCGAGGGCCCGCATCAACTCGATCGCGTCGAGTATTTGGCGCTCATGCACGCCCTCGGCATCGTGAGGTTGCGGGCCGACATCGATCTCGTCGATCGTGAGATCGTTCGACTGCTCGGTCGACGTGTCAAGCGGGCTGTCGAGATCGCCCGCATCAAAGTGGAGGAGGACATTCCGCTTCGATCCCCCGACCGGGAAGTGGACCTCCTCGCCGACGTGCGCGACGAAGCCGAACGCCTCGGCCTCGACCCGAAAGTCGTTCATCGGTTGTTCGAAGAGATCCTCGATTATTCCCGCCTGGAGCAGAGGCGAGCAGTCGCGGTGGAGGAAGACCCGGTCCCCGGCGAGCAGTAGACAGTTCACAGTTCACAGTCAGAGCTTGCGACGATTCCTGTTGACTGTTGACTGTTGACTGCTGACTCTCCGGTAGCGTGATCCCATGGAGCCCACCCCTCCCACCCCTCCCAAGAAGAAGAGCGCAGTTCGCCGGGTAACCCGGCGATCCACCAAAGCGGTGACGACCAGGGTGGATGCCTTTCTGTCGGCCAAGGGCCCTCGTTTCCGGGCGCTGGCTCTGACCCACGCCTTCAACGCCGCCGGGGACACCCTGGTCGCAGTGGCGCTGGCCGACATCTTGTTTCTTACGCCGGACCCGAGTGAGGCACGCAGCAACGTCGTGCTCTACCTGGCGGTGACACTGGCGCCCTTCGCGGTCATCGGACCGTTCCTGGGCGGATTGTTCTCCCGATTTCCGGTGGCCTATCGGCGCGGCCTCGGGGCAGCCTCGGCCCTGCGGTCGGTCGTGGCCGTTCTCATGGTTCTGAACCTGGACAACGACATCATCCTGTTTCCGCTCGCGTTCTTCATGCTTGTGTTCTCCCGTGCCCACGGCATCAGCCGCAACTCGCTTCTACCCGTGGCGCTCGAAGGATCGCACGAACTGGTGGCGGCGAATGCGCGTATGGCCAAGATCGGAGTGGTGTCGGGAGCCGTTGCAGCGGTGGTTGGTGGTGGTCTCGCCACAGGGCTCGGTGCCATCTCTGAGGACGTCGGGAGCCGGGCTGCCCTGCTTCTTTCGGTGGTTGCGTTTGCAATCTCGGCGATCGCCGCGCAGGGTGTGCCGTACCCGCCCAAGTCAGAGACACAGGGGGTACGCCGCGGTTTGCTACAGGTGGCCCGCTCGGTGCGCTTGGCTCAGCTCGCCACCGCCGGGGTGCGTTTCATCAACGGGTTCCTCTTGTTTCTGCTTGCGTTCGCGTTTCGAGACGAGCAAGCAGGGTTGCTTGACTTCGGATTCCTGCTCGGAGCCGCTGGCTTCGGCTATCTGCTGGGAGCCATCGTCGCCGCATGGCTCGAGCGCATCCTCCGTGAAGAACCGATGGTGGTGGCGGCCCTTGCCATCGAGGCCGCCGCGGCTTTTGTCGCCGCCCAGGCGTTTGGATTGTTGGCAGGCGCGGCGCTGGCCGCCGCCGCCGGGTTCGCCTGGGGCGTTGCCAAGCTCGCATTTGATGGACTGCTCCAACGGTCGGTCTCCCACGATGACCGCGGTCGAGCGTTCGTCCGTGCCGAAACGTTGTTCCAGCTGGCCTGGGTGTTCGGCGCCCTGATCCCAACCGCCGTCACGCTCCCCTCGGGTGGAGGCCTGGCCGCTGCCGGAATCCTCGCCCTCGGCGCCCAGACCGTCTACGTGGCTGGTCTAATTCGGCCCCGCTCCGGCACGCCATCAACCGACGCTGCCACCTAGGCTCTCTGGTCGTGCGTCCTATCTCCTTTCTCTCTGACTTCGGCCTGACCGATGAGTTCGTCGGCGTTGTCCATGGGGTCGTGGCGCGTATCGAGCCGGGGCTACGGGTGATCGATGTCACCCACGGCGTCGAACGCGGCAATGTCCGAGCCGGGGCTTTGGCACTACTGCGGGCCGTTCAGTATCTCCCCGAAGGTGTGGCTCTTGTCGTGGTCGACCCAGGGGTCGGAACGGGGCGCCGTCCTATCGCCGCCGAGACCGCCTGGGGCCACTTCGTTGGCCCCGACAACGGAGTGCTGGCGCCGGCGGTGGCGATGATGGGAGGTGCCTCTTCGATCGTCGCCCTCGAGGACGAGCGATTTCGAGTCCCTTCGCTCGGCGGAGCGACCTTCGATGGCCGGGACGTATTTGCTCCGGCCGCCGCCGTCCTGGCCGCCGGACAGGCCGCCATCACCGATCTCGGTCCCGTGCTCGGGAATGAATCACTCACTCCGCTGCTGTTGCCGCTCGTCGAACCGGAGGGTGAAGGTATCCGCGGGGAGGTGTGGTGGCTCGATCAGTTCGGGAATTGCCAGACCAATGTGTCACCCGAGGATCTGAGTGGCCTGGGAGCGGCCCCCGGCACCGAGCTGACCGTGCAGGTCGGCGCCGCCGAGTATGACTTGCCGTGGGTCGTCGCCTACGGGGATGTGGAGCAGGGCGAACCCCTCCTCCATGTCGACTCGTACGGATTGGCCGCCATTGCCGTCAGAGGCGGCAGCGCCGCCGAGCGTCTCAATCTCACCGAGGGCCACCAGGTTGTGTTTCGCAAGACGGCTTGATCTCCGGCTGCCTCAGAAAACCTGGATGATCTTGATGAGCGCGCTAACCACGATGATCAACAGCAACACAACGATGACGATGGTGGTGACGGGGCGCACCGGGGGAGGCTAGCGCCGGGCTTACCCGGAAACTTTGAGCCTCAACAAGGCCGGCGTTAGCTTCGCCTGGCTCAGCTTGCCTTCGTCGATGACTGATCCATTGGGGGCGAGAACGACGGGAACCCTGGTGGAGTAGGCGTCGTAGATGTCGTCATCATCGAAGATGTCGATCTCTCGAATGTCGATCTTGAATCTGGCCGTCGCGCGCTGGAGGGTCTCAGCGCCCGTCTCGCACAGGGGGCAGTTCTCTTTGGTGACAAGCTCGACGTACGGGCGATCAGCCATCATCCAACCTTCCTTCCAACCCAGCGTAGAGGGTTGGCGTCGCTTGTGGAGTCAGCTGGCCTGTTTCCCGGCTCCCCGGGCCAGGTAGAAGCTGCAAATCTGGAGCTCTGTCGAGAGGTCGACGCGACGCACATCGACGTGATCTGGTTTCGATAGAACCGTGGGAGCGAAATTGAGGATTGAGGTGATTCCGGCTTCGACCATGATGTCGGCTACCTCCTGGGCAGCCCCGGCTGGAGTGGTGATGACCCCGATCGAGAGCTGACGGTCCTTCACCGCCTTCTCGAAGGCCGACATCGGCTCAATCGTTCGGCCGCCGGTGGTCTTGCCGATCTTGGCCGGGTCTGTGTCGAACACTCCAAGAATGGCGAATCCCCGCTCACCGAATCCGCCGTACTTGGCAAGCGCTTTCCCGAGGTTGCCCATGCCAACGATGCAGACGGCCCAGTCTTTGGTCAGTCCCAACTCCCGGCCAATTTGATAGACGAGGTGATCGACGTCGTAGCCGACGCCGCGGGTGCCGTACGAACCAAGAAACGACAGATCTTTGCGGACCTTGGCTGAGTTGACGCGGGCCAGTTGAGCGAGCGTCTCCGAGGAGATCGTCTCGGGTTCGTAGTCAGTCAGGCACCGAAGATAAATCGGGAGCCGCTGAACTGTGGCCGGGGGGATGCCTTTCACCTGACCCCAAAGCCTAGGGCCGGTTAGGGCAGGTCGGAATCCACCTGTTCGAAACGATTTAGAGCCACGACAAACATGGCAAACAGAATGGCGAAGCCAACCATGAAGCTGAGCGCCACGATCCGGACCTCGAAGAAGTTGAGCCCATCGATGATGGCCGGCCGCGGGCCGCGCGGGGCATAGATGACGAACAGGAGGCTGTTGAGCGTTAGCCAGCCGAACAGGGCAGCCCCCGAGATGAGGAATCCGAGCTTCTTACCGAGGTTCGTGTAAACGAGGAGGTAGACGCTTCCGTAGAACACCAGGACCGAGCCGATGGTGACGAACAGGCCGCGGAAGACAACGCTGTCGGGGAGGGTGATGTCGATCACCGCAGACTCCTCTCGAACTCGACAATCAGGCGGAGGTCGGCCTCGGAGAGCACGGCCCCGAATCCCGGCATCCAGCCACGTCCGATTCCATTCACACCGTAAGCCCGACCGTTGACCGAGCCGTTGAGGATGAACTCGTATTGATCCTCGAAGTCGGGGAATTGGACCAGAGAGCGACCATCCCGTAGTGACGGTCCAAGCGCCCCCGAGCCGGGGGCGAGAGTGGCGAGGGGTCCAGCCGAGTATCCGGCTGTGTGGCAGCGGGCGCAGTAGGCGGAGAACAGACCGTAGGCCCGCTCCGCCAGAGCAACATCCCCGTCAAAGGCAGCCTCGGCGATCGTGTCGAAGTCGACGGCATATCGCTCGGCGGCGCCGGCTTCCTCGAGGTTGACGAGAGCCGCTTCGGCGGCGGTCCGAAGGGCGTCGTTATTGGCGACGAGTGGCGTCAGTTGGGTGACCTGGCTCTCGAGCTCCGTCAGGAACTGCTCGGCTGCCTCGGCGTCAGGAACTGCTTCTCCGGTCTGGTCGCTGGTCGTGAAGGCGTTCTGCTCGTCGAGCTCGAGAATGAGTCGGTCGGCCGCCGAGGTCGTGGACGGAGTGGCATCGGTTCCTACGTTGGCGAACGCCAACTCGGATATGCGATTGATCTGTACCTCGCCGTCATCGGAGAGTCCGTCGAGGTCGGTGTCGAGGCCGGATCCGGCCCCCTTCAGCACCTGCTCCAGATCGCCGACGAGTTGATCGGCCCATCGCAGACGATCGGGGGCGCTCACAATGGCAGCCAATTCCCCGGTCTGATCCGTGATGGCCGTGTCGATAGAAGCCGCCGCACCCTCCAGGGTGGCCAGTTCGGCTGCGACGGCCCCGTTCACTGCCGAGACGGCCTCTTCCTGTGGAATCTGAATCGACTTGAGGTACTCGATAACGAAGTCGAGCTGCTGATCGTTGAGAGGGCCTCCTGCTTCGATGCCCCAGGCCGGCATCGGGCTCCCCGGTCGACCCCAGGTGAGCCAGTACCGGAGTTCCTCCTCGTCATATCGATAGAGGACGTCGTTGAGGGCCGGTGCCGCCCAGGTCACGCTTGTGCCGGTGCGCGGATCGATGTAGTCGGCTCCGCCCCCAACGCCCTCTGCACCATGGCAGGCAATGCAACCGAAGCCCTCCGGGTTGTCGGGGGATTGCTCGAGGAAGATGAGCTCGCCGATGTGGACGGCCTCCTCCTCAAACATCTCAACGAAGTCGGCCTGCCGGCCCGACTCGGTGAGGAAGTAGAGAGGGAGGGCAATGGCGAGGAGCGCCGACGAGAAGAGGGCCGCGGTGAGCGTCTTGGTGAGGCGGGTGGTCTCGAGATCCTCATCGGTGAGGTAGGGCGCCAGGTTGGGTGGCACCTCCCGACCCGGCCGGGGACCTCGCCCGCTGTTGACGAGGTAGGCGAGCCCGACGAGCAGGAAGGCGACTGCGATGGCGACGGCGAAGGGTCCGAGGCTCACAAGCAGTTCACTCCCTGCGGGTACTGGACCGTCTTGAACTTCGCCCGAGGTGTGTCACGCACGGCACTGGTGTTGATGATGAGCCGGCCATTGATGACCTCGAGGGCGAACCGGTCCAGATTGCGGGGCGCCGGCCCTGCCGCATACTCGCCTGCGGCGTTGTATTTGGATCCGTGGCATGGGCACTCGAAGCCCTGCGAAGACGAGCACCACGGGACCCGGCATCCCAGGTGCACGCACTTCTGGAACAGTCCGGTCAGGCCCTCCACGACGACGCCGATGCCGTCGAAGTCGGTCTCGGCGATCAGGGCCTCATTGAACGGCACGACATAGGTCTTGGCTTCCGCCACATAGTACGGCTCGATGGAGCCGTCCGGCTGGAAGATGGCATCCTTGATCTCGCCGATGTCACCGGCGTCGATCTTGCCACCAAACCCGCCGCTCAGCTTGGGCCACAGGAAGGCGAGCGAGGCGATGCCAAAGAAGGCAAGGAAAGCACCCCATGAGACGCCGGTGGCCCGGTTGAGGAATTGGCGTCGAGTCTCGCCGAACTGGGCGGGAGTCAATTCGATAACGCTTCTGGCAGGAGCCGCCACGGCGGTGTCGGCGACGACGTCCGGTTCCTCTTCGATGGCGGTTTCGGCGGAGCCGGCGGTCGCTGCGAAGGCCGAGCGCCTCGGCTTGGAGCGGCGGGCTGTCTTGTCGAGGGTGCCGATTGTGGAATCTGCCTCACGGCGCCAGGCGAGGGCGAGTATTGCCGCGGTGGACAGCACCGCTACGAGAGCGATCCCCAGCGCGACTGCTTGCCCAACGCTCATTCCAACCAGTCCTTGAGGTCGTCGAAGAAGACACCATCACTCCACGGATAGGTGAAGTTGAATCCCGGCCCCCTGAAGAACGAGCCGATGATGACCAGCGTTGCCGCTCCCATCAAGAAGAACGTGAACATCATGATGGCGAGCTTGCGATCGGCCGGACGCACCGAAGGGTTCCGGTCGATGTAGGGGACGGCCATCAAGCCGACGAGCCCGATGAGCCCTGGAACGAGGACGCCGGCGATCATCGGGTCGAAGTACGACAGGAGCTCCTGGAGTCCGAGGAAGTACCAGGGCGCCTTGGATGGGTTGGGGGTGAGGTTGAAGTTGGCGGCCTCCAGCAGCGGTGCGTTGATCACGACCGAGATGACGATGAGCAGCGCCGTCACGACCAGCAGGGCGACGAACTCGATGGCCAGCAGATGCGGCCACACGTTCACCTTGTCGGTCGGCTCGGTCTTGACTTGTTGGATCGCCTTGGCCTGGACGACGGTCAGGAGACGCTGGGTGCGGACGCCCTCCGGCGGTCCGGACGGGGCCGCTCCCGGTGCCACCGCCGGGGTGGCCGTCACTGCCGTGGTCCCGTTCGTCCCGGTTGGGGCGAGGACGGGCGCCGCGCCCGGGGCAGGGAGGCCTGCCATTTCGGCGAGGATGGCTTCGACGGGTACGCCCTGGGCTTTCGCTTTGGCGTTGGCGGAGCGCATGAGGAGTTTCTCGGGCATTCCCGAAGCGGCGGCGGCGGCTTTGGCGTACTCGTCCACCGACATCGTCGGCGCGGGCGGTGCCGCCGCGGGCGGTGCCGCAGCAGGGGGTGTGGCAGCTTCGGGCGATACGGTCATTTCCACCGGTGCGGCAGTAGCTGGTGCTTCGCCCCGCCAGCGGGCAAGCACCTCGTCGACGCTCACGCCATCGGCGGTGGCTCGCGCCTCAGCCGACCTGCGGAGTATTTCTTCAGGTATTTCTGCCATCGATATTCCCGATTAGAGCGGACCGGAGATGCCGCCATCTTTGCGGACCCGCCAGAAGTGCACGGCCATGAAGATGACGATGATGAATGGGAGGAATAGGACGTGGAGCACGTAGAAGCGCAGCAACGTCGCTCCGGAGATCTCGACGCCACCCAGGAGGGCGAAGGTGACCTGGTCGCCGAAAACCGGGGTGAACCCGGCCATGGAACCGCCGACCGTGACGGCCCACAAAGCCAGCTGATCCCACGGAAGGAGATAGCCGGTGAAGGAAAGGAGCAGGGTGAGGAGCAACAGGATGACCCCGATGACCCAGTTGAACTCGCGGGGCGGCTTGTAGGCCCCGTGATAGAAGACCCGGCTCATGTGAAGGAAAACGGTGATCACCATGAAGTGGGCGCCCCAGCGATGGAGGTTCCTGACCAATCCGCCGAACGTAACGCTCGTCGACAGCGCCTGCACATCCGCGTAGGCGGCCTCGGCCGAAGGCGTGTAATAGAACATCAGGAAGATGCCGGTGATGGTCAGCAGGATGAAGAGGAAGAACGAGAGGCCGCCGAGACAAAGGGTGTAGGAGAGGCGGACGCCGTGGCGCTTCACCTTCACCGGGTGGAGGTGGTAGAGCACGTTATTCATGATCACGTACGAGCGATTGCGCGGCGAATCTGAATAGCCCGCCCTGAGGGGCGAGCCGGGGCGGAAGATGCTCGCCCAGGTCTGGCTGTTGCGAATCCGGGATCCGACATCGGCGAGGCGTTCTTTCAGCCTGAGCCCGCCGCTCCCGTCGCTGCTTCCGTTTCCGTTAGCCAAGATCGTCCTTTCTCACCAGCGAACACCGTAGGCGTAACCATTCTTGAAGTCTCGATCGCCCGTGTCCACTTCCCACGGTGCCTGCCCCCCGGGATCGTCGGCCTGGGCACTGAGCGAACCGGCGAATTTCCCGAGTGTGATGACCCCGGTCGGGCAGCGGTCGATGCAGAGCTGGCAGCGGGTGCACTCGTCCTCGTCGACGATGAACACACCGAGGTTCTCCGGCTTGTCCGCCGGGGACGACACGTTGACGGCTTCCTCGATGACATCGATAGATAGATAGTGAATGCACTTCCAGGGGCAGATGTCGACGCAGCCTTCGCACAAGATGCATTCGGCCTGATTGATATGCAAGAACTGCTTGGGCCGGACCGCCTCCTGGATGAACGCCGGATCGACGACCGCCAGCTGGTAGTCGTCGCGAAATGGTGGTGTCTCCCATATCTCGCCGGCCACTAGGCGTTGCCCTTGCGCATGGGTCGGCCCCAGGTCGAGATTTCGACCACGGGGGCGGCGTCGGCCCGCTTCTTGACCCACTCCTGGGCCATATATACGCCGACGATGAGCACGACGAAAGCGTTGGTGTAGTACCCGGCCACCACGGCATCCTTGATAGTGAACCAGCTCACGGAGACGTCGTTGTTGAGCACCAGCCATTTCGGGAACGTGAAGGCGGTGCGAGAGGTCCACTCGAGCGGGCCCTGGGCAAGGTTCAGCATCTCAGACGGGATGATGCCGAAGAAGAGAACGAGCTCGAACCAACCGAGCAGAGAGCCGACGGCGGCCCGGACCCACGTGAGCGGCTTCTCCCACAACCAGGCGAAGGCCGCGGCGATGACGATGATCTGGGAGCCGGCAACTGCGGTCAGCTGACCAAGCGTGTAGAGCTGCCAGCCGCGGGGGATGGAGGGGAGCACTTCGTTTCCGAAGGCGTCCTCGGCCGGGAGATTGGTGAAGTGCGCAACGGTCAGTCCGGCCGCCACGACGAGAGTGCCGACGACCAGGCCGCCGATCCCGATGAGTTTGCGCCTCTGCTCCGTCAAACCATTCCCCGCGTGGTCGAGTTCCCAGCCCGGTCTTGGGCGGCGCTTACTTTACCGCGCGGACGCGCGCGGCCATTCCCCGTTCATTTGGTCCGATGGCCGCTTTCCAGCACGGGTCTCTGGACCTCAAACCGAAAACGGTCGAGGAGTGTGATCGGTGGCAGGCACCCGGCCGTCAGCGGTGCAACTCGTAGCGGGATGACGGGTGGTTGGCGGCGGGCAGTGGGCGGTGGGCGGCGTGTAGCTTGGATTTCGGCACACGGTGGGCCAGAATCGCTCGGCGAACAGGAGTGAGGTTGACGACAGAGGCGGCTGTACCAAATATCGGCATCGGCGTTCGGACCGATTCTTTGGCCAAGCTCCATTTCCGTGTGGCCGCAGTGTTCCTCGCGGTGGGGGCGATGGTTGGTCTTGTCCTGGCCGTAGAACTGAGCGCTCCCGGCTTCCTCAACTCGGGCCCGCTCAGCTACGGACGTCTCGTTCCCGTCTTCACGGGGGCGCTCCTGTTCGGCTGGGTCACGATCGGGCTGATCGGAGCGATCTACTACCTGCTTCCCAGACTCACCGGGGTTGAGCTCCTCGATGAGGCGCTCGCTCGCATCTCGCTGTTTCTCGTGGCGGGGGGCTCGCTGGTGGGGATCATTGCGGTGGCGGCTGGTGGCAACCAGGGGGTTCCCCTGTTCGAGTTCCCGTTCTACGCCGACATTGCCATCATCATCGGACTGGCGGGGGTGACCCGGGTGGTGAGCCGGACGGCTCTCGCCCACCGTGAGCCGCACGTCTATATCTCCGTCTGGTTCTTCGTGGCTGCGGTGTGGTGGCTCTTGTTCTCCTATGTCATCGGCTCACTGGCCGGCTTCAGGGGAACGGACCTCGAACTGGCCAATCGCTTCGCCGAGGCCGGAGTGCTGTTCCTCTGGGTTATCCCGGCCGGGCTCGGCATCGCCTATTACCTCATTCCCAAGCTGACCGACTCGCCGCTGTACAGCACGCGACTCGCCGTCGTCAGTTTTTGGACCATGGCGGGGACGTTCGCCTGGGTGGGCGCCCATACCTTCACGTTTGGGCCGGAAGCCGATTGGCTCGAAACCATCAACGTCGTCTTCGCCATCGCAGTGTTCGTTCCGGTGGCGGCGGTCATCGCCAACCTCCTCCTGTCGATCGACTGGACGGCGGCCCGCCGGTCGACCCCCGTCCGATTGGCGCTGGCCGGCACCGCCTTTTACGCGTTGTTGGCCGTCCAGATACTGGGCCTGGCGTTTCGGGCCTCCAGCACCGTCGTCCAATTCACCACCTGGACGGAAGCCAGTTTTGTCATTGCGGTCCTCGGGGCGGGCAGCCTGTGGCTCATGGCGCTCATCGCCCATCTGCACGGGGGAGGTTCACCGGCTCTGAGGCTCACGCTGCCCGGTCTCGGCCTGCTCGTCGCAACGCTGTGGCTGGGTGGTCTGTTGTCGGGCTTCACATGGTCGTCGGGACCGCGGTCGAGAGACTTCGTCAACTACGGCGAGGGCTTCGTCAATACAACCGGGCAGCTGGCGGGCTTCGACTCGATGAGATGGGTTGCCTGGTTGCTCATCGCAGCCGGTCTTGTCTGGTTCGCCTTCAAGACCATCGCCCCCGGGACCTGGGAGTTCGCTGAGATCGGCGTTCCCTCGGCGGGCGAGAGGGAGCCGGGCGAGCTCACCCCGGACAAGATTGCTGTTGCCGCCGTCCTCATCATCGGGGTGGCGTTCCTCACAACGGTGCTGATACCGGCCCTCGACTCATCGGAGGAAGAGCCGAGCTTGCTGGCGATTTCAACCCGCGACTACGCCGCCTTCGCTGATGGGGAGGCTGTTCCCCAGGCGGTCGGTCTCCTCGGGAGCTTGGGTCTTGATCCGAAGCGGATCGCAGACGGTCGGGAGGTCTATATCTCCGAAGGCTGCGTGTATTGCCACACTCAGCAGGTCCGGGCCAATGTTGCCGATGTCGGGCTAGGGGCGGTGACGATGCGTCAGGACGTCGTCCTCACCTCTCCGGCATTGCTGGGACGTATCCGGCTCGGACCCGACCTTTCCCACGCCGGTTCCCGGCCACTCACCGGCGATGTGTCCTGGGTGATCGAACACCTCACCGATCCGCGGTCCGATCGGCGGTGGTCGTCGATGCCCTCCTACGATTACTTGTCCGGCGATGAGCTCGAAGCACTCGCCCAATACATCGTGAGCTTGCAGTAATGGATTTCGATCAGCTTCTTGCCGCCGCCTGCGCGGCCATGTCCGCTCCCGGCGAAATCGTCGGCCGGTCGGCTCGCGCCAGGGCCACCGCCCAGGGAGTAGCTCCCGAGCAGGTCCTCGCCGGTTGGGCGGGGGTGGATGCGGGGACGCCTCCGGCCCCCGCTCCTGTCGCCTCCGCCCCGGCGGCCCCGGTGCCTGCCGCTTCGGCACCGGAAGCCGCCTCTCCAGGGCTCGACGTCGAGGTAGTGAGCGGAACCGGCGCCACCCCGGAGCGTGAGCCGGAGCGTGAGCCGGAGGAAGAGCCCGAGGAGGTCCTCGTGGGCTCGGCCGGGATTCGTGAAATGCGGCGTCGGTCGCTTCCACGCTGGCTGGCTGCGATCTTCTTCGTGGTTCCGATCGTGGCGTTGTTCTATGCCGCCAGCTTCGCAACCGGACCGGGATGCGGGAACGGCGGCGCCCTTGCCATCGATCCGGTCACTGGCGTGGCCGAGAACTGTGATGGGAGCGAGTTCGGGTCGCTGGGCGGCAATCCGCTCAAGCTCGGCGCCGCCCTCTACACAGCGGATGCGGCACCAACCTGCCAGAGCTGTCACGGAGCCGACGGCGGTGGTGGGACCGGACCGGCGTTCGCCGGTGGGGCGATCGTGGACACCTTCCCTTCCTGTGCCGACCACATCGCCTGGGTGTCCCTGGGCACTAACCGGTGGCGAGAGGAAGTTGGCGACACCTACGGAGCTCCCGGGAAACCGGTCGGCGGAGGCGGCGTCATGCAGTCCTATGAAGATGCCGGCCTGACCGCCGAGGAGATCGCGGCGGTCGTGCTTTTCGAGCGGGTCACCTTTGGTGGCCTCGACCCCGCCGAAGCCGAAGCCGATTGCTTTGGTGGCGGTGACGACGCCGAAGCCTCCGGCGAGTAGCCGAGCTGGTAGCTGGTAGCTCTCTGGTTACGCTCTCCCGTTCCCATCCAGGAAAGGCGAGGACCACGCTGTGACTTCTCTGGGCTTTGAGGCCGCCGCGTTGGGCGCTGCCTTCAGCTGGGCGATCGGAGGGCTCATCGCCGCCCGGCCAACCAGTGTCCTGGGTGGGCCGCGCTTCACCCGGCTCCGCATGTACTGGGTGGCCTTTGCCCTGGCCGGAATCGCAACCCTTGTCGGCGGCTGGGACACCATCGGCACCCGCGAGCTGGTGCTGCTTGGCTCGTCGGGAGTGGTGGGTCTGGCGCTGGGAGATGTTGCGCTGTTTTCGGCATTCGCCATCGTCGGCCCGCGCCGGACCGGCATCCTGTTCGCTGCCAACGCCCCGATCGCGGCGGTCCTGAGCGCTTTCATCTTCGACGAGCGTTTCTCTGTCGCGGCCTTGATCGGGTCACTGTTCGTCATGGCCGGCGTCACGCTCGCCATCGCCTTCGGGACCCGCCCCGGCCAGAACCACCACTGGGAGGAGATCCGGGGCAATCTCTGGGTCGGGGTCGGGTTTGGCTTGCTAGGTGCAGCCGGTCAGGCGGTTGGGGTCCTGCTGGCCGATCCGGCCTTCGACTCCGATCTCGATCCGTGGGCGGGGGCGGCGGTCCGGGCCATCGTCGGGCTGGCCGCCCTCGTTGCTCTGCGAGGATACTTCGAGAACCGCACCAAGGTCCCGTACCCGGAGCGAATCGGGTGGAAGCTGTGGGGCATCATCCTCGTCTCGGGTACGGTGGCGATGGTCATCGGCAAGACGCTCGTCCTCATCGCCCTCAGCAATGGGGAGCCGGGGATTGTGAGCATCCTCGTATCTACCTCGCCGGTCATCCAGCTCCCGCTGATTTGGATCGTCACCAAACAGCGCCCCGCCGCCGGCGCCTGGGCCGGAGCCGCCCTGGCTTCTCTAGGAACGGGCTTGATTGTGTTGTAGATGGTCACCTGTCACCTGACACCGGCGGCTGCACTTCGGATTCCGACCTCGTCCGACCCTCTACGAACCTCGGGAGTCGAGATCGACAACCGGTAGCTGGCGGCTGGAAGCTAATCTCCAATTCCCTATGAACGCCTCCACCGACGCCTCAAATTCTCTTGATGTCGTTGTAGTCGGTGGTGGCCCGTCGGGTGCGGCGGCTGCCTATTGGCTCTCCGAAGTCGGGCATTCAGTTGCCCTCATCGAGAAGAAGGAATACCCCCGCGAGAAGACGTGCGGAGACGGGCTCACTCCCCGGGCGATCTTCGAGCTTCAGCAGATGGGCTTCGATTTCGATGTGCCCGAGCTGCACCGGATCAACGGGCTTCGCTCCTACGGCGCCGGATCGATGATCGAAATGGAGTGGCCCGACCATCCGATCTACCCGAAATGGGGGGCCATCATCCGGCGCGCCGACCTTGACCAGCAGGTAGCGATGCTGGCCGAGAAGCAGGGGACCGTCATCCATCAGAAGGCGACGGCCACTCCGCTGATCGAGGACGGTCGTCTCGCAGGCGTCGAGGTCTCGCACAATGGTGACTCGGAGGTCATGATTCCCCGGGTGGTCGTGATCGCCGACGGTGCTATGTCACGGTTTGGTCGGCCACTCGGCGTCGGCCGGGACCGCAAGGCGCCCTACGGCCTCGCCCTGCGCGCCTATTACTCGAGCCCGCGTGCTGACGACGACATGATGGAGAGTCTCCTCGACCTGAAAGACGAGAATGGCAAGAACGTTCCCGGCTACGGCTGGACGTTCCCCCTCGGTGGCGAGACCGTCAACATCGGAGTCGGGTTGCTCTCAACGAGCAAGCGGTGGAAGGGCCTCAACACGGGACAGCTGCTCGACACGTATCTTCACAACCTCCCGGAGCACTGGGAGGTTGGTGAGACCTCCCGCTTGACCGATCCGGTCGGAGGGAAACTATCGATGGCCTTCTCGGGTGGACCGGTCACGGGCGCCAACTGGGTGCTCGTTGGTGACGCCCTGGGTTCCACCAATCCGTTCACGGGGGAGGGCATCGCCTACGGCTATCAGACCGGTCGGATGGCTGCCGACACCGTCCACCGGGCGTTGATCGCCGACGACCTCACGCAGCTCCGGCACTACTCCGAAGAGCTGGAGGCCGAGTTCGGCGATTACTACCGGGTAGGGAAGGTGTTCGTTCGCGCCATCGGGAACCCCCACATCATGCGAGCCTTCATGACCGTCGGCTTCAAGTCGCGGCCACTCATGGAGTGGACGTTCCGGGTGATGTCCAATCTCATGCCCCCCGGAGAGAAGAACCTCACCAAGCAGCTCTACGGCGCAATCGAGACAGCGGTCCGGATGGCTCCGGCGGGTCTGGGGACAGACAAGTAAGTCCCAAGTCCCAAGTCGCACGTCCCAAGCAAGAGACTGAGGCGCGGCACGCTTGAGGGTCTTGGGTCTTGGGTCTTGGGTCTTGGGTCTTGGGTCTTGGGTCTGATTGGAACCTAACTAGTACTCCAGTCAACAGGGTCTCGCTCCGATGTATCTGTGGACGATTTCTCGCGACACGGACCGATCATCAATGGCCCAGCAATCTGGATCTTGGGAGCGCAAGCCCGTACGGGCTTTTCTCATTCGCATAGCGGCGTTCGCGTTGCCGCTCATCTTTGCCATCCTTGTTGCCTGGCAGCTGACCAAGCTGCTGCCGACCCCGGGCACCTGGCCGGGGATGATCTTCTGGTGGCTGCTGGTCATGGCGTCGTCGACGATGGCGTTGCGCTTCGCCGATCGGTTCGCCAAGCGTCTCATGCCGCTCGCAGTGCTCATGAAGCTGTCGCTCGTGTTCCCGGACAAGGCTCCCAACCGGTTTGGAGTCTCCCTCAAATCAGGGAGCGCTCACTCTCTCGAAGACCTGCTTGAACGCGCCGAGCGAGCGGGTCGCCACGACGACCTCACCGAGGCGGCTGAAACCATCCTGGCGCTCGGGGCCGCCCTCAACGCCCACGATCCTCGTACCCGCGGCCACGGTGACCGGGTGCGTGCCTACGCCGACATGCTCGGCGAAGAGATGGGTTACACCGACGAAGAGCGCAACAAGCTCAAGTGGGCGGCCATGCTCCACGACATCGGCAAGCTGCGGGTCCCATCGGAGGTCATCAACTCGCCCGGCAAGCTCAGCGACGAAGAGTGGGTAATCATGCGCAACCATCCCGACTGGGGGATGGAGCTGGCGGCACCGCTGCTGCCGTGGCTTGGCGAGTTCGCGGCCGCCATCGGTCAGCATCACGAGCGTTTTGACGGAAACGGCTATCCGAACGGAATAGTCGGCGAGGACATCGGTCTGGCTGCCCGCATCACGTCGGTGGCCGATACCTACGACGTGATGACCTCGGTCCGCTCCTACAAGGAAGCGCGCCCCGCCTCCGAAGCACGCGAAGAGCTCGCCCGGTGTGCGGGATCGCAATTCGATCCGGTTGTGGTCCGGGCCTTTCTCAACATCTCACTTGGACGCCAGCGCTGGGTGGCCGGGCCCCTTTCCTGGCTCGCCCAGGTTCCCTTCTTCCAGAGTGCACTGCAGGGCGCCACCACGCTCGCCCAGAACGCGGCCGTCGCCGCTCAGACCGGAATGGCTGCCACTGTGATCGGGGCCACCGCAGTGGTGGCTCCTGCCATCATCGATACGCCCGATCTTGAGCCCGCCATCGCCCTGCCCGCCATCGTGGTCGAGGCGAACGACGATTCCCTCACCCTTCCCGAAGACGGCTCGGACGTCGTGTTCCTACTCGGCAACGATGACGTCGAAGTCTCTTCCTTGACCATCGTTTCTGGCCCCTCCCACGGCACCGCCACTCTCGGCGCCGGAGGGACGCTCACCTATATACCGGATCCAGAGTTCTCCGGCACCGATACCTTGACCTACGAGGTGTGCGGGCCCGACGGTATGTGCGACGCGGCGGTGTTGGCCATCAGCGTGACCGCCGTCAACGATTCGCCCGACCTCATGGCGGTCCCTGCCTCGCTCGATGAGGACACGTCGACGGTTATCGATGTGCTGGCGGCCGTTGTCGACATCGACGGGAATCCGGCAGCCGCCACCGTCACGCTCGTCGGGGTCGCCGACGAGGGTCTGATTCTGTCGAACGGCGATGGGACCTTCACCTACACCCCGCCCCCCGATTTCTTCGGGACCGACTCCTTCACAGTGCAGGTGTGCGATGAGGGCGGTGCCTGCGAGTTGCGGTCCCTGTCGATCTCGGTGACCGCCCTCAACGATTCCCCGACCGTCGAGGTGGTAGTGCCGCCGATCACCGAGGACATCCCGGCCAGCATCTTTGTGGACGCCGCCGATGCCGACGGCGACCTCTTGACTACGAGCATCATCGCCGGGCCGACCTCGGGTGCCGCCGTCATCGACATCGATGGTTCCATGGCCTATACCCCGGCCCCCGACTTCTTCGGTGCCGAGTCGATCACCCTCGAGGTCTGCGACCAGATCACTTGCGTGACAGCAGTGGTTGACTTCACGGTCGCCGGCGTGAACGATCCGCCGATTGCTCCGGGCCCCGGTCCGCTCGTTACCGCCGAAGAGACGATGATCTCCTTCGATCCTCTGGCCGGCGCTTCCGACCCCGAGGGCGGTGCGGTCAGTCTCGACAGCTTCGATGCCGTCAGTGCCAATGGTGGAACCATTGCACTCGGGAGCCTCGAATACACGCCGGCGACTGACTTCGTGGGTGTTGACACTTTCGACTACACCATTGGGGATCCCGATGGTGGGACCGCCACCGTTGCCGTGAGCGTGAGCGTGACCGTTACCGGAGAGAACGACGACCCCGTAGCGGTGGACGATGGGTACGTAGCCACGGAGGACACGCCGCTGGTGGTGGCCGCGCCGGGTGTCCTGAGCAACGACACCGATGTGGACGGCGATCCCCTCACTGCCGCTCTGGGAACCTCCCCCGCCTCCGGGACGGTGGTCCTGTCGGTCGACGGCTCCTTCACCTACACGCCCACCGGTGACTTCGCCGGCCCAGATGGCTTTACCTACCTCACCGATGACGGAGCCGGGAGCACCGCCTCGGCGGCGGTTTCGATCGAGGTCCTTCCGGCTAACGATGCCCCCAAAGCCTTCGATGACATCGCCAGCACCTCCGGCCCCGGTGCCGTGGTGGTCGCGGTGCTCGCCAACGACGTCGATGTCGAAGGGGACTTCGATCCAGCCTCGGTGACGATTGTGGTCCCGCCCACGAAGGGATCGGCTGTCGCCAAGCCCGACGGAACCATCGACTACACGCCGGATAGCGGCGAAACCGGCAGCGATAGTTTCGTCTATGAGATCTGCGACCTTTCCGCCCTGTGCGACATCGCCACCGTGACGATGGGCCTCAAGGGCCCGGACGCGGTCGATGACACTGCCACCGTATCCGAAGACGGCAGCGTGACCATTCTCGCCACCGCCAACGACACCGATCCCGACGCCGACCTCGACCCAACCTCGGCGGTGGTTCACATCGCCCCGACCAACGGGACGGCCATCGCCAATGGTGATGGCTCCTTCGACTATTCGCCAGACCTCAACTACGCCGGCGGCGACTCGTTTGAGTACAAGGTCTGTGACCTGCTCGCTGCGTGTGACGCGGCGACGGTGACGATCACGGTGACGGCTGTCAATGATGCCCCGGTCGTCCGGCCGCCCGCAACCGCTCCGGACAGCGCTTCTGTGCTGGAGGACGGCGGGCCCGTCAATGTCGACGTTCTTCTGAACGACACGGACCCCAACCTTGACCCACCGTCACTGTCGATCGACACGGCACCTGCCAACGGGACCGCCGTCGTAGTCGCCGGCCCGACAATCGACTATGGCCCCGATCCCAACTACTTCGGGTCCGACAGCTTCGTGTACGAGATCTGCGATACCTCGGCAGCCTGCAGCACCGAGACGGTCTCGGTAACCGTGACTACGGTCAACGACGTCCCGAGCTTCGTGGTCGGCCCCGACCAGGTCGTGCTGGAGGACGCCGGCGGCCATACGGTCGACCCGCATCCGACACTGATCTCGGCAGGACCGGCCAACGAGTCCGACCAGAGCACCAGTTTCAACGTCAGCAACGACAACCCGGCCCTGTTCAAGAACGCTCCCACCATTGATGATGATGGCAACCTCAAGTACGAGGCATGGGACGATGTGAGCGGCTCCGCCACCGTCACGGTCAGCATCACCGACGACGGCGGCACCGCAGACGGTGGCGTCGACACTTCGCCAGATCAAACCTTCACGATCACCGTCACCGGGGTGAATGATCGGCCGGACTTTGATGATGGCCCCGACGTAACAGTGGACGAGGACAGCGGTCCTCATACGTTCGCAGGTTGGGCCACAGCCATCACCGCCGGAGCTTCCGAAGAGGAGCCACCGACGCAAACGCTCACGTTCGAGATCAGTGCCAACGACAATGTGCCGCTGTTCGCGGTGGCCCCCAGCGTCGATTCGGCCACGGGCGACCTCACATTCACCCTCACCCCTGACGCCAATGGCGCTGCCAACATACAGATCCGCTTGAAGGATGATGGAGGGACGGCCGATGGTGGTCAGGACACCTCACCAGTCCAGCCTTTCAAAATCACGGTCGACCCGGTCAACGACGACCCCGTCGCCGCCGACGACAACTACCCGCTGGCCGTTATCGAGGGCGGTTCCTTCACGGCCGTGGCCGGGGTTGACCGGGTGGCCGCCAATGACACCGACGTCGAGGACGGCACGCCCCCGGGCGGGAATGCCACCCTCGTCACGCCCCCTGCCTACCACTCCGGAGTGTTCACCCTCAACGCAGATGGCTCATTCACCTACGCTCACGATGGATCGGAGAACTTCTCGGATACGTTCACCTACACAGTGGATGATTCCGAAAGCGGCACGTCGAATGTGGCCACCGCCACCATCACGATTACTCCGGTCAACGAAGCACCTGTCGCCACGGACGACGATGGCGTCGGGACCTTCTGGGAGCCGTTCTTCCATGTGCCGGCGGGCAACCCTCCGACCCTGATTCCTGCTGCGGCCTTCATTGACGGCGACTCAGACCCGGACGGTGACCCACTCACGATCGTTGTGGCCTCGGGACCGACCACCGGCGGCGGATTTGTCTCGTGTGATCCGACCGGCTGCACGTATACGGCACCGGCGGCAGCGGGCGCCGACACCTTCACCTATCAGGTCGATGATGGGACGCTGATTTCTGCTCCGGCCACGGTCACGATCGATGTGGAGAACGCGTCCGCCGGGCTAATTCTGGCTGCAATCTCGGCAGCGCCCGACCCTGTTGCGCCGGGTGGGACGGTGACCTTCGTGACAGAGGTGTTCAACGCCGGAATCGACGCCACCGGTGGCGTCGTCCTCCGCGCCGACTATCCGACCGGGGCTGCCTTCTTCTCGGCTTCGTCGACCAAGGGTGCCTGTGTGGACCTTGGCTCCCGGGTCGAGTGCTCAATCGGATTCATGGCAGCCAAAGATCTCGAAACGGTCACTATCGATCTCACCATCGTCTCCGGGCCGGGACCGCTCTCCTTCACCCCTTGGGTGACTACCGACAACTCTGGCGATGCCAATCCCTTGTCCAACTACGCCACCCATGTAGTGGGAATCATCTAGCGCCACCCTGGATTCTCGACAGCGTGGTGGCGGCCTTGCTCCGACTCCTTATCGGAGGGGCTTCGACGGACTTAGATCCGCCCTTAGGAACTTGGGCAACCGAGCGACCGGTTCCTAGTCTCCGTCTTGGAAAAGGAGACCCCGCCGCGTGGAGCTATTCGACTACCTGCCCATCGCAGTCATGGTCATCGTCGGCGTCGCGTTCGCCGTCGCCTCACTCTTCCTCTCGAGTCTCGTCTCTCCGAGCAAACCGACTCCTGAGAAGCTGGCGCCATATGAATCGGGCATCGTTCCCGAGGTAGAGCCGGTTGAAAGGTTCCCGGTCAAGTTCTACCTGGTGGCGATGCTGTTCGTCATATTCGACATCGAGATCATCTTCCTGTTCGCCTGGGCAACCCGCTTCAACGAGCTCGGCTGGACCGGGGTCGCCACCATCGCCGTCTTCGTGGCCCTCACCATCGAGACGCTCGTGTATGTGTGGAAGCGCGGAGCCCTTGACTGGAATCCACCCAGGCGCCGGCGCTACGTTCGGGACACTGAGGAGGCTGCCTGATGGCCGACCCACCCGGCTTCCTTACCGCCAGCCTCAACAAGATCGCCAACTGGGCCCGCTACCAGTCCTCGTGGGGGGCCACGTTTGGTCTCGCCTGTTGTGCCATCGAAATGATGCACACCGGGGCGGCCCACAACGATCTCGCCCGGTTTGGCATGGAGGTGTTCCGCGCCTCGCCCAGGCAGGCCGATCTCATGATCGTGGCCGGTCGCGTCTCTCAGAAGATGGCCCCGGTCCTGCGCCAGGTGTACGACCAGATGCCCGAGCCCAAATGGGTCATTTCCATGGGCGCCTGCGCCTCAACCGGAGGCATGTTCAACAACTACGCCCTCGTGCAAGGAGTCGACCAGATAGTGCCGGTCGACGTGTACGTTCCGGGATGTCCGCCTGGGCCTCAATCGCTCATGCACGCAATCCTCACACTGCACGAAGGCATCAAGAGCGGGGAGTTCGTGCGGGTATGACCGACGAGCCGCAAGTATCCGAGGAGACGGCGTCCCCCACCGCTCGTGAGGTTCCACTTCCGCTCGCCGAACTGACCTCCGCCTTCCCCGACGCAGCCCTGGCGGACTCGGCTACCGGCCAGCACGTGATGAGAGTGCCGGCCGGCCACCTCGTTGAATTTGCCCAGGCTGCCCGCGATGGCGGCTTCGAGATGTTTGTCGATCTCACCGCCGTCGACTACTACCGGCAACGGCCCGGACCGCGATTTGACGTGGTGATCGTGCTCCTGTCGCTGCGCCACAACCTTCGGATGCGGATCCTCGTCGGTGTGGACGGCGACGTTCTGGTTGCTCCATCCATCACCGGGGTCTACGCCGGCGCCAACTTCTACGAGCGCGAGGTATTCGACCTGTTCGGCATCGACTTCACCGGCCACCCCGACCTCACCCGCATCATGCTTCCCGATGACTGGGAGGGGCATCCGCTGCGCAAGGACACTCCGGTCGGCTCGGTCCCCATCCAATTCCGCGACACGCACAAGGTCCAGTGATGAGCGAAGACGTGACCATCGAAGAGGGCACCACCAACGAGGTGGTCGAATCCGACACTCCGCCCACAGAGGGCGAGCGTCGGCAGCTCCACGATCTCTGGGCCGCCGGCACCGAGGAGCCGGCCTGGGTGGTCGCCTCGACCTCGGAGGGGGCCCAACTCATGCTCTCTCGCGACCAGGCGTCACCGGGCGAGGTCTCCGAGGAGGGCGGGACCATCGTCACCGATGACCGGCTCTACGACGATGAGCTCTTCGAGGAGGAGACCACCATCCTCAACATGGGACCGCAGCATCCTTCCACCCACGGAGTGTTGCGGCTGCAGTTGGAACTGGAAGGCGAGATCGTTCGCCGGGTCAAACCGGTCATCGGTTATCTCCATACCGGGATGGAGAAGACCGGTGAGACGCTCACGTTTCTGCAGGGTCCCACCAACGTCACCCGCATGGACTACCTGGCGCCGTTCCACAACGAGCTGTGTTTCTCGCTGGCTACTGAAGCCCTGCTCGGGGTCGAATTGCCCCCGCGGGCCGTGGCGATTCGCGTCCTCATGACCGAGCTCAATCGGGTCTCGAGCCACCTCACCTGGGTGGCCACTCAGGGCATGGATCTCGGGGCGGTTTCCATGATGATTTATGGCATCCGCGACCGGGAATTGCTGCTGGCATTCTTCGAGAAGACCACCGGCCTGCGGATGAACCACAACTACATCCGCCCGGGCGGAGTGGCGGCCGATCTCCCCGATGGATGGGAGGAGGATGTGGCCGGGATCATCGAGGCCACCCCGAAAGGGCTCGACGACTACCACGACCTCCTCACGAACAACCCGATCTTCCTCGGTCGTACCCAGGGTGTCGGCGTCATCACTCCCGAAGAGTGTTTCGCCTACGGCATCACCGGACCGCCCCTGCGGGCCGCCGGTGTCGATTGGGACCTTCGCAAGAGTCAGCCTTACAGCGGGATCGAGCAGTACGACTTCGATGTTCCCCTCGGCACGCACGGAGATGTCTACGACCGCTACCTGGTGCGCATGGAGGAAATGCGCCAATCCCTCCGCATCGTCGCCCAGGTTGCCGAGTCGATGCCGGACGGGGATTACCGGACCACCGACCTCAAGGTCACCCCGCCCCCTCGCAAGCGCATCGACGAGTCGATGGAGGCGCTCATCCATCACTTCAAGATCTTTACTGAGGGATTCAAGGTCCCGGCCGGTGAGCACTACCAGGCCATCGAGGGCCCCCGCGGAGAGCTAGGCCACTACGTTGTGTCGATCGGGGAAGCCAAGCCGTGGCGCCTCCATTGCCGCACTCCGAGTTTCGCCGCCGTCCAAGCCCTTCCCGTCATGATGGCCGACCAGCTCATCGCCGACTCAGTAGCGATCATCGCGAGCATCGATCCCGTGTTGGGAGATGTGGACCGATGATCCAGACCCCAGACCCCCGACGCCAGTCCCCGGTCGAAGTCGGAGCGACTAGCTCGCAGTTCAGCTGGGAACCGGGGACTGGGGACTGGGGACTGGGGACTTGCTCATGACCTGGACCACCTCAGACCGCGTCGCTCGCATCATCAGTTCATACCCCGACAAGAAGTCTGCAGTAATGCCTCTTCTCTACCTGGCTATGGCTGAGTACGGGTATCTGCCCGACCAGGCGATCCGGGAAGTGGCCGGGCTGGTCGAGATGACCTCGGTGCAAGTGTCCTCGGTCGCCACCTTCTACACGATGTACAAGCGGGAGGAGATTGGCCGGTACCTCTTGTCGGTCTGCACCTCTATCTCCTGTGCCCTGCTCGGCGCCAAGGACGTTTTGCACGCCATCGAGGACGAGACCGGCGTGCCTGCGGGCGAAACCGATGAGGAGCGCAGTTTCTCGGTCGAGCACGTCGAGTGCATCGGCGCCTGCGGGGGAGCCCCCGCCGTGCAAGTCAACTACGAGCTCATCGAAGGTCTCGGGGTCGAGAAGGCCCGCGAGCTCGTTCGATGGCTGCGTGACGGTGCCCCCGACATCGTCAATGGCGATGAGATGCAGGCCCTGTTCGGGGGCCAGCGCAGCTTCGACTGGGGACCGGCCGAGACCACGGGCGCCGTCGGGCCCGTCCCGGCCCTCGAGGCCTTCGGAACGGTCGGAGAGACGACATGAAGATCCTCACCACCCGCATGGAAGCCCATCCCTCCGATAGCCACACCATTGAGCGGTATCTGGCAACCGATGGGTATGCCTCTGCCCGCAAAGCGTTGACGACCATGACGCCGGCCGAAGTGCACGAGGAAGCCAAGGCCTCCAACCTGCGGGGTCGCGGGGGAGCAGGCTTCCCGTGCGGGGTCAAGTGGGGCTTCCTTCCGCCCGAAACCAGGCCGCGCTATCTCGTCATCAACGGCGACGAATCCGAGCCCGGCACCTTCAAGGATCGGCAGTTGCTCGAGCGCGACCCCCATCAGCTCATCGAAGGCATCATCATTGCCGCCTATGCCATCGACTGTCACGAGGCCTTCATCTACATCCGGGGTGAGTACCCGAGGCCGGCCCGCCGGGTCGAGCGGGCCCTCGCCGAGGCCTACGAAGCCGGCTACCTCGGCAAGGACATCTTCGGGAGCGGGTTCGATCTCAAAGTGACCCTTCACCTGGGGGCGGGCGCCTATATCTGTGGCGAAGAGACCGCTCTGCTCAACAGCCTCGAGGGCAAGCGCGGCGAACCGCGCATCAAGCCCCCCTTCCCGGCCGTGGAGGGCCTCTACGGCAAGCCGACCATCGTGAACAATGTCGAGACAATTTCCAACATACCGTGGATCGTCGCAAACGGCGGCGCCGCCTATGCCGCCATCGGACCGGAGGGCTCGGCGGGAACCCGTCTCTTCAGTCTGTCGGGCCACGTTCGCAAGCCCGGCAACTACGAGATTGTCATGGGCATGACCTTCGGCGAGTTCATCGAGGAGTACGGCGGGGGAGTGCGCGACGACCGGGCGGTCAAGTGCTTCATCCCCGGTGGCGCCTCGGCCCCCTGGTTCACCGCCGATCAGCTCGATTTGCCGATCACCATCGACGATGTCGGCAAGGCCGGCTCGATGCTCGGATCAGGAGCCATCGTCGTCATGGACGAGACCACCAACGTTGTCGAGGCCGCCCACAGCATCGTCAGTTTCTTCGCCCACGAATCATGCGGGCAATGCACCCCCTGTCGAGAAGGAACCTCCTGGTTAGAGATGGTGCTCGCCCGCATCTTGCGTGGTGAGGGAAGGATGATCGACCTCGAGCTCCTTCTCGATGTGTCCGACAACATCGTTCCCGGTCTCGGATGGCCTCCCAAGATGACGACCATTTGTCCGCTTGGCCCTTCGGCGGTTTCTCCCGTGACGTCCATCCTTCGCCACTTCCGCGATGAGGTCGAAGCCATGATTCCTGCGGGGGTGAGCAGTGTCTGATCCCGTGAAAGTCACCATCGACGGAACCGAACACGAGGTCGATAGCGGAACCCTCCTCATCCAGGCGGCCCAGGATGCCGGCACCTACATTCCCCGTTTCTGCTGGCACAAGCGGATGAAGCCGGTTGGCATGTGCCGCATGTGCCTGGTGGAGGTCGACACCGGCCGCGGGCCAATGCTCACCACCTCATGCACGATGCCGTGCACCGACGGCATGGTGGTCGACACGAAGTCCGACATGGTCAAGAAGGCCCAGGAAGGTGTTCTCGAGTTCCTATTGATCAACCACCCGCTTGATTGTCCGGTTTGCGACCGGGGCGGCGAGTGCCCGCTGCAGGATCAGACCATGGCCTACGGGCCGGGCGAGAGCCGGTTCGTCGAAGAGAAGCGGCACTACGAAAAGCCGATCGACATATCCGAGCTCGTGTTGCTCGATCGCGAGCGATGCATTCTGTGCGCTCGCTGCACCCGATTCTCCGACGAGATCTCAGGCGATCCCCTCATCGAATTCCAGGACCGCGGCAACGGCACCCAGGTACTCACCTTCCCCGACGAGCCGTTCAAATCGTACTTCTCGGGCAACACCGTGCAGATCTGTCCGGTCGGTGCCCTCACCGCCCGCCCCTACCGGTTCCGGGCCCGGCCCTGGGACCTCGAGGCGGTCGAGTCGACCTGCCCGCATTGCGCGGTCGGATGCCGGATCAGCGTGCAGTCCTCTCAGAATCAGGTGCTGCGTTTCCTCGGGGTCGACAACGAGCCGACCAACCAGGGGTGGCTGTGCGACAAGGGTCGCTTCGGATTCGAGTACATCGGTTCCCCGGAACGACTGACCCAGCCGCTCGTTCGCAACGAGTCGGGCGAGTTCGAGGAGACCTCGTGGAGCTCAGCGCTCCAGGTGCTGACGCAATGGCTGCAGGACATCATCTCCGAGCATGGCCCCGATAGCATCGCCGGCCTCGGAGGTGCCCGCGGCACCAACGAGGACGCCTACGTTTTCGGGAAGCTGATGCGGGCCGTCATCGGCACCAATCACATCGATGCCCAGCTCGACGACGGTCTCAATCCGCAATTCTTGAGCTCGGTTACCCCCCGGGCGACAATCCCCGACCTCGACGGAGCCGGCACCATTCTCCTGTGGGGTCCCGATCTGAAAGAGGAGCTTCCGGTGCTTTACCTGCGGGTGCGCCAGGCGGTTCAAAATGGGGCCAACCTCATCATCGCCCATCCGCGGCGAACCGGTCTCCACGACGTCGCCACCCACACCATTGCCTACCCGCCCGGCCGGGGCCCCGAGATCCTCGAGTCTCTGCGAGTCGGCAGCGGTGATATGGGGGCAGTCCGTGAGTTGCTGATGTCCTCCGGGCCGATCGTCGGGCTGGTGGGCCGGACCGGCTACACCGAGGATCCGATGCTGGCCGAGGCCGTGGCCGCCTTCGTGCGGGACCTGCCTGATGCCAGGATCATGCCCCTCGCCAGGCGATCCAATCTGTTCGGCGCACTCGACATGGGCCTCGCTCCCTCCCTGTTGCCCGGCCGGGCGGCCGTTGCCAGTCCCGAGGCGCGATCCGCCCTGGCGGTTGAGTGGGCAACTCCGATTCCCGAATCAACCGGGCGAGATGCCGCCGGCATCATCAGCGGCCTGGCCGACGGCCACCTCCGCGCCGTGTTCCTGTTCGGCGCCGATCCGGTCCGGGATTTCCCCGCCCAGGCCGCCGCCCGGGAGGCGCTGGAAGCGGCCAACCTGGTGGTTGCCATCGATCAGTTCCTCACCGATTCATCCCGGCTCGCCCATGTGGTGTTGCCGGCCTCCGGCTTCACGGAGGTCGAGGGAACCGTCACCAACCTCGAGGGCCGGGTCCAGAAGGTGAACCGGTTGGTGGCCGGGCCCGGTCAATCCCGGCCTCCCTGGTCGATTCTCGAGGACATCGCGATGTCGCTCGGGACCTCACTCGGGGCGGTGTCGGCCGAAGCCATTGCGAAGGAGATTGCCGAGGTCGTTCCCGCCTACCGGGGTCTGAATTGGGAAGCGCTCGAATGGGGTCCGGACCGGGAAGGGGTGGTTGTCCCAACCGCCGGGGGAGAGCAGCCGCTTCGCTACGTGCCGGTCGACATCGGCGTTTCCTCCCGCCAGGCCCGGCTCGCCCTTCACTCCGCTCGCACGCTCTATGACGATGGCGTCCACGTCCGGTTCAGTCTTTCGCTCGCCCAGCTGGCCCCCGGGGCTTACGCCTTCGTCAACCCCGACGATGGGGCCCGGCTCGGCATCGCCGACGGTGCGCTGGTCAGGGTGACCGGCTCGGCCGGCTCAACCGAGCTCGAGGTGCGCTACGACCCGACACTGGCTGCTGGTTCGGTGTACGTGCCGTTCAATCAGGAAGACGGCCTCGGGCTTGGTGACGGGCTCGAAGTGAAGCTCGAGGTGATCGCCTGATGACCGACTGGATCGACGTCCTCATCGTTCTTGTGAAGGTGGTGGTGGCCGTCGTCATCATGCTGACGGCCACGCTCATGCTCATCTGGGCGGAGCGCAAGATCCTGGCCGACATGCAGAACCGGATCGGACCTGACCGGGCGGGACCGGCCGGCATCCTGCAGGGACTGGCCGACGGCATCAAACTCATATTCAAGGAACCGATCATCCCGAGCCGGGTCGAGAGGACGGTCTACCTGCTCGCCCCGATCCTGGCGCTGGTTCCGGCGTTTCTCATGTTCCTCGTGGTCCCGATCGGCCGCCCGTTCCACATCGGCGATCGCGAGATCACGTTGCAGGCGATGGACCTGAACGTCGGCCTCTTGTTCGTGCTGGCCGTCTCATCGATGGCGGTCTATGCCGTGGTGCTGGCCGGCTGGTCGTCCGGCTCCAAGTACCCGCTGCTGGGAGGGGTGCGGGCCACGGCTCAGGCGATCAGCTATGAAGCGGCGCTCGGGCTGGCCCTCGTGCCGGTGGTCATCTATGAGGGAACGCTCTCGGTCGCCGGACTGGTGGAAGGACAGGCAACCGGGCCCTGGAACATCATCCTCATACCGTCGTTCTTGTTCTTCCTGATGGCCGCCATCGCCGAGACCAACCGGGCGCCCTTCGACCTCGTCGAGGCCGAGAACGAGTTGGTGGGAGGGTTCCACACCGAGTACTCGGGGTTCCGCTTCGCCCTGTTCTTCCTGGCCGAGTACATCAACATCTTCACGATGTCGGCGCTGACCGCCACCATCTTCCTGGGCGGCTGGAATGGGCCGACCTTCGACGGGTTGCTGCCGTCGTCCATCACGTGGATCTTCCCCTTGCTGTGGTTCGGCCTCAAGACGTTCGCCATCGTCTTCGTGTTCTTCTGGATACGAGCCACCTTGCCCCGTCTCCGCTACGACCAGTTGATGGAGCTCGGTTGGAAGCGGCTCATTCCCGGCACCCTCATCTGGATGATCCTGTTCGCGGTCGCCATGGCCTGGCGAGAGTTTGGAGCACCCTGGGCATGACCATGTGGGAATTCTTCCGAGCTTTCGCCAAAGGGCTGGCAGTGCCATTCCGCCAGATGTTCCGTCCCCGCGTCACGACTTCGTACCCGCAGGAGAAGCGGGTCAAGCCCCAGCGCTTCCATGGCCGCCACGTCCTCAACCGCCACGCCGACGGTATGGAGAAGTGCATCGGTTGTGAGTTGTGCGCCGGGGTGTGCCCGGCCCGGTGCATCTACGTGCGCGGAGCCGACAACCCGGCCACGGACCCGGTCAGCCCCGGCGAGCGCTATGGATTCATCTATGAGATCAACATGCTGCGCTGCATCTTCTGCGGACTGTGCGTTGAGGCCTGTCCGACCGAGGCCATCACGATGACCCAGCTCTTCGAGATGTCGACTACCGACCGCCAGCAGGCTTTGTACACAAAGGATGAATTGCTCGTCGGTGAAGACGGAACCCCCAATCACCCCCAGCCGGATGGACCGCTGATCGATCTCAACGAGCTCCGGATCGCCGACGGATGGATGCGGGCTACCGCCCCGTCTGGCCGGGCCGCCTACGAGGGCATACCGGGCTGGACCTCCTCGGCCGGTGTCGGGCTCCGGCCCGCCGAACAAGGTCAGACACCGGTTCTCGCCGAGGATGAGGGGGAGGACTGATGGCCGAGCTCGTCCTCTTCATCGTGTTCGGGATCATTGCGGTGGCCGGTGCCCTCGGGATGGTGCTCCATCCCAACCCCGTTCACGGTGCGCTCGGGCTCATGGCGACGATGCTGTCTCTGGCCGTGTTCTACGTCGTTAACTCCGGGCACTTCATCGCGGCGGTGCAGGTCGTGGTCTACGCCGGGGCCGTAATGACCCTGTTCTTGTTCGTCATCATGATGATCGGAGTCGACCGGTCCGAAAACCTCGAGGAGCGCCTGCCGATGCAGCGCCAGCTCGCCATCGGGCTCGGCCTCGCTTTCCTGGTGCTCATCGCCCTCATCGGCGGCAATGCGTGGATCACCGCCCCGCAGGCGGCGGTCGAGCCGAACGGGTCGGTGGAAGCCATTGCCGACCTTCTCTTCACCGATTGGTTGTTGCCGTTCGAGGTCACGACGCTTCTCCTCATCATTGCCTCGGTGGGGGCGGTAGCCCTCGCCCAATTCGATCCAAAGCGAAGGGAGGACGAGTAGTGGCCGTGTTGGCGCTTCAATGCCTCCCCCCATCCGTCATCGGCCCTGCGGGCCAAGGAACGCCAGGCGTTCCCGGCCTCCTTCTTTCTTCTTCCCCTCCCTTGAGGGAGGGGTGCCTCCGACGAAGGAGGAGGTGGGGTGGGGGAGGGATAGAACCGGCAAGCGGTTTGAGTTGTTGGCATCGAGGCCTCCCCCCATCCGTCATCGGCCCCGGGGGCCGCTGCCACCTTCCCCTGAAGGGGAAGGAAGCTTTGGTGTCGTCATGGAAGTAACGGCGGGCTGGTATCTCGCTCTTGGAGCCGTGTTGTTCGTCATCGGCGCCTCCGGCATGCTGCTGCGCCGCAACGCTCTTGTCATGTTCATGTCGATCGAGCTCATGCTCAACGCCGTCAATCTCACGTTCGTAGCGATCGGCCGCCATGTCGGAGATCTCAACGGCCAGGTTGCGGTGTTCTTCGTCATGGTGGTGGCGGCCGCCGAGGTGGTGGTTGGGCTGGCGATCATGATCGCCGTGTTCCGGCGCCGGGCCAGCGCATCGGTCGACGACCTGGCGACGCTGAAGGGATAGCGAGATGGTCGATTACATCTGGATCGTCATAGCCCTTCCCCTGGCCGGGGCGGTGTTCCTCCATTTCTTTGGCTCGCGCCTGGCCGAGCCTCTCCCGGGAATCATCGCCACCTCCACCATCGGCGCCAGTTTCTTCTATGCGCTCATTGCAGCCGCCGACTTCCTGACGGGCACCGGTGAGGCCGAGACGGTTCATCTCTTCGATTGGATCGCTCCGCTCGGGGCGAACGCCGAACTGCTGTGGGATCCGCTCTCGGCGATCATGACCCTGACCGTGACCGGGGTGGGCGCTCTCATCCACCTCTACAGCATCGGGTACATGCACGGCGATCCCCGCTACGGCCGCTTCTTTGCCAACCTCAACTTCTTCGCGGCCTCGATGCTCATCCTGGTTCTGGCCGACAACTTCGGCCTGTTATTCGTCGGGTGGGAACTGGTCGGGCTCAGCTCCTACCTCCTCATCTCGTTCTGGTTCCACAAGCCCTCGGCGGCCGCCGCCGGCAAGAAGGCCTTCGTCGTGAACCGGATTGGTGATGTCGGCTTCCTCATCGGGCTCATGCTCATCCTCGCCAACTTCAACACCCTCACCTACGGCACGGTGCTCGAGGAGCCGGCCCGCGTCATTTCCGTCGGCACCGCCACTGCCATCACGCTCATGCTGCTGCTGGGGGCAGTCGGGAAGTCGGCCCAGATCCCGCTCTACTTCTGGCTGCCGGACGCCATGGAAGGCCCAACGCCGGTGTCGGCCCTCATCCATGCCGCCACCATGGTCACCGCCGGTGTCTACATGGTGGCCCGCACCGCCGCTCTCTTTGAGCTATCGAGCTTCTCGGCCGCAACCGTCGCCACCATCGGGGCCTTCACCGCCCTCTTCGCAGCCACCATCGCCCTCAGGCAGCGCGATATCAAGCGGGTGCTGGCTTACTCCACGATCAGCCAACTCGGCTACATGTTCCTGGCGGTCGGCAGCGGCGCCTATGTGGCCGGCATCTTCCACCTGTTCACTCACGCCTTCTTCAAGGCGCTGCTCTTCCTCGGGTCGGGATCGGTGATCCACGCCATGGGCGGGGAACAGGACATGGCCAAAATGGGAGGGCTGCGCAAGATCATGCCGGTGACCCATTTCACGATGGCGGTGGGGTGGCTCGCCATCATCGGCATTCCGCCTCTGGCCGGCTTCTGGTCCAAGGATGAGATCCTCGCCATCGCGTTCGGAGAAGGAGGGTGGTTCACTTTCTTGTGGGTGATCGGCCTCGTCACCGCCCTCCTGACGGCGGTCTACATGACCCGCTGGATGTACCTGACGTTCTGGGGCGAGGCACGCTGGGACGACGGCGTGCATCCGCACGAGTCACCCAGGGTCATGACGATCCCGCTCGTGGTCCTGGCAGTCGGCAGCGCCGGGTTCGGGCTCCTCAATACACCCTGGCCGTTCAAGCCGGCCTTTGAGCACTTCCTCGAGCCCTCGTTCGAGGCCATCCACATGGCGCATCTACCCTCCGGGTCGACCCCGTGGATCCTGGCGGCGGTTTCCATCCTCACGGCCGCCGCCGGAGCATTGTTCGCCTATCGCAAGTATCAGGGGGCAGACGCAATCGAGACGGTCCCGATCATGGCCCGCCGTACCGGTGTGTGGCGCTGGGTGGCGAATGGCTATTACGTGGACGACATCATCGGCAACCTCATCGTGCTGCCGGGCAAGCTGGTAGCGGCCTGGACCGCATTCGTACTTGACAGCGAGATCATCGACGGCTCAGTGCGAGCCGTCGGCGGGGGAGTGCGCCGCATCGGCGGCTGGATGCGGCCCATCCAGACCGGATTCGTGCGCAGCTACGCGGCGGTCACCTTCGCTGGTGTTGTCGGCTTGTTGCTGTGGTTCGTCTCGCGAGGGGCAGGCTGATGGGCTTCAACGTGCTTTCGCTCCTCGTCTGGCTGCCGGTGGCGGCCGCCGCCATCGTGATCGGATTGCCCAAACGCCGTCCCGAGCTGGTGGTTCCGGTCGCCTTCGCCCTCAGCGTCCTGACACTCGGCCTGGCCGGCTACCTCGTTGTCGACTTCGATGCTGCCGACGCCGGGTTTCAGTTCGTTGAAAAGACGGCCATCTGGTCCGACCTCGGCATCGACTATCACCTGGGAGTCGATGGCATCAGCTTGTTCATCGTGGCGCTGACTGCCTTTCTCTTCCCGATTTCGATCGTCGCCTCGGTTCACATCGAGCACCGCCGCAAGGAATTCATGGCAACTCTGTTGCTGCTGGAGGGCGCCCTCATCGGGGTGTTCCTCAGCCTCGACCTCATTCTGTTCTTCGTGTTCTTCGAGGTTCTGCTCGTCCCGATGTACTTCCTCATCGGACTGTGGGGCGGGGAACGCCGCCTCGAAGCCGCCCTCAAGTTCTTCCTGTACACGGCACTCGGCTCAGCGTTTCTGCTCGTCGGAATCATCTTCCTGTCCGCCCAGGCACACGATCAGTTCGGAAGCCCGACATTCAACTACCTCGAATTGCTCGAGCTCGACATCTCCCGGACCGCCCAGTATTGGCTGTTCGGAGCATTCGGGATCGCGTTTGCCATCAAGGTGCCGCTGTTCCCGTTCCATACGTGGCTGCCCGACGCCCATACCGAGGCGCCAACGGCGGGCTCGGTGATCCTGGCCGGCGTCCTCCTGAAGATGGGCACCTACGGATTCCTCCGCTTCAACCTCAACCTGTTTCCCGAAGCGACGGTCCAGCTGGCCGGCTTCCTGGCGGCGCTGGCGGTGGTCGGCATCATCTACGGAGCGGCCGTTGCCATCGTCCAACCCGACCTCAAGCGACTGGTCGCCTATTCGTCGGTCAGCCACCTCGGTTTCGTGGTGCTCGGCATCTTTGCCCTCACCTCGCAGGGTCTGTCGGGCGGCGTCATCCAGATGGTCAACCACGGCCTCACCACCGGAGCCCTGTTCCTCCTGGTCGGCATGATCTACGAACGGCGCCACACCCGGGACATCTCGGCCTACGGCGGGCTACAGAAGGTGATGCCGTGGTTCGCCGGCTTCTTCCTCTTCACCGCATTCGCCTCCGCCGGCCTGCCCGGTCTGAATGGATTCGTTGGTGAGTTCCTCATCCTCCTCGGCAGTTACGCGCGGCACCCCGCTCTCACGATCATCGCCGCCTTCGGCGTTTTGCTCGCCGCGGTCTATCTGCTGTGGGCCTACGAGCGGGTGTTCACCGGCGAACCGGACAAGGAAGAGAACCAGGCTCTCACCGACATCGGCCTGCGGGAAGTGTCGATCCTCGTCCCGCTCGTGGCCCTGATCATCGTGCTGGGCGTCTACCCGAAGCCTGTCCTCGAGCGCATCGAGCCGGCGGTCGAACGAGTGCTCGACCGGCTCGAGGAGCGAACCGGTTTCGAGTCACCGCTCCGCATAGACGACATCGCCCATCCCACTGAGGAGGTGAGTCGATGACCGAGATCTCCTACCTCGCTATCGGGCCGATCATCGCACTCACCCTGGGTGTGGTGGCAGTTCTGCTCATTGAAGTCACCTGGAAGCCTCGCACCGTCTGGTTGGGAGTCATTGCCGGAGCCAGCTTGCTGGCGGGTTTTGTGCTGGCCGTTGCCCAATGGGTCGAGGCCTCCGACGAGCCGGTCATCCGGTTCCGGGGCATGCTGGCGCTCGATCCATTCGGTGCCTTCGGAGCCGTTGTCCTCACGGTTCTCGGAGCGGTGGCCCTGCTCGTTGCCTGGCCGCTCATCCTCGAGCAGGGGAGGAGGGCGGCCGAGTTCATCGCCCTCGTCCTGCTGGCACTCACCGGCATGATCCTGATGGCGGCGGCCGCCCACTTCATCATGTTGTTCCTGGCGCTCGAGGTCGCTTCCATGAGCCTCTACGTTCTGGCCGGATTCAATCGCAACAGCGCAGCCTCAAACGAAGCGTCCGTCAAGTACTTCCTGCTCGGTTCCTTCGCGTCCGCCGTCTTCCTGTACGGGGTCGCCCTCAGCTATGCGGCCACCGGGTCGCTCACGCTGCACGGGACGGCTGAGTTCCTGGCCGACAACGTCCTGCTCGACTCGGCCGCGCTGTTGGCGAGCATCGGCCTGCTCATCGTCGGCCTGGCCTTCAAGGTGAGTGCCGCTCCCTTCCACATGTGGGCCCCCGACGTGTATCAAGGAGCCGCCAGCGGGGTGAGCGGCTTCATGACTGCCGGTGCCAAGGTGGCAGGCTTCGCCGCCCTCTCCCGGATCGCCGTCACCAGCTACGGACCGTACATCGCGGACTGGGCTCCGGCCGTCGCAGTGATCGCCGCCCTCTCGGTGCTGGTCGGGACGATGCTGGCGATTGCCCAGTCGGACATCAAGCGGATGCTGGCCTATTCATCGGTCGCCCACGCCGGATTCATCCTGACCGGCCTCGTGGCCGGCATCGATGGCGTCCCCTATGTCTGGTTCTATGTCGTCACCTACGCCTTCCAGGTGCTCGGGGCCTTTGCCGTCGTTTCTGTCGTGTCGGGGCCGGCCGGGACCAAATCACCACTCACCGACTATGCCGGCCTCGCCCAGCGCGCCCCCGTGCTGGCCGGGTCGCTCGCCCTTCTCATGTTTTCCATGGGCGGCATCCCACTGACGGCCGGGTTCCTGTCCAAGTTGTATGTGTTCCGGGAGGCAGTCGATGCCGGCTACCTGTGGCTCGTCCTGGTGGGAGCGCTGGCATCGGTTGCCGGCCTGTTCTTCTACCTGCGGGTCATCGTGCTCATGTACATGAGTTCCCCGAGTGATGAGGCTGCCACTTCGACGGTGGATATTCGCGTGAGCGATCCGGTGCGGGTGGCGCTCACCGGGGTAGCGGTCGTAACGCTGGCATTCGGAATCGTCCCCGGACCGCTTCTTGATGTCGTTACGAGCGCCCTTCCCTTCTAGGCGGCGCAGCCGCCATCCAGAGATCGGCGGGAACGCTCCACGTTCCCCGGCGCGGATCACGATGCTCACCGTCGCACCTCTGTTGAGCATCGGTTTCCTCGTGAGCCTCTTTGGCCCTGGCACGGTCGGGGCGATTTCCGTGTCGGGAACGGTGATTGTGCAGCAAGGCAGAGTGATCGAAGAAGACCTGTTCGCAGCCGGAGGCCGGGTCATCGTCGATGGGCGCATCAAGGGCGATCTGACCGTGACCACTCGCAACCTCATCATCAATGGTGTCGTTGAGGGCGATGTGAATGGTCTTGCCTGGAGCGTCGCGGTCAACGGCGAGGTTGGTGGCAGTGTGCGGGCGGTCGGCTGGGAGGTCGACATCGACGGCTCGGTCGGCGATGACGTGCTGTCGTTCGCTCGCAGCCTCGAAGTGAGAGGAGACGTCGGCCGCGACGTCCTGCTGGCGGGATTGTCGGCCCGCCATTCCGGTTCGGTGGGTGGCGAGCTGCGCGGTGAGCTTCTGTGGAGTCTCTACGTGGATGGAGCGGTCGCCGAGGACGTTGACGTGGGAATTCATCGGCTCACCATCGCCGATTCGGCCATGGTCGGGTCGACCGTCAGTTGGCGCCAGGGGTTGATCGGTCAGAACATCCGCGGATGGACTGCCCGAACCGAGATCTCCCCGAGTGCCGACCTCGGCCTGGTCGCTGAGGTGAAGCCGATCGCCACCGATCTGGCGGTTCGAGCCCTCCGGCTGTTGTTCCAGATACTGCGGTTCATCGGACTGCTCTTCACCGGAATCTTGTTGATTCACCTGTTCCCGCGCCTGTCGCGGCGGGCAGTCGATCGGGCCTGGTCACGCCCGGCCACCACTTTCGGTGTCGGTCTCGGCGTCTTGGTACTCGTGCCGGTGGCGGCGTTTGTGTCGCTCTTCACCATCCTTCTTGCCCCGGTGGCGTTGCTGGCTCTCGGTTTCTGGCTGTTCGGGCTTGTCGCCGGGGCGGTCCCGGCCCTGGCTGCGCTCGGCCGCCGGGCGTCAAGGAGCCGCTACGGAATCATGGGTTCGTTCGTGGTGGCAGCGTTCGCCTGGCGGATCCTCCGAATAGTTCCGCTGGCCGGTTTTCTCATCTACCTGCTGATCGTTATCTGGGGGATGGGGGCCTGGACCATGAGCCTGTGGGACGGATGGCGTGGCATCGATCCTGAGGCCGGCGAGCCCGTTGACGAACCACCGGACGCCTTCGTCGAGCCCGGGCCGCGTATGGAGTTGTTGGGATTGGACGTGCCTCGTTCCATTCAACCTGACTGATCAATCGCAACCGGAGGGTTCAACAGTGGAAGGTGCGACAGCCCGGTCCCGACCGACTGTGGCCGCTCATCAAGCCCCGGCTCGGGTCAGCGAGGGATCCGTCGCCACTAGGTCCGAGCCGCGATGGCTTCCGCAACGAACCGGGCGTCATCGTTGATGCCGTGGATGATCCCCGATTTGCGCGAGTGCAGCCAGGGAAAGCCGAGGAAGTAGATCCCGGGGATGGGGGAGATCCCTCGCTCGTGTATGGGCCGTCCGGTCTCGTCCGTCACGCGAGCATGGAGCCAGTCGAAATCGGCCGTGAATCCGGTGCACCAGATGACCGATCCGACACCGGCTTCCTTGAGGCCCAGTTCCGTGATCCCCGACTCGGCGACTTCTGGGCCTGCCGGCTCATCGTTGGGGTCATCCTCGATCGGCTCGGCGCTGACGCCGTTGGAGGAGATCCAGTCCTCGATCATTCTGGTGAACTCCGCTGAGCGCTCGTCGGCGAAGGCGATGTGTTCGGCCAGGGAGCCGTCGGTTTTCAGTACACCATCTTCCACGTCGCTGAGGCGGCCCATCAGATGCACTCCGTCACGGGCCATCGACTGCAGGCTGAGGGTGCTCCCGAACCGTCCCACCCCGGACACCTGCGGCTGGGCGGCGAACTGGATCGCAGGATCCGGAAGCTCGTCGACCGGAACATTCCAGAACCCCATGTCTTCCCCCCATTCCACGACGTCACGTTGTCGATACCTACGGCGGAGGCGCCCCACCTTGCTGGTGCAGAGGTAGACGTCCCGGCCCGCCTGGATCAAGTCAACTGATATCTGACATCCCGACTGTCCTGCGCCGATGACGACGACGGCGCCCGGTGGCAGGTTCTCCGGTGAGCGATAGTCGGAGGCGTGGAGCTGGGGGAGTGAATCGGGGAACCGTTCGCGAATCCTCGGGATCTTGGGCGCCTGCATCATCCCGGATGCGACGACGATGTTCGCTGCCGTTACGGTATCGACCGCTCCGGCCGCATCTTCGTAAGTGACACGGAAACCGTCGCCATTGGCATCGACCCCGGTCACAGTGACTCCCTCAGTCACCGGAAGCACGAACTTGCCGGCATAGTGCTCGAAGTAATCGATGAGTTCCTCGCGGTGATAGAAGCCGTCGGGCTCGTCACCTTCGTACGGGTCGCCTGGCAGGCCATTCGCCCAGTTCGGCGTGTTGACGGCGAACGAATCCCAGCGCTGACTGCGCCAGGTCTCCCCCACCCGGCCGCGCTCGAAGATCACGAACTTCCGGCCGGCTGTTCGCAGGTAGTAGCCGATGCCCAGACCGGCCTGTCCGCCGCCGATGACGACAACATCGAAATGGTCCAAAAGCGATTGCCTCCCCTGCAATCAGACGATGCGAGCGACAGTAGCGGTCGCGGCCCGGTGGTGTGCACAGAAAGCAGGCTCAGACAACCGCCCGGCTAACCGCCTGCCACCAGCAACGGTACTTGCCGCTCGGCGTCGAGCAGCCCGCCGTGTTGGCCGATCAAGCGCTTGTCGCTGTGACTGTGCAGCAGAACGGCGTCGTCATCGGCCAGCAGCACCCCGTCGGGCATGCGGTCGGCGAACGCCTCGTGGCGGGGGCCGGGTCCCCACCACTCCATCATCTGGTCGACCGGGATCCAGCTGGCGGGCAGCGCTGCGAAGCCTGGGGACTCGTCGCCCCTGACGAACATCGCCCGGCTGTCCCCGTAGAACGTATGGTTCTCCTCGAGCTCCTTGGGAATCCGTACCCGCTGAGACTCGGGGAAGTCGACGTGGCCGTGGTCGGCCGTCCCCACCATCACCGCGCCCGTCGGGAGGCGCCTGGCGATGCCATCCCAGATGGTTGAGACCACTCGCAGCGATTCGGCGTACTCGGCAGAGTCCTGTCCGAATACGTGGGCCGCGAAGTCGACGTGGGGCACATAGGTGAAGATGAGCCTGCCCGGCTCGGCGGCCAGATCGCTTGTGGCGGCGATCACCTCGTCGACGGTGAAGACCGGTTCGTATCGGCATCCCCGGTAGAGCGCCTGTGAGAGTGGCGAGCCGGCGAAGTGACCGGGCTGCACGGTGATCGGCTCGCGTCCGATGGTGGTCAGCCGTTCCCACAGATTGGGGCCCGGCAACACCGAGGCGGTGTCGATGTCGAGCGATTCGCCCCACAGGGTGGTCCATTTGATCGTGTTGACCACGTGCTCGACTTCGGGCACCCACAACTGGTACCCGAGCAGCCCATGCTGGGATGGCGGGAGGCCGGTGGCGACGGTCGCCAGGCTGACCGTAGTGGTGGTGGGGAACGGGGCATCGATGTGGCCGGCATTGTCGGAGCCGAGCTCGGCGGCCGGGTGTTCCAGTTGGGCGACGCCCAACCCGTCGAACAGGACCAGCACGTAGGTGGCAGCCTCTGGCAGTGCGTCGGCCAGTGGCTGGTGAAGTGAGGGCAGAAGCGGGCTTCCCCCCAATCTCGCTTCCAGCTCCGCTATGAGATTGACGAGGCTTCCCCCCTGGTAGTCGGGAGGTCTCATCGCGGCGTTGCGCTCCGGTGAGGCCGTCGGTCCCCACCGAATTGAGGGCCGCATCGGGTGCGGAGGGGGAGGGCGTTTGGCCGGTTCGTGGTGATAATCCCAAGCTAGCCCGGATGCTGATTGGCTAGGCGCCCGGCCCGGCGTCGATGGCATCGAGCGGGCTCGATGGGACGGTTCGTTCGCCGGGGCTGCGGACGATCCCGATGGCGAGGGCGGCCAGCGCCAGCACCAGGAACAACGATGTGACGGTGTCGAGGCCGCGTCCGACCCGCAGGAAGCGCACGGTGAGTGGATTGAAGGCCGCCGCCAGCATCAATCCGGCCGTCCACCAGCGCCAGGGTCCGAGCGCACCGCCGGCCACTATGAGCGCAACGATCGGCCACACGAGCAACAGCTCGTCGTAGGGAAGGTGGAACAGCCCGAGCAGCGTGATCAAGCCGACGACGGCCAGGGCGACCGCGTCCATCCGTCCCCAGCGCCGCAGCAGCCAGGTCCCGAAGCCTGCCAGTGCCAGGAAGACGAGGAGCGTCACGACCGTGCTGAATTGCCTGTCGGCCTCACGGCCGATCATCCCGAGCAGATCGATCCGATAGCTGGACAAAGCCTCGTCGCCCGAGAGTGAAGTCTCGAGATTGTCGCGTATCACCCGAACGAGATTCCCGAAGCTCCCCTCACTGATGCTCAGCGCGATAACGATGGGGAGCGAGGCGGCCGCCGCCAGCCAGGTGCCGTCCAGCGCAGTGCGCCAGCGGCCGCAGGCTACGAGCAAGACCAGCACGGGGATGCCGAGCTGAGGCTTGATGAGAGCCAGTGCGGCCCCTCCGCCGGCCAGCCAGCGGTTGGACGATGTGAACGCCCCGTACACCCCCACCACGAGGGGCAGGGTTGGCTGACCGGTGAGGAAGTTGAAGCGCCCCGGGTTGGAAAGCAGGGTGGCGGCGGCCACTCCGTAGGTTCCCGCCATGCCCCATTCGGGCCGGACTTGCCGCACAACGAAGGCGGACAGCATCAGCAAGATGGCGACGTTGATGGCCCACCAGAGCGCTCCGGCGGCGGTGCGCGGGAGCACGCCGAGCGGCAGCGAGAGCAGCAGATGATGGGGCGAATACACAGGAAAGGCCTGTCCGATGTCCGGGTCGTACGCCCGGTAGGCGTCGACATCGTATGGGTCGACCCCGTCGAGAAGGGCAACGACGGGGGTGTGGATGGCGTCGCGGAAGTCGGCGAAGCCACCGTCATCGGATCCAGGATCGGCCAGGGTGTCGATGAGTCGGACCGTGGAGAACGCCAGCACCAGCAGGAACAACACCACCATCCATCGTCTCATGGGTGTCGCACCGATGTGAGGGGCTCAACCGCGGCCAGGTGGTCGGCCATCGTCCCGATCTCGAAAATGCCTTCGATCAACTGCACGTAGCGAGCGGTGCGTTGGCGCTTCACTGATCCCGGTAGGTCCATGCCGGGGAAGAATTCAAGGGCGCCGACCTCGTCCCCTCCCAAAAGATCGAGGGGGTGAAGGAGAATCGATGGGCCGGTGCCTCTGAGCCGACAGGCCCACAAGGCCAGGCGCAGGTAGGCCTCGGCCACGGTGGTGGAGATCCTGCTCAGGTACAGCAGGTAGCTCACATGAATCGGCACCCGGACGAGCGGCATGGTGGTAACGGGGATCTCGGCCAGGCTGCCGGGCGCCAGGTCCCAACGGTATGGCGTGTTTGGCATGAGGGCGTCGCCGGCCGAGCCGAAGAGAGCCGAACGCTTGGCGGCCTCGGCTCGGGACAGATCGGTGGATCGGAAGTAATACCTCCGCGCTAGCGGACCTATCCAGGTCGGCAGCGTCGAAGCGTCATAGGAGTAGCCCATGGCGGCGAGTGAGCGCAGCACAGCGGGCGAGACACTGAAGCCGGGCCCCCGAAAGCCGGTCGGCGCGTGGCCGGTGGCCGTTGCGATCGCCTCATGGGCCGCCATCAGTTCGTCGGCGACCTCCTGATCGGGATAGGTGTTTATCCATGGCTCGTGTCGGAAGGAATGGTTGCCGATCTCGTGGCCGGCGGCGCTCAGCGAGGCGAGTAGCTCGTGGTTCTTCTCGAAGGCGGCATCCTGTCCGACGACGAAAACCGAGATCGTGGTCGAGGCGGCCGCCGTCAGCTCCAGGATGTGCGGGATGACGAGCGGGAGGTAGGAGGGGTAATCCACCCAGGCCGGATCTCCGTGGGTCTTGAGGTAGGACCAGAGATTGTCCAGGTCGAGAGAAAGGCTCGCTCTCACGTCATCAGCTCCAGGGCACGATCGGCGAGCTGAAGGGTCTCGTTCACGTTCAGGGTCCCGTTGATGATGTTGGCCGAGCTCGCCAGGTAGAGACCGGGGACCGAGGTCTCGATGGTGGGGACTCGATCCGAGTAATTCAAGGCCGGCACCGCCATGACCGCCCGCACTTTCGAGGTCCGGGTGGCGATGACATCGGATTCCGCCACCTGTGGGAACACCCGTTGCAGACCGGCAATGAACTCGGCCTCGATGGCTTTGTCGCTCTCATCGAACAATCGGTCGGAAGGGTCGACGTAGCGCGGCAGGTAGACGAGGGTCGCTCCGTCGAAGGTCCCGACCATTGCCGACATGTTGATGATGCCGGTGAACGGCAGCCCCGGGTCGGTGATGTTGGTGACGTAGAAGTCGGGCAGTTCTCCTCGCACGAGGATCGACGGACACACGATTCCGAGATACCGGACCGCTTCGAGGCGGGCGGTTTCCTCAGGGTCGAGGCCCTCGCACAATCGAGCCGCGATGGGGGCGGCGGCGGTGACGACAACCTTGTCGAACGCGAGCTTCTCGCCGCCGGCCAATTCGACCGACATCGCGCCATCTGAGCGGTGGACTCGTTCGACCTTCGATCCGAGGCGAAACCCGACGCCCCGTCCAACGAGAACTTCGCCGAACCGCTCGAAGACCCTGGCATATCCTCCGGCCACGTGGCCGAACGTCTCATCGGTCATGCCGCGTCGTCGCGCCGAGGTGAGCCGCTGGATCGTTGCCCAGATGAAGGCGGCCGACGTCTCGCGGTAGGCCTCGCCGAGCTTCGATTCGAGGAGTGGCCGCCAGAACCTATCGAACGTGCGTCGGCCCGACCAGCGCCGCAGCCAGGTCCCAACCGGGATGGCTTCGAGGCGTCGCCAGTCCCGCACCCGGCTGGCGTAGAGAAGCGTGCCGGCCAGGCGGATCTTGTCGATGAGGCGCAGCGGTGGGAATCGGAGCAATTCGAGCGGGGTTGAAACCGAGTGGACCCGTCCGCCGGCAAACACCCCGGTTCGGGTGTGGTGCCAGCCGATTTCGCCGGCCAGCCCGAGCTTGTCAAGCAGGGCAAGGAGGTGATCATCGGTGGCCAGGGTCACGTGATAGTGGCGATCCCAGGTCACATCGCCGATGTGCCAGGCCGATGCCAGCCCCCCGATCTGGTCGGCCCGGTCGATCACCGTCACCTGGTGTCCCAGCTCCGACAGGCGCAGCGCCATGGCGAGCCCTAGGACTCCGCCGCCGACTACGCCCCAGCGCTCGGTCATTGTTCCCGAACTGTTCCGTCGGTCACCACATAGGCGAGGCCGCACCGTTCACAGTGAACCTCGGCTCCGGCCGGCAGCGGTTCCCCGCACCGACAAACCGAACCGACCAGGCGGGCCGGATTCCCGACCACCAGCCCGAAGTCGGGGACACTACGGGTGACCACCGAGCCCATACCGATCATGGCGAAGCGTCCGATCTCGAGGCCGGGCCCGATGGTGGCGGCGGCTCCGATCGTCGCCCCTTCCCGGACCAGCGTTGCGAGGGTGTCCTCATCCGGATCGGACGATCGGAGGGTGGTTAGGTCACTCGAGGTCGCCCGGGGATACCGATCGTTTGTGAACGTGGTTCCGGCCGAGACCATCACCCCGTCCTCGATGGTCACACCGGTGCAGATGTACACAAAAGCATTGATCTTGACCCGGTCCCCAATCGTTACCCCGTAGGCGATGTAGGTCTTCTCGCCGACGATGCAGTCGGATCCGATCGTGGCCGGACCGCGGATATGCACGTTGTCCCACACCGAGGTTCCCGAACCGATCTCGACCCCGTCCTCGACCAGGGCCGTTGGGTGAATGGTCATGCGACGACTCGGTTGCTGTCCGTTCCGCCCTGGACCGCAATCCACTGCGGGCTGTTGAGTGAGGCGTAGGCGGCCTCAACGACGGCCACGGAGGCGATTCCGTCCTCAGCCTCGATGAGCAGTGGCTCATCGCCGGTGAGTGAATGGAGGAAGTTGTCTACCTGAGCGGACATGGCCTCCATTTTGTTGTATCCGTTCCCAAATTGCACCCATTCATCCGACGAGCTGAGCCGGTAGGCGGATTTTCGCCAGCCAACCAGGATGGTGCCCTCCGAGCCGTAGATCTCGATGAAGCTGTCCCGCTCCTTGCTCACGCTCCAGGACAGGTCGATCGTCCCGCTCACGCCGCGGGCGGTCGTGAAGAAGATTCGAGCCGTGTCCTCGACGTCAACGCTCTGGACCCGCTTGCCTTCAACCGCCAGTACCTGTGCGATCGGCCCGAGCAGGTACCGGGCGATGTCGAGGCTGTGGGTGCCATTGTCGATGAGCACGCCTCCTCCCGAGATGGCAGCCACCGAGTTCCAGCGCCTGCTCATATCGACGTGTGATGCGAAGGTGTTCTCATACAGGATGATCTCTCCGATCGTCCCCGCTTCGATGAGATTACGAGCGGCGGTGATGTCGGGCACGTACCGGAACTTCGATGCCATGGTGAGCGCCACTCCGGTGCGGCGCGACTCGTCAACCATTAGCTGTGCCGACGGGATATCGATGGCGAGCGGCTTCTCGCACAACACCGGAATCCCCGCCCGCAGGAAGTGAAGGGCGATCTCGGGGTGGGTGGACGGGGGAGTGGCGACGATCACCGCATCGACATCGGAGACCAGCCGGTAGTCGTCGGTAAAGGCGGCCCCGGCTGCTTTGGCGACCGGGACACCGATGTCCGGATCGAGGTCGCACACCACGGCCAGCCGTCGATGTGGGATGTGATCGAACACCTGGGCATAGGTGCCCCCAATTCCGCCGGCTCCGATGAGGGCGACTGAGACTGACTCGCTCATCGGGCCTCCAGTGCGCCGCGGATGCCGTCGGCGATGTAGTCGACGTGCGCTTCGGTGAAGCCCTCATTGAACGGGAGCACGATGACCCGGTCGAGGCCCGCATAGGTCCCCGGGAACCGGGCGGGCGCGTAATCGACCGCTTCGTCCGACGCGAGCGAGAACGGCCAATGGCTCGTTCCGAAGGTGTTCTGTTCCGAGAACACCAGGGTCTCGAAGGCCGGTTTCTGGATGTAGCGGGGGGCGGCGGGGATATCGAGCGCTCGCAGCGAGGTCGCCAGATGGTCAACGCCACCCTCGATCACATCCGGGTCGACCCACACCGGATATCGCCAGAAGCAATGGACGGCGCCGTCGGGAGCCGACGGCAGTCCAAGGCCGTCGAGCCCGGTCAGGCGGCTTGTGAGGCGCTCGGCCATCGCCTGACGTCGCTTCACCGCGGTCGGAAGCTTGCGGAGCTGGGCGAGCGCCACTGCTCCCTGCAACTCGGTCAGCCGATAATTGAGGGCCAGGAAATAGTGGTCGGGGGCGGGATCGCCGTACCCCCACGCCTTGTTCACAAACAGGCGCATGCGGCGGGCCAGGGCGGCGTCGGCGGTGACCACGATGCCACCCTCACCGCTGGTCATGTGTTTTCCCTGCTGGAAGCTGAAGCATCCGATCGCCCCGATGGTTCCCACCGGCGATCCCTGGTACTCGGCCAGGAACGCCTGGGCGGCGTCCTCGATGACCGGCAGGCCGTGCTCGGCGGCCAGCGCCATGATCGGTGCCATGTCGGCCGGGCATCCAAACAAATGGGTGACGATGATGGCCCGGGTCCGATCGGTGAGCCGGGCGGCGATGGTCTCGGCTGTGATGTTGAGGGTCGCCGGATCGGTGTCCGCGAAGACGGGAATCAGCCCCTGGAACAGGATGGGAGCGAGGGCGCCCATGTCGGTCACCGGCGTCGTTATGACCTCATCGCCCGGCTCGAGGTCGAGGGCGCCGACGGCGATGTGGACGGCCGCGGTGCCCGAGCTGCATGCCACCGCATGGGGGGATCCAACCAGCTGCGCGAACTCGAGCTCGAGTTGCTTGACCATCGTGCCCTTCGTGGATGTGAGCGTGCCACTCTCGATGGCCTCCCGTAGGAGAATGAGCTCCTCGGCGCCCAGGTCACGCCCGGACGCGTCTTGATCCGACGGCAATTTCGACATAGAAATTCCAGCTTTCTGCAGTTCTGTTCTGGTTTCGGCCTGCCCATGCCGGAACCAAATGGATTTGAGGGTACGGCCCCGGGTTTCTCCGCCCCGGCCATCACCACTCTTCAGCGTAGTCTGTCTCACGGAGGGTGAGATGCGGGAGAAAACCCGGCCCCGACCGGTCGGGGAGTGAGCTTTTGAGGCCGTATCCCGGTGCCTATACTCCTCGCAGTTCACCCGCCTGGCAGGCCGAGGAGAGTTGTTGTCGGAGTACTTTGACCAATATCTGACCGTCCTCGCCTTCGGCGCTTTCGGAGCCATCCTCGTCGCCCTTTTGATCGGGCTGGCTTCGCTCATTCGTCCCAGCAATCCCACTCCGGCCAAGCTGGAGACGTACGAGTCGGGCATCGACCCCATCGGCGGGGGATACAGCCAAACCCACATCCGGTACTACGTGTTCGCGCTGCTGTTTCTCATTTTCGACGTGGAAGCCGTGTTCATTTTCCCGTGGGCGTTGCAGATCGAGTCCCTGGGGGCATTTGCACTCTGGGAGATGTTCATTTTCATCGGCATCCTGCTGATGGGGTTGCTGTACGCGGTCCGCAAGGGGGTCCTGAAGTGGGAGTAATCGAGCGCTTCGGAGCTCCCAAGCCGCTGTCGTGGCTCCTCAACTGGTCGCGCAAGTATTCGTTGTACATGTTCCAATTCGGCCTGGCTTGCTGCGCCATTGAAATGATGGCGGCCTCCGGGCCCCGCTACGACTTCATGCGCTTCGGCATCATTCCGCTGCCGGCCTCACCCCGCCAATCCGACCTCATGGTCGTGGCCGGGACGGTGACCGACAAGATGTCCCCGGCGATCAGGCGGCTCTACGACCAGATGCCGGGCCCCAAGTACGTCATCTCCATGGGATCGTGTGCCAATTGCGGAGGTCCCTACTGGGATTCGTACTCCGTGACCAAGGGTGTCGACCAGATCATTCCGGTTGATGTGTATGTGCCCGGATGCCCGCCCCGGCCTGAAGCACTGATGGAAGGCATCATCTTGTTGCAGCAGAAGATCACAAACGAGGACGTTCGTGAGAAGTGGAACCAGCGTGACAACCAACTCGCCTGACGAGTCAGAGTCCCCGGTGGAGGCTGCTGCGACCATGGAATCAGCAGTTGCCGATTTTGCCGCCCGGGTAGCAGAATTGGCGGGCTCCGAATCCTGGTCGGCCGATTTCGGCAACGCCAAAGTGCGGGTTGATCGCTCCCGCTGGGTAGAAGCAGTCGAGGCGGTGCGTGACGGGGCGGGTCTCGCCTTCTTCTCGTTCCTGTCGGCCATCGATTGGAGCAACGAGGTCGCCGTTGGTGATCCGCTCGAAGAGACCGTTGAGGAGCGCTACGAGGTCCTGGTCCGGCTCTCGAGCGGGAAGAACAACGACTCAGTCACGCTGTCGACCGACCTCCCCAAGAACGACGCCCGGATCCAGACTCTTTCCAATGTGTACGGGGGTGCCAACTGGCACGAACGTGAGGCTGCAGAGATGTTCGGCATCGAGTTCGAGGGCCATCCCAACCTCGACAGGCTCTACCTGACCGACGAGTTCGAGGGTCATCCTCTCCGCAAGACCTACCCGTTGCTGAGCCGGGAGATCAAGCCCTGGCCCGGCATGGTGGATGTAGAAGATATGCCGAGTACCGAGAACCCCGAAGCCGACTCGGGTGGAGTTGCGGAGCAACTCCCAAGCAACGCCGAAGGCGTTGCCGTCCCCAGTGAAGAAGGGGACGAAGCGTGAGTCAGACTCTCGATCCCCGGGCGGCGGCGCACGTTTCTGAGGTAGCGGTTTCTGTGGAGCTGCAGACGCCGGGGATGACCATCAACATCGGGCCCCAGCATCCCTCAACGCACGGGGTGCTGCGGCTGGTGGCGGAACTCGATGGCGAACGCATCGTCAACGTCGAGCCGGTCATCGGTTACATGCACCGCGGCTACGAGAAGCTGTCGGAGGTCCGTACCTACCCGCAGATCACCGCCCTGGTCAATCGCATTGACTGGGTGTCGGGTTTCGCCAACGAGATCCCGTTCATTGTCGCGGTCGAGCGGCTCATGGAGATCGAGGTGCCCGAGCGGGCTCAATACATCCGTCTCATCCTTACCGAGCTCGCCCGCATCTCGAATCACCTCGTCTTTCTGTCCTCCTACCCCCTCGAGCTGGGAGCGTCGACCCCGCTCATGCACGCGCTGCGGGAACGGGAACATGTCCTGGAGCTCATCGAGGGAGTGACCGGAGGCCGGTTCCATCCCAACTTCAATCGCATCGGCGGCGTCAAGCCGGCGGCCGGCGGCGGCAGCACCCAGAAGAAGCTGGCGCAGGACTTGCCGAAAGGCTTCTTGGCCGAGACCCGCGCCGCCATGGAGAGGGTGTTCGCCATCTGCGATGACCTGGACACCCTTGTTATGGGTAATGAGATTTTCCATGCCCGGACCAAAGGCGTGGCGATCGTGCCCCCCGACCTGGCCCTCGCCTACGGGGTTTCGGGGCCGAACTTGCGTGGTTCGGGCGTTGCCTTCGACCTCCGCAAGCACGAGAACTACCTGCCGTACGACAAGTTCGACTTCGATGTCGCCGTTGGTGAAAACGGTGATTGCTTCGATCGCTATTCCGTGCGGCACGAAGAGGTCCGGCAGGCCGCCCGCATCGTCGGCCAGGCGATCGACGACATTCCTTCCGGCCCGCTGCAAGCCAAGGTGCCTCGGGTCATCAAAGTTCCCAAGGGCGAGACGTACGTTCGGGCCGAGAACCCGAAGGGCGAGATGGGCTACTACGTCGTGTCCGAGGGTGGCCGCATCCCGTATCGACTCAAGATCCGCAGTGCCTCGTTCTCCAACCTCTCGATTCTCTCCTGGGCGCTCAAGGGCCTCCTGGTTCCCGACATCATCGCCCTCCTGGGAAGCCTCGACTTCGTCCTGGGAGACGTGGATCGATGAGCTTCCGGTCCCCGGTCCCCGGTCCCCAGTCCCCGGCCAGAGTCGCGACTGTTGACCGTCGACTGTTGACCGTTGACGCAACGAAGGTCATGTCATGACCTTCGTTGCTGTTGAAATCAACTTCTACCTTCTGCTGGTGCTCAAGATTCTGGTGATCACGGGGGTGATGCTGGGCGGGTTGCTGCCCGTGATCCTCGGCGAGCTGAAGATCGGGGCACACATGCAGAGCCGGGTGGGCCCCTACTACGCCGGTGGCCGGTGGGGTTGGGCGCAGCCGATGGCCGACGGGCTCAAGTTCTTCCAGAAAGAGGACCTGATTCCGGCGGCCGCCGATCGCCACGTATACAAAATCGCTCCGTATTTGCTGATGGTTTCGACGCTGTCGTTGTTCGTTATCATCCCCTTCAGTCCCGACCTGATTGCCGTCGATCTCGACCTCGGAATCTTCTTTGCCCTGGCGATCTCTTCTCTTTCCACGCTCGGCGTGCTCATGGCCGGTTGGTCGTCGGGCAACAAGTACTCGCTGATGGGTGGGTTGCGAGCGGCCGCCCAGATCATCGCCTACGAGCTCCCGCTGGTGCTGGCCGTCATCGGAGTGGTCATTCAGGCAGGCACCCTTTCGATGGTGGGAATCGTCGAGGCCCAGATCGATATGGGAGTGCCCTTTCTCATCGGCGGTCAGCTGGTGGGCTTCGTGATCTTCTTCATCGCCAGCCTGGCCGAGCTCAACCGCACCCCCTTCGACCTCCCACTTGCCGAATCTGAGCTCGTCATGGGATATCTGACCGAGTACTCGGGTTTCCGGTTCGCCATTTTCTTCCTCGCCGAGTACGCCGGAATAGTCGCCGTCTCGGCCATCGCTTCGACCCTATTCCTGGGCGGCTACGGATTCTGGGGTCTCGATTCCACGGTCTTCGGTCCCTTCGTGCTGGCGGCCAAGGTCGGAATCCTCGCCTTCCTCATGATCTGGATCCGCTGGTCGTGGCCCCGGATGCGGGAAGACCAGCTGCAGACACTGGCCTGGAAGTGGCTCATACCGATCTCGCTCGCCAACATCATGGTGACGGCAATCTTCAAGGTGGTCTTCTAATGGAGGCACGCGGCCAGGGACTCTTCAAGGGCATGTGGCTGACGCTCAAAACCCTGTTCAAGAAGCCTCCGACCGTCATGTATCCGGACGAGAAGGAGATTCCGGTCCCGCGGGCGCGCGGTGTGATCGCTCTCGATACCGACGCCTGCACGGTGTGCATGTTGTGTGCCCGGGAGTGCCCGGACTGGTGCATCTACATCGAAGGTCACAAGGAGGAGCAGCCTCCCGCCAAGGAAGGTGGCCGCGTCCGGGCCAGAGCCACCCTCGACCGCTTCGACATCGACTACGCCCTCTGCATGTATTGCGGGATCTGCGTAGAGGTGTGCCCGTTCGATGCGCTGTTCTGGAGCCCAGAGTACGAGTATTCAGAGATGAAGGTCTCAGCCATGCTCCACGACAAGGACCGGCTCACCGAATGGCTGGCCACCGTTCCCGAACCACCGGCATTGGAGTCATAGTGGATCTCGGCGTCGCCCAGAACTGGTTCTTCCTCATCATCTCTCTGCTCATGGTGGCGGCCTCACTCGTCGTGGTCACCAGCCGCAACGTCATGCACGCCGCCCTCATGCTGGTCGGCGCTCTGGCGGGTTCGGCCGCGCTGTTCGTCCTGCTCGGGGCCGAGTTCGTGGCCGGCGTGCTGGTGCTCGTCTACATCGGCGCCATCATCGTGCTGTTCCTGTTCGGTGTGATGATCACCCAGGTTCCGATCGGCACGTCCCGTTCGCTCGATCATGCCAACCGGTGGCCGGCTGCCACGGTGGCCGTCGCGACCTTCGCGGTCCTGGCCGGGTCGGCGGTGGCCTTCTTCGGGGACGAGGAGATCTCCGGTTTCGCCGCGGTGCGGACCTCAGACATCGGCGAGTCAATCTTCGATCGGTTCGTGGTTCCCTTCGAGGTCGTTTCTTTCGTCCTCCTGGCCGCCCTCATCGGTAGCATCGTCCTCGCCCGCAAGGACCCCGAGTCATGACCATTGCCCAGTTCCTCGTTGTCTCCGCCGCCCTCTTCTCGATCGGCATCTACGGCGTCTTGATTCGCCGCAATGCCGTGCTTGTGCTGCTCTCCGTGGAGCTGATGCTGGCGGCGGTCAACATCAACTTCGTCGCCTTCGGTAGCTACTTCGCCGATTCGACCGCAGGTGGACAGGTGTTCGCGTTGTTCATCATCACGGTGGCGGCGGCTGAGGTTGGTATCGGGCTCGCCATCGTGCTGCTCATCTTCCGAAATCGCGCCTCGGCCAATATCGACGAACTGGATGCCTTGAAATGGTGATGTCCTCACTCCTCGCCGGGCCCGCCATCCTGGCGGCCGAGACAAGTGAAGCTGTTCATCACAGCGATGGCGGCGTCCTGGCAGCCGGAGCCTGGCTAATCGTCCTGGTGCCGTTCCTGGCCGCTCTCGCCATCATGCTGTTCGGCAAGCGCCTCCCCAGGAGGGGCGCCGAGTTGGCGGTCGCCGCGGTCGGGTTCGTTGCCATTTACGGAACCGTCCTGCTGCTGACGACCTGGTTTGGCGACGGCATCGTGTACGAGGGTGCGGTCAAGATCGGCCAGTTTGGTGGCTTCGAAATCGAGTGGGCGTGGGTGGTCGACGGCCTCTCAATCATGATGTTCTTCGTTGTCGGCGTGGTCTCGACGGCCTGCTTCGTATATGCGGTCGGGTACATGGAAGGCGACATCCGCCCGACCGCCTTCTTCGCCAGCTTCACGCTGTTCGCCGGGGCCATGCTCATGCTCGTTTCGGCTGCCAATCTCATCCAGCTCCTCATCGGCTGGGAGCTGGTGGGGGTCTCGTCCTACCTGCTTATTGGGCACTACTGGGAGCAGAAGGAGAACTCGTCGGCGGGCATGAAGGCGTTCCTCGTGAACAAGATCGCCGACATCGGGCTCATGATCGGCATCATCATCGCCGCCGTCACCGTCGGCTCATTCACCATCTCAACCATAATGGAGAAGGTGGTCGAGTCCGATGCCGCCCTCGACGATGTGGCGGTCGTCATTGCGGTGCTGCTCTTCATCGGTGCCATGGGCAAGAGCGCCCAGTTCCCGTTCCACGTGTGGCTGCCCGATGCCATGGCAGGCCCCACCCCCGTGTCGGCCCTCATGCACGCCGCCACCATGGTCACCGCCGGTGTCTATCTGACGGCCCGGATGTTCCCGCTCTTCGAACACATGGCTCACGAGGCTCTCACCCTGGCCCTCGTCATCGGCACGATCACGCTCGTCATCGCCGGGTTGCTCGCCATCGTCCAGAACGACATCAAGCGGGTGCTCGCCTACTCAACGCTCAGTCAGCTCGGCTACATGGTGGCCGCCATGGGAGCCGGCGCTTACACCGCCGGGCTGTTCCACCTCTTCACCCACGCCTTTTTCAAGAGCCTGCTCTTCCTCGGGGCCGGATCGGTCATCCACGCGGTCCATTCGAACAACATGACCGACATGGGTGGATTGCGAAAAGCGATGCCGCGCACGTTCTGGACCTTCATCATTGGCTCGGCTGCCCTGGCCGGTCTTCCGCCGATGGCCGGATTCTTCTCAAAGGATGAGATCCTCGCCTCGTTCAACGAGGGCGGCTATCCCATCGTTCTGGCACTCGGAGTTATCACCGCCTTCATCACCGCCTTCTACATGACCAGGGCCGTATCGCTCACCTTCTTCGGTGAATACAAGGGTCACGGACACCCGCACGAGTCGCCTGCCATCATGACGGTGCCGATGCTGGGCCTGGCCGGTGCGGCCGCCGTGGTCGGATTCCTCAACGTGCCAGGCATCACGAGCTCGTTCTACAACCTGGTCACCACCCGCCTGGTTCCCCATGAGCTGCTGGGGGAGCATGCCACCAGCTTCGACTTCACCGCACTGGCGCTCGGGCTGACCGCCGGCGTGCTCGGCATCATCATCGGGTACCGCCTCTATTTCCCCGACGCCGCCACCCAGGAGGAGCGGGATCGGCTTCGCATCCCGGTTCTCTGGCCGTTGCTGGAGAACAAGTACTACATCGACGATCTCTACATGAACGGCATCGTCAACCCGATCAAGGGCCCGGTCGCCCGTTTCATCAACTGGACAAACAGCTACATTTTCGATTTCGTAGTCAACATGGTCGGAGTTTCCACCCGGGGCCTTGGCCGCTTCGTGTACGGGGGTCTCGATCAGCGGGGCATCGACCTGGCTATCAACCAAGCAGGAGCCGGCACCGGCTACCTGGGCAGCAAGCTGCGGTATATCCAGACCGGGAAGGTGCAGCAGTATGCGGCCGCCCTTTTCGGCGGTGCACTCGTGCTTGTCATCGGTTTCTGGATCAGCATCACATAGGAGGAGAGCGGTATGGAGTGGTTTGATAACGGCTGGGGACTCAGCCTGGTGGTGTTCACGCCACTGGTGGGTGCCCTGGTGTTGCTTGCCGTACCGAAGAAGGATGAGGAGACCGCCAAGTGGCTCGCTCTCTTCACCGCCGGTGTTTCCTTGTTCTTCGCAGTGGTGGCGGCGTTCCGGTTCGACTTCGGCGACGCCGGCGCTCTCCAGTTCGGCACCAAGCTCGATTGGATTCCCGCCATCGGCTCGAACTACGAGATCGGCATCGATGGGATCAGCCTGCCGATGCTGGTGCTGTCTGCCTTCATTGTCCTGCTCTCCATCGTCTACTCATGGGACCACTGGCCCGAGCCGCACAACCCGAAGGGTTTCCTGATCCTCATCCTCTTCCTTGCCACCGGTATGGCCGGGACCTTCGTGGCTCAGGATCTCGTGCTGTTCTTCATCTTCTTCGAGCTCGTGCTGCTCCCGATGTACTTCATGATCGGGATCTGGGGCGATAAGTCGAAGATCAAGCTGCCCGGATTCAACAAAGAGGTCGAGACCAGGCTGTACGCCTCGATCAAGTTCTTCTTGTTCACGCTCTTCGGCTCGGCCTTCATGCTGCTCGGGTTCCTGGCCCTCAATTTCCGGGGCGGCTCCTTCTCGATTCCCGAACTCGCTCAAATGGGCGCCGATGGCCAATTCACCGGCACCTTCGCCTTCCTCGTGTTCGGAGCGCTATTCCTTGGCTTCGCCGTCAAGGTGCCGATGTGGCCGCTTCACACCTGGCTGCCAGACGCCCACACCGCCGCCCCGACTGTTGGCTCGGTGCTGCTGGCCGCCATCCTCCTGAAGCTCGGTTCCTACGGCTTCATTCGGATCGCCATCCCCATCCTTCCCCAGGAAGCCAAGCAGTGGGCACCGGCCATCGCCATCCTGGCGGTGATCGCCATCGTGTACGGCTCGCTCGCCTGCCTGGCCCAAACGGACATGAAGCGCCTCATCGCGTTCTCTTCGGTTGGGCACATGGGATTCGTGATGCTCGGCATCTCCACTCTCACCCCGGTCGGCATCACCGCCGCCGTCATCGGCATGGTCGCTCACGGAGTCATCACCGGCATGCTCTTCTTCCTGGCCGGATCGATGCAGCACCGCTACCACACTCGGGATATGGCTCGCCTGGGAGGCAACCTCAAGCTGATGCCCATCCTCGGCGGCATGCTCGGATTCACAGCCATGGCCTCGCTCGGTCTTCCCGGCCTGGCCGGCTTCTGGGGCGAGTTCATGGCTCTGCTCGGCAGCTACCAGCCGCTCGAGGGCCTCAGCCTCGGGGTGTTCCGGACCGCCATGGTCATCGGTGCTATCGGCACCGTTCTCACCGCCGGCTATCTGTTGTGGATGCTCCAGAAGGTCAATCTCGGGGAGCCGAAGGAAGAGTGGGACGGCCACGAGTTCCATGATGTCGACCGCTACGAGATGGCGGCCTGGGTTCCCCTCCTCATCTCGATTGTCGCCATCGGCGTGTTCCCGAAGATCATCACAGGCGCCGCCAACGACGCCGTCCAGTCCCTGATGGATAAGGCGTTCTAGTGATATTGGCTCCAGCTCGCTTCGCTCGCAGGGGGGATCTCACTACCCCCCTACCCCAGCGGCTTCGCCGCTGCGGTACTTTCCCCCCAGCTCGCTTCGCTCGCGGGGGGGACTGACAGATCATGTTCGACTACCACGCCCTTGCTCCCGATTTCATCGTTGCCGCCACCGTGCTGGCGGTGTTGGGCGCCGACCTCTTCCTCCCGAAGGAGCGCAAGTGGCTGTCGGCGGTGGTGGGCATCTTCGGTCTGACGGCTGCGCTCATTCCCATCTTCACGCTGGCCGCCAGCGACGCCTCGGTGCGGTCGATGATGGACGGGTCTTACGTGGTGGACGATTTCGCTCTCGTCCTCAAGGCGTTCTTCATCCTCACCGGCTACATCGTCCTGCTCATGTCGGTTGCCTACCTCGAGGGCGACCGGTACTACCAGGGTGAGTACTACTTCCTCGTCATCGCCTCGCTGCTGGGCGGAATGGTGATGGCTTCGAGCCGCGATCTAGTCAGCCTGTTCGTCGGGTTGGAGCTGGTGTCGGGCCCTGCCTTCTTGCTGGCCGGTTGGCGCAAGGCCGACGAGCGTTCGAACGAAGCAGCCCTCAAGTTCTTCATCATCGGGGTGCTGTCGGCCGCGATTCTGCTCTATGGGATGTCACTCGTATACGGCATGACCGGTTCGTTGTCCTTCGACGGCATCCGGGAGGCGTCGGCCTCGGTCGCCGAGGAGCCGGTCTTCGTGCTCGGGATCCTGCTGGTACTGGTCGGATTCGGCTTCAAGGTCTCGGCGGTGCCGTTTCACTTCTGGGCCCCCGATACCTACGAGGGAGCTCCGACTCCGGTAGCCGCTTATCTCTCGGTGGGTTCCAAAGCGGCAGGATTCGTCGGCATGCTGCTCGTTGCCTATGTGGCATTCGCCGGTGCTCCCGACATCTGGGGGCCGGCGCTGTGGATCCTGGCCGCGCTCTCGATGATCGTTGGCAATCTCATTGCCCTTCGACAGGAGAACATCGTTCGGCTGCTCGCCTACTCGTCCATCGCCCACGCCGGCTTCATGCTGGCCCCGTTTGCGGCAGCCGGGCTCCTTGAGGGAGAAGACCTCAACCTGGCGTTCGAGGCCACCCTCAGCTACGTGCTCATCTACGGGATCATGAACCTGGGCGCCTTCGCGGTCGTGATTGCCGCCGCCCGCCGCACCGGGAGCGGCCAGATCCGGGACTGGGCCGGGCTGGGAACGTATGCGCCGGGAATCAGCATCCTGCTGACGCTCTTCTTCTTCTCGCTGGCCGGCATCCCGCCACTGGCAGGTTGGTACGCCAAGTTCGTCATGTTCCTGGCCGTGCTCCAAAACGCCAATGGATGGACGATCGCCCTCGCTGCCATCGCCGCCATCAACGCAGTCGTGGCCCTCTACTACTACGCCAGGGTCGTTCAATCGGTGTGGATGGACCCGGCTCCGGCCGAGATTGCCCCGGACCCGGACCCGCGGGGTGTTGCACCCTCTCTTGCCCTGGCCCTTGGCATGCTGGCGGTTGCCGTGATCCTGGTGGGCGTGTACCCCGAGGCCATCGGGCAGTTCGCCAAGGCGGCAAGCGCGATTGCCGGAGGCTGAGAGAGCTGCCGGCTACCAGCTGCCAGCTACCAGCCAGAACTGCCGACAAACCGCTCGGAAGGTCACGCTATGAATGCTGAAAGCCGGGGCCCGCAGGCCGTCAAGCAGCGTTTGGTCGAGGCCATCACGGCGAGCGGTCCCATTCCGTTTGACGAGTTCATGGGCGCGGCGTTATACGGACCGGGTGGGTTCTTTGCCGGTGACACGCTCCGGTCGGTGAAGGGGGGCGACTTCCTGACCAGCCCCGAGGTAAGCCCGATGTTCGGGTCGACCCTTGCTGAGTTCGTTTCGCGAGAACGGGCCCGGATTGGGGAACCGTTCCGGCTGGTTGAAGCCGGCGCCGGATCTGGCTCGCTGCTGGCCCCCCTACTGGACGCCGTAACCGTCGAGGCCTGGGCGATCGAGGTATCGCCGCCGGCTCGTCTTGCACTCCAGAAGGTGGTGCCCCTCGAGCGGGTTGTCGACGACATTGCCGGTGCCGTCAACCGCGGGGTCGTTATCGCCAATGAATTGCTCGACAACCTCCCGATGGCTATTGCCGTCCGTCGCGGATCTGGCTGGGCAGAACAGCACGTGGCCACGTCGGGCAGCGGGCTCGAAATCGTTGAGGTGCCGGCTCGCGATGCGGTCGTCGAATGGGCCGACCGTTTCTCGGGACCGGTGGGGGAGGGGGGCCTCGTCGAGGTGCAACTCCTGGCGGCCGACTGGGTCGGGCAGGTTCTGAGCAGTCTGGAAGCGGGGGCACTGGCGATTATCGACTACGGGGGTACGGCCGAGGAGCTGGAGCCCCGCCGGATCACGGGAACGCTTCGTACCTACCGGTCACACCACCTGGGACCCGACCCGCTTCATGCGCCGGGTGAGACCGACATCACGGCGGACGTGAACTTCACCGCGCTACTGGCCGCCGCCGAAGAGGCGGGAGCCTCGGTCGAGCTTCATAGCCAGGACGACTTCCTCTCTGGTCTCGGGCTCCGAGAGATCATGAGCCGGCTCCGGCATGAGGAGCTGGCATTGGCACGGTCCGGCGACGAGCTGGCTCGGCTGCAAGTCCGTTCCCGGCGAATCGACGCCGAAGCGCTCCTCAACCCTCGCGGCCTCGGCGATTTTCGGGTCATGGTGGCCCGCCGGTGACCCGAGCTGCTCTCCTGCCCATGACTACGCTCCAGAACCGATGAACACCCCGCCCCTCTCCCGCCGGCAATTCCTGGCGGCCCTGGCCGGCCTCGTCGGGGTGGGATCCGGCGTCGCCTGGGCCTGGCAGGGCAATGCCGGGAGCGAGGCGGCCATCGGGGCGGACGCATCGCTGCCGCAGGCGGGAGCCGGCACCGCCGGCCGCCAAAGTTCAACCACTGCCGGGCCGACGACGACGGTACCGCCGTCGTCGACCACCTCAACCCGGGTTGCCACGGCCGAAACGACCCCGCCTACGACGACCCCGTCCACCACGACCACGTCGACCTCTAGCACGACCACAACGGCACCGGCCCAGACCACAACGTCGAGCACCACGACGTCCAGCACCACCGCTCCGACCACGACATCGACGGCGCCGATCACGACCACAACCATCGGGGCCACAGGAACGGGAGCCGTCCAGGCGATCTGCAAATCGGCCTGGGGCGGTCGCGAACCGTCCGGAACCTTGACGGCCCACACGATTGCGCGAATGACCGTTCACCACACTGCGGCGTTTCTCGACACCAATCGCAAGGCCCCGGCCCGGGCCCGGGCTCACCAGCGATTCCACATGGATGACCGGGGGTGGGTCGATCTCGCCTATCACTTCCTCGTCGACGCCAACGGCAACGTCTACGAGGGCCGGCCGGTAACTGCCGTCGGCGACACCGGCACCAACTATGACCCGACCGGCCACTTCCTCGTGTGCGCCGAAGGCGACTTCAACAGCCAGGCGATCCCGGCTGCCCAGATCTCGGCCGTGGCTGATGTACTCGCCTGGGGGGCCGGGCACTTCGGTGTGGATCCTTCCACGATCCGGGGACATCGCGATTGGGCGGCTACCAGCTGTCCGGGAGACAACTTCTATCCGTCGATCAGTAACGGCACCCTGGAACAGGCGGTGCGAGATCGAATCGCCGCCGGAACTCCCGCGCTGAGCATTCTCTGTGGTGACACGGCCGTCCAGCGAGTAGCCGACATCGAGGCGGGACTCATCTGAGAGGGTCTGCTTCTCCTGCAGTTCGTTCGGCAGCCACCCTTCGTACGATCTCGGCCGCGCCGGGAGACGCTTCGAGCAGCGCCTCGAACTGGTCGCAATCAAGACTCAGTGTCAGGGTGGGTGTAACCGCTCGCACCATTGCGTTACGCGGAGCGTCGTCCAGGAACGCCACTTCGCCGAAGAAGTCCCCGTCCTCGAGAAATCGACATCGTCGACGAGGACCCTGCCTCGCGATGGGTCGTAAAAGGGCAGCAGGAGATTGAGCAGGGTGCTCTTGCCCGATCCGCTCGGGTCGACAATCGCGATTGTCGACCCGGCGGGAAGTCGGAGTGAGACTACGTCGAGTTGCAGCTCGGTATTGATGCGCCGAGCAACTTGTGCGGTCGCCACAATGACGGGACACGGGGCAGCGCTGCAATCAATTCCGCCCCGGGCTGCTCAACCGAGTTCGCACGTATCCAGCGCCTTGGATAGGACCTCTATGTCGGCGCCTGTGGGGATATATCCTGGGCCAATGTCTGCTGAGAGCAACGGCTCGAGCGCAGTGTTAAGACACTCGAGGTCTTCTTCGCTGAGGAACTCTGTCGGAATCGGAATACCCAACGCCCCCAGCAGCGAACCGACTGTGTTGTCGCCCCCATCATCGGGGGGCGGTCCGTCCTCGCCGGAGATAGAGGTGTCGACACCACACACGTTCAGGCTGTAGGCATCCAGGTTGTCTGAGGCTGCCGCCACGGCTGCGTCGTCGAATCCATTGAAGACGTCATCGTCAATGAGGGCTTCGATGTCCCACTCCAATTCATTGCCGCGTTCGACGATGGCGCGAAACGTCTCGACGAGGACTGCCGCGTCGTCTTTGATTTCATCGGGGGCGATCGATTGCCAGTCTTCGAACACCCGTAGGTTCCGTTCGAACTGAGCCTTGATCTCGTCGGGGTTGAGGTTGAGGAAGTTGAAGTCGAGTCCTTGCTCGTCCCCGACCTGCGTGGCTCGGATCCGATCGCAATAGGTGGAACCGCTGTCGCCGGATACCGGTTCGGACTTGGTCGTGGTGGTGGCAGCAGCTCCGTCGCCACCACTCCCTGAGGCGCTAGTTGTGGTGGCGTCTCCTTCGGCTTCCTCACCGCCGCCACAGGCGGTTGCGACCAGCGTCAGCACCACGAGAAATGCGATCAAACGAATACCACGGAACATGCGTCCTCCCTCAAGCCCCCATATGGACCGTGCAGGCAGCCTAGTTGGAACCGGCATTGGGAACCCGCTCCCCACCGGGAGCGTCGAACCAACATGAAGCACTGGACCGTATTGCTGACAGCGTTCGCTGTGATCCTCGCCGCATGCGGCCAGGACCGAGTGGTCGAGGTTGGCTCCGATCAGCTGCCGCTTGCGTCGACTGTGGGGCCGGGGCAACCCGACTATCGGGATGCCTCGCCTGAGCCCATCGCCGAGCCGGCCTCTAACCCCGTTCCCGAACCAGGTCCGGCTCCCGCCCCCAAGCCGGTCCGGCCCGTGGCGCCGACGCCGCCCCCCGCCCGTGAGCGGCCGGTTCCCGGTTCTCGGATTCCCAGGGTGCCGCCCGGCATGGAAGCGTTTCCGGTGATCACGCTCTCGGAAGCCAATCAGCAGGTCCAGTCTGCGGTCCTCGATCTGGCGGAGCGCCTCGAGCTGGCCGTGCTTGACATCGAGATACTCGATGCCCGGTCCGTGACGTGGCGGGATGGAAGTATGGGATGCCCACAGCCCGGGATTGGCTACGGCCAGGTGACCGTGCCGGGCTCGCTCGTGGTATTGCGGGCGGGGGAGTCGAGCTATCGGTACCACGCCTCCGGCGAGCTCACACCGTTCCTGTGCACCACGCCTGAATCCCCCCTCGAGGGAAGCGCGTAATCAGTCCCTAGTCCCCAGTCCCCAGCAAGAAGAGGTGACCCGCGTTGTCCGGGGTCTTGGACTGAAGACCGACCAAAGGGCGCCCCGAGGGAGGCGCCCTTTGTTGGTCTACAGGCCCCTGTAGCGCCGGCGGTTGGTCCGACGCAAAGGCACTCCGCCTGTGAACTAGCTCTGACGGTAGTTCACGCGGGGATGGAATGCCACTCTGAGCGTTGGACGGTTTTCGCGGTCCGTAGCTGGTTTTCGCGTTCTCGAATTGGAACCCGGAACATCGTGAGATTCCCGTACGTTCAATGGTTAGAAACCACCAGAGGTACCATTTCTCCATGACCAATAACAATCTGAAAACTGTTGGCCTCCTCGCCGCGCTCGGCGCCGTGATCGTTCTCGTCGGACAGACCCTTGGAGGTACGAACGGGGCCATCATCGCCCTCGGGATCGCGGCGGTTCTCAACTTCGGCATGTACTTCTTCTCCGACAAGATGGCGTTGAAGGCCTCCCGGGCCCGCCCGATCGAAGAGGGCGAAATGCCGCAGGTCACCTCCATTGTCTCCAAGTTGGCACAGATGGAGAACATGCCGATGCCGAAGCTCTACTACATCGACTCTCCTCAACCGAATGCGTTCGCGACTGGACGGAGTCCCAAGCACGCAGCGGTTGCCGTGACCGGCGGCATCCTCGAGTTGATGACGAACGAGGAACTAGAAGGCGTCCTCGCCCACGAACTGGCCCACGTTCGCAACCGCGACATTCTTATCGGAACTATCGCCGCGACCATGGCCGCCGCTCTCTCCATCTTCGCCCGCATGGCCATGTGGGGAGCCTTGGGCGGCAGACGGAACAACAACAGTCCGCTCGGTGGAATCGTCGCCCTCATCAGCATCATCCTTGCCCCTCTGGCGGCCATGATCATCAAGCTGGCCATTACCCGCGCCCGCGAGTATCAGGCCGACCGGACCGGCGCCGGTATCACCGGTCAGCCGCTCGCACTGGCCAGCGCCCTCAGGAAACTGGAGGCCGGGACATCACGCATTCCTATGAACGTGAACCCTGCCGTTGCGCCGCTCTACATCGCCGACCCGCTCAAGGCCTTCGGAGGCAAGAAGGATGGCGGCGGCAAGCTCCGCAAGCTGTTCGCTACTCACCCGCCGATTTCGGACCGGGTGGCCCGCCTCGAAGAAATGGCCAGCCCGTTCAGCTAAGCAGTTGACAGTTGACAGTTGCCGTTACCCGTGACCCGCGATCAATGCCGCCGATCCACTGACCATTTCTGGCTGGTAGCTGGGGGCTGGTAGCTGGCAGCCGGTCTGAACCACGGACCCCGGATGAGCAACTAACCTCCCTTTTCGATAGGTGGGATGCCCGAGCGGACAAAGGGAGCAGACTGTAAATCTGCCGGCACAGCCTTCGGAGGTTCAAATCCTCCTCCCACCACTGAACAACGGGCCGCTCTGCGGCCCGTTGTTGTCGCCGGTCGCCGGTCAACGGTCAACGGTCCACCTGGCGATAATCTTCACGCCATGATCGAAGGCTTCAATGTGGTCGAACGGATTCCCGTCCTGTGGGGGGACATGGATGCCTTCGGGCATGTCAACAACACCCGGTTCATCCGGTGGTTCGAGACGGCTCGTATTGCCCACTTTCAGAAGATAGGTATTGAGACGGCTGAGGCAGTCGGGGTGGCACCGATCCTCGCCCACGTCAGCTGCGATTACCTCGCGCCCGTCGAATTCCCAGCGGAGATTCTTGTCGGTGCCCGGGTCACCAACATTGGGAGGACTAGCTTCCGCCAGGAGTACGTGGTGGCCCTCGCCGATCACCCGGACCAACCGGTGGCCAGGGGCACGGGCGTCATCGTCATGTACGACTACGACACCGCCCAGAAGGTCCTCGTCCCCGACGACCTCAAACAACGCATACGAGACCTCGACGGGATCGAGGACTAGCGGAGGCTTGGGGCTCCGAAGCCACTATTTGGTTGATCTCGCTGGTCGCCGGGCACATACCGCGGATCCGGGCGGTACTCCTCGAGTGGCTCGGAGTGGATGACGTCGATGCGGTCCCGGGGTTTGGTGTAGGCGAAGGCGATCGTCCACACATGCGCCAGGTCGACCTCTAGCTGAATCCGATCAAAGCCGAGCGCCCGGCCGACCCCCTCCAAGTCATCGAGGTACGCCAGGCCATCATCATCGACCCCGTACAACTCGCCGGTTACCCGGTGTCCCCCGGACCCCGCGATGAGGATCGGCGTGTACCACTGTCCCGCTATCACCAACGGAATTCGGTCGATCGTCCGGCAGGCCCCTCTGAAGTCGGCGTCGGGCATGAGATGTTGATTTGGGAACCCCTGTTTGAGTGTCCCATAGACGAAGACGAAGTGCGCGAGGGGAACGCTATCGGGCATTGGTCGCCGTCCAGAGCCCTGCGGCCACCTTCGCTATGGCCGTGCCCACAATGGCGCCGAAGCCGGCGTTTGCTGCACCCAGAACTCCCGCTCCGAGGAATCCGCCGACGCTGTCGACATCACCCCATACCGCCACGACAATCGGCCAAAGAACGGCGGCGACAACCACGATCCACCATCGCCGCACCAATGCCGCAACCAGGATGACCGTCGGAATCATCAGCGAAGACTACGCGTCCGTCCAAACCAGAGATCGCCTATCGGTCTGGTGACACGACGTGCGACTCCCTTCTCCAGAGTTGCGGCTCGGATCCGCCGAAAAGCCACACCGACGACCCGAACTACGATCAGGGTCGTGGCTGTCGACGGTCTCGGCTGAGGGAGAATGGCAGGGGAGAGCCATGTGGATGGTTCTCCCCAGGATGGGTGGCCGAGCAATTGTAAGACATCCAGTGAATACTACGGTGAGTGAGATTGAACTACTTAGAGTAGTCTTGTAGAAAACACCCTTGAGGGAGGTCTCGTGTCGAAGAGTCGGAATACTGTTGGAAGGCTGCAGGTACGCGCCATGACTCTGTCATTCGCGTTGGTTCTTGTTGGGAGCATCGCGGTCTCACCCGCGCTGGCCGATGCGGTCGGACCGACGATTGACGTTTGGTATGGCGACTCTCAGACGTTCGCGCTTCCGGGAACGCCCCAACCGTTCATCAACATCGTGGGCAATGTCTCGGATGTCGATGGCGTCTCCTCACTCAGCTACTCGCTCAACCTCGGACCAGACATTGATCTGACTCTCGGTACGGGCACGTCAGACCTAGCGGATCGGCGTCTGGCGGCGGCCGGTGACTTCAACATCGATCTTGCGATTGTCGACCTCGACGGCTCGGCTGTTGACGACAGCGTGGTCATCACGGCAGAGGACCTTCTCGGGAACATCTCGACGAAGACAGTGACCGTCGACTACCTGACTCCGGCCGGCGCATGGCCGATTCGAAGCACGGTGACGTGGCCAAGCCCAGTGGGCGGCGATGTCAACAGTGTCGCCCAGGTTATCGACGGTGACTGGGGCCTGACGGCATCCGGAGTGCGTACCCTCGACCCCGGCTATGACCGCAACATCGCACTGGGCGACGTCACCTGGACCGACTACGTCGTCTCGGCGCCTATCACGATCCACACGCTGGCCGGTGACGTTGGTGACGGGATCCAGGGTGGCGTGGGCTTCGTCGCCGGGTGGCTCGGTCACACTGACCTGCCGGTCGGCATCTACGATGACGGGGCGTGTGGCGGCTCTCCGGCTACCGCACAACCGAAATGCGGCTGGGAGCCGACGGGTGTGAGCGCCAGGTACCGGACGAATG
>CAXMQV010000023.1:0-43801 GCA_964195905.1 uncultured Gammaproteobacteria bacterium
TAAGCAGCTAGTGCGAAGTTATCCTCGGCACTTATTTTGTTTCCCGGCTCTTTAACGAGGACTCCGGGGACCTCGGCTCGCTTCCGACACCTCAACCTTCAAAGTCGAAGCCAGTTCACCCCCGTAGGCGCTCCGCAAGGAACGCCGGCTCTCGACTCTCGCCGAGAGCGGGTTGCGTTAAGCGTAACCGCAATGGGAAGACACCTGTTCCCCGTTTTCCTCCCCCGGAGGGGGAGGTGGCCCGAAGGGTCGGAGGGGGCGTCCGATCGCGGCAAGAAAACGCCCCCCTCCCCGGCTCCGCCTGTACTCCCCCGGTCCTCCCCCGGAGGGGGAGGTGGCCCGAAGGGTCGGAGGGGGCGTCCGATCACGGCAAGAAAACGCCCCCCTCCCCGGCTCCGCCTGTACTCCCCCCTCCGGGGGTAGAAACACGCCCCCTGGCCCCGGCAAACCCGAACGGTTGCCGCTACCTTCGGTGGCGCTGGGCCCGATCCATCTCGCGTTGTTGTTCGCGCTTCTTGATGGATTGGCGTTTGTCGAGGGTGCGCTTGCCCCGGCCGAGGGCGAGCTCGACCTTGGCGCGGCCGTTTAGAAAGTACACCCGGGTCGGCACCAGGGTGAGGCTTTGTTCCCGCAACTTCTCGCCGATACGGGCGATCTCGCGCTTGTGCAGCAACAGCTTCCGTGCCCGGGTCGGCTCGTGGCCACCCTCACGGGCGTACGTATAGGGGGGAATGTTCATCGACTCGAGCCACAGCTCCCCCGAGCGTTCGGACGCATAGGCCTCGTTGATCGACGCCTTCCCCTCGCGGAGACTCTTGACTTCGGATCCGAGCAGGACCAGCCCGGCTTCAAAGGTGTCGAGAATCTCGTAGTCGAATTTGGCTCGCCGGTTGGAAGCCACCACCTGCATGGTCACTTGAAGTACGGAGCGGGATCCGTATGCGCACCGTTGATGCGGACTTCGAAGTGGAGGTGCGGGCCGGTTGAGAGGCCGGTGCTGCCGACGTAGCCAATGAGATCTGCCAGCCCGACGTCCTGCCCATTCCTCACGGCGATCGAGGACTGGTGGGCATAGAGGGTGGCAAGGCCGCCGCCGTGGTCGATGATGACGGTGTTGCCGTATCCACCCCGCACACCGGCGTAGATCACCCGGCCGCTCGAGGCGGCGAAGATCTCCTGACCGGAGTCTCCGTCCAGGTCGATGCCGGCGTGGGTACGGGTGTAGCCGAGAATGGGATGGAGCCGGGGGCCGTACGACGAAACGATCCGGAAGGGGTCGAGTGGCCGGAAGAGCGTGCCCGGTGCGACCCCGCCGCTGCGCTGGGACTCGGCCAGCAATTCCTTGAGCCGGCCGTCTTCCTCCTCCAGCCCCTCCTTCTCGAGATCGAGGGCGGCCGCCTCATTCTTGATCGTCTGGAGCAGCGCCTGCTGGTTGATGAACTCGGCTTCGATCTGCTTGCGGTTTTCCTCGATGATCTGACGCTGCGTCTCGGCCTGGGTCTGGGCGCTCGCCAGCCGATCGAGATGACCGTTCAGGGTCGCCTTCTGTTCTTCGATGAGATCGACCTGCTGGATCTTCTGGCTGTGGAGCTCTTCGAGAGTGTCGAGCGATTTGTTCGTCTCGGCCAGCAAGGCCGACCCGTACTTCACAGCCACCGCCGCTTCCTGAACGCTCTCGTAGTCGAAGGTCACCTGCAGCTGACCGCCGCCGCGCTTAAACAGCGCCACGGCCTGGGTGACAACCATGTCGTGGGTGTCTGCGATATTGGCCGAGGTGCGGGCCAGTTCGGCTTCCTTCTGCGAAATCTCGAGCTCGGTGAACGAGATCGCCGTGTTGGTCTCGAGGATGGCGAGGTCGAGGTCGGCCAGCACCGCCTCGGCGGCCGCCTGCTTGGCCCGGATGTCGTTCATACGGCCGTTGGTAGCACTGATGAGCTGCTGGTAGTAGGACACGTCGCCCTCGGCCTTGGCCATGAGGGCTTCGAGGTCGGCTATCTCCTGAGCAATCGCTTCGATCTCGTCCTCGATGGCGTTTTGCGCCGAAACCGGGCCCACCACCGATCCCAACAACACGACGGTCAGGAGTACGACGAGCCGCTTCAATCGGACTCCTGGAGATATCGACGCAACCCCACCAGGCTGCCGATGGCGCCGGCAAACGCTCCAAAGGCCAGTACCAGAAGACCCCGGCTGACGAGGAACGACTGAGGAACATCGGTGTCGATGATGCCGAGCTCGAGGTTGGAAATGAACCAGCGATACCCGAACCAACCGGTCAGAACCGCCAGGCCACCGCCGACCAATCCCTCGATGAGGCCCTCCAACAAGAACGGAGTCCTCACAAACCAGTTGGAGGCGCCCACCAGCTTCATGATGCCGATTTCCTCACGGCGGGCGTAGATGGCCATGCGAACGGTGTTCGAGATCATGACCACGGCCGACAGGCCGAGTGCCACGCCCAACACGATGCCGCCGGTATTGAGCAGGCGGGAGGCTTCGAGCGTGTCCTGGACGGCATCGGAGGCTTCCACAACCTCATCGACGAGGGGAATCGACACGAGCCTGCTCACGGTCGCCTGATGATTCTCGTTGTTGATGAGCTCGACCCGCACCGAAGCAGGCAACGAGGCCGGATCGACCGTCTCAACCAGGGCCGGGTTGTCGGCAAACATGGTCTGGAACTCCTGCCATGCCTCGGCCTTGCCCACGTAGATGGCCCGTTTCACCTCGTCCCAGCCGGCCACTTCGTTGGTGACAAGCGTATGGTCGGCGAGGTCGGCGTCGTCGAGCCAGGCGATGATCGAGATGCCCTCCTGCCATCGCTCGGCAGAATTGTGGGCCACCTCATTGACCACAAGCGCCATGTATGTCATGAAGAGGGACACGAATACGGCGAGGATGGCGCCGAGCACCAGGAGGACGTTGCGACGGAGATTGGTCGCCGCCTCACCGATTACGTACTCAACCCTCATCGGACTCCCCCGGGGTTACCACGATTTCGTCCTGGGAGACGGACGGTTCTTCCGGGGAGACCTCCGACACCGGCGGCGGCTGCTGGCCGTTCGCCTCAACGGGGGCGGTTGCTGGACCGTGCACGGTCGGCGTGGCGTCGGTGACGGCGGGTCCCTCATAAACGCCGCGAGATTCGTCCCGAACGATGCGACCACGCTCGAGCTGCATGACGCGCCTGCGCATGGCATCCACAATCGCGTGGTCGTGGGTTGCCATGACCACAGTGGTGCCCGTTCGATTGATCCGGTCGAGCAGCCGCATGATTCCGACCGAGGTGGCCGGATCGAGGTTCCCGGTTGGCTCGTCGGCGAGCAGGATGAGGGGGCGGTTGACGAAGGCGCGGGCGATGGACACACGCTGCTGCTCGCCGCCCGAGAGCTGGCGTGGGAGGCGTTCCGACTTCGAGGAAAGGCCGACCAGCTTCAGAACCTTCGGTACTTGCTGGGCGACCATGCCGCGGGGGCGGCCGATCACTTCGAGGGCAAACGCTACGTTCTGGAACACCGTCTTGTTGGGAAGCAGTTTGAAGTCCTGGAACACGGTCCCGACCGACCGGCGCAGGTATGGGACTTTCCAGTCGGGGAGCTCGGCAATGTTGCGTCCGGCCACCCAGATCTCGCCTGCTGTCGGTTTGTCCTCCCGCATGAGGAGCCGAATGAGGGTGGATTTGCCCGACCCGGATGGCCCGACGAGGAACACGAATTCGCCCTTCTGGATGGTCGCGTTGGCATCGCGAATGGCAACGGTTGCGCCGTCATACACCTTGCTGACGCCTTGCAGGCGAATCATGAGGAAACTCCGAGGAAGGGCTGCCGAGATCGGCCCGAAAATCGTACCAGTTCAGTCAATTTGTGCGGTCCCATCCAATTCCTGTCTGCGCCGCCACTCGAGGTATCCGTCGGTGAATACGGAGATGTCACCGTCGAGCACGGCCCCTACATTCCCTATCTCGACATCGGTCCGCAAATCCTTGACCATCTGATACGGGGCCAGCACATAGCTGCGGATTTGATGCCCCCAGGCGGCCTCGTTCTGCTCACCGCGGATCTCTTCGAGTCGGTCGGCGTGCTGCTGGCGGGCCAACTCGGCAAGACGTGAGTTGAGTAGTTCCATGGCCCTGACGCGGTTCTGGAGCTGAGATCGCTCTGCCTGGCACGTCACAACGATATTGGTGGGGATGTGGGTGATGCGAACCGCCGAGTCAGTCGTGTTCACGTGCTGCCCGCCCGCTCCCTGGGCCCGCATCACGTCGATGCGGAGGTCATCCGGACTGATCTCGAACGGAGCAGCCTCGACTTCGGGGATAACGTCGACCGCCGCGAACGACGTGTGGCGCCGATTGGCAGCATCGAATGGGCTCATCCGGACCAGCCGGTGCACTCCCCGCTCGCCTTCCATGTTGCCGTAGGCGAAGTCACCTCGCACGGTGAATGAGGCCGACTTGATCCCGGCTTCCTCGCCTTCCTGGAAGTCGTCGACTTCGACCTGGAAGCCGGCGGTCTCGAGGTAGCGGGTGTACATGCGAAGGAGCATCTCAGCCCAGTCCTGGGCGTCGACCCCGCCGGCCCCCGCGTGAACCGACACGATGGCAGCGTTGTCGTCGTACTCACCGAAGAACAGGCTGGTTCGCTCCAGGTCGGCTAACTCGGACTCGAGCTTTTCGAGCTCGGAAGAAGCTTCGCCGACGGTGGCGGCGTCGTCCTCAGCCTCACCGAGCTCGAGGAGCGTTTCGGCGTCATCGAGGGTGGATTTGATGGCGTCTACCTGGGCGATGGTCTGCTCGTATCGCGCCAGAACCCGTGTCACCTTGCGGGCCTGATCAGGGTCGTTCCACAGGTCGGGCGCAGACGCTTGCTCCCGCAGCTCTACGAGGTCGAGGGTCTTCTGATCGACGTCAAAGGAACCTCCGGGCGTCGTCGAGGCGGGAACGAAGGTCTTTGAGAAGAGAACGAGGATCCATGCGAGCAAGGGTAGTAGCGGTCGCGAGAATCGAGGGCGACTTTCGCAGCCCGGTCAACAGTCAACAGTCAACAGCAAAACCCGAGACCTCACCCCTCGTGGGCCCGACAAGTCGCCCGGGAGCCTGTCCTCATGATCGTTCTGGGCCGTTGACCGTTGACCGTTGACCGTTGACGGCGGTCGCCGTCAGGCGACCGCCGCTAGGCGACCGCCCCATGGCATCGTTTGTACTTCTTTCCTGAGCCGCAGGGGCAGGCTTCGTTGCGGCCGATCTTGCCGGAGGCGTCGGCCTGGGGTTTGGCGGTGCCGCTCAGGTTGGTCGTCATGGCTGTCGGTCTGGCTTGCGGGGAAACCTGCGGCCGCTGCTCCGGAACGACTTGCACATGGCTCAAATAGCGGATCGTGTCGTGCTTGACCGCCGCCACCATGTCCGAAAACATGTCGTAGCCCTCACGCTGGTACTCGACGAGCGGGTCCTTCTGGCCCATGGCGCGCAGGCCGATGCCTGCTCGCAGGTAATCCATCTCGGCGAGATGTTCACGCCACTTGTTGTCGATGACCGATAAGACCACCCGCTGTTCGAGATTGCGGAGTGGGTCGGCGCCGATTTCTTCCTCGCGTTTGGCGTAGAACTCGCGGGCATTTTCCTGGAGCCGGCCGACGAGGTCATTGACGTCAATGCCCGACTCGGAGGCGAAATCCTCGGTCGTGAATTCATGGGGATAGAGCAAGGTCAGCTGGGTCAGCAGCTCGTCCCAGTCCCACCGGGCGGGAGGCTCGGTCGGGTCGATGGTGCCCGCCACAGTGTCGTCCATGACCTCGTTGAGCCAGCCTTCCACGAGCTCGCCGGCCTTGCCCTCCTGAAGAATGTCGGAGCGCCATTCATAGATGACTTCCCGCTGGCGGTTCATCACCTCGTCATATTTGAGAACGTTCTTGCGGATTTCGAAGTTCTGAGACTCGACCTGGGTTTGCGCACGCTCAATGGACTTGCTCACCATCTTGGCCTCGATGGGCACGTCCTCCGGCATCTTGAGCCGCGCCATGATGGCGGTCACCCGGTCACTGGCGAAGCGCCGCATGAGATCGTCTTGGAGTGAGAGATAGAACCGCGACTCCCCCGGGTCTCCCTGTCGACCGGATCGCCCCCGCAGCTGGTTGTCGATACGGCGAGACTCGTGGCGCTCGGTGGCAAGCACGTAGAGGCCGCCGACGTCGATGACCTTCTCATGCTCGGCCGCGCACTCATTTTCAAACTGCTCGAGATTCTTCTGGAAGACGGCGTCGTATTCGGGGGTGCCGGACTCGAGCTCCGGCGTTTTGCTCATGGCTCGCTCGGTCAGTTCCTCTGGATTGCCGCCGAGACGGATATCGACACCACGGCCGGCCATGTTGGTGGCAACCGTGACTGCACCGATCCGGCCCGCCTGAGCAACGATGGTGGCCTCCCGCTCGTGCTGCTTGGCGTTGAGGACCTCGTGAGGAATGCCTCGTTTCTTGAGGACTGCCGACAGGCGCTCGGACTTCTCGATCGAGACCGTGCCGACCAGCACCGGTTGACCATTGGCGTGGCGCTCGGTGATGTCATTGGCCACCGCGTCGAACTTGGCCTTCTCGTTCATGTAGACGAGGTCGGCTTGATCCATCCGCACGATCGGACGGTTGGTGGGGATCTCGATGAGAGTGACGCCGTAGATCTGGTTGAACTCGGCTTCTTCGGTCATTGCCGTGCCCGTCATGCCGGCCAGCTTGTCGTACATCCGGAAGTAGTTCTGGAGCGTGATGGTGGCCAGTGTCTGGTTCTCGTCTTTGATCGCCACGCCCTCTTTGGCCTCGATGGCCTGGTGGAGGCCTTCGGAATAGCGGCGGCCCTCCAGCACCCGGCCGGTGAACTCGTCGACGATCTTCACCTCTCCGTCGGTAAGGAGATAGTCGACATCCTTTTCGAACAGTGCTTTGGCTTTTAGGGCGGCCTCGAGGTGATGGACCAGGTCGACGTTGGCGTGGTCGTACATGTTCTCGATGCCGAGGATCTCCTCGACCCGCGTCACACCGTCTTCCTTGGTCATCACCTGGCGCTTGGCCTCATCAACCTCGTAGTGAAGGTCACGTTGGAGGCGCTCGACGATGCGGGCAAAATCGCGGTACCACTTGGCGGTGTCGGCCACCCGGCCGCTGATGATGAGCGGGGTGCGGGCCTCGTCGATGAGGATGGAGTCCACCTCGTCGACGATGGCAAAGGCGTGGCCTCGCTGGACCATGTCTTCGGGTCGCATCGCCATGTTGTCGCGCAAGTAATCGAAACCGAACTCATTGTTAGTCCCGTATGTGATATCGGCGCCGTAGGCGGGCGTGCGCTCGTGCGGCTCCTGGTAACCCTGGATGAGGCCCACCGTCAGTCCCAGGAACCGGTGGATGTCGCCCATCCATTCGGCGTCGCGCTTGGCCAGGTAGTCGTTGACCGTGATCACGTGCACGCCCTTGCCGCTGAGGCCGTTCAAGTAGCACGGCATTGTGGCGACGAGCGTCTTGCCCTCACCGGTCCGCATCTCGGCCACCATCCCGCGGTGGAGGGCTCCGGCGCCGATGACCTGGACATCGAAGTGCCGTTGTCCCAGCACCCGCTTGGCGGCCTCGCGTACCACCGCGTACGCCTCGGCTTCAAGATCATCGATCGTTTCGCCCGCCTCGAGACGTTTGCGAAACTCATCGGTCTTGGCGCGCAACTCGGCGTCACTGAGCGGCGCAACGGACTCTTCAAGGGCGTTGACGGCTTCAACGAGGCCTTCGAGCTCTCTGAGTTTCTTGCCCTCGCCGATGTGGAGGAACTTTTGGAAGACGGAAGACATAATCGAGGAGAATCCTAACGGTGGCCTGAAATTGGCTTGTGACTCGAGGGCTATTAGTTGCGGTCGAGGTGTGCGCTCTCGACGAGCGAGGCCGGGTCGAGCCCTACCTCTTCGGGGAGAACGAGTCCGTCTATGCGATCGACCGTCAGCTCGAAGGCCTCGGGCTCTACGACACGGCTGCCGTCGACACCGACGGCGATGGCCGCCTGCATGGTCCTACCATCGTGGCCGGCGGCCACGACCACGGCCACCTCACCCGTATCGAGTCGCAACAGCGACCCGGCCGGGAAGATTCCAAGGATGGCAACGAAGATCTGCACGAGATCGGGATCGAGCTGACCGAGGGCTGCTCCTTCAGCGACGATCTTGAGGGCCGCCGCCGGTGGCATCGCCCGCTTGTAGGCGCGGCGAGTGGTGAGTGCGTCGTAGACATCGCAAACTGCGGCTATCCGGCTGTACAGGTGGAGCTTCGATCTTGGGGCCACACTCGGGTAGCCCTGGAGGTCAAAACGGGCATGGTGCTCGAGGGCGACCAGGGCAGCAATCTCCTGGCCCTCGCCGGAGCCGGCCAGGATGGCCTGGGCACCTTCGTGCGGATGACGCTTTATCTCACTCCACATCGCGTCGTCGAGCCGTCCCGGGTATTGAATGATATCGATGGGTACTCGGATCTTGCCGAGATCGTGCAGCAGAGCGCCGACCCCGAGGCCGACCAGCTGATCGTTGTTGAGCCCGATCGCCTGGCCGACCGTGAGCGCCAGCAGCGACGTGTTAATCGAGTGGTAGAAGGTGTAGGCGTCATGGGTCTTGAGCGTCGACAAGAGCAACGAGGCCCCCGGCTGGAGCAGCACGTTTTCGAGGAGTTCCTCAACCGTCCGTACCGCGTCGGTGATGTCGGCCCCGATATCTTTCTCCATCGACTCAGCCACACCCTGCAGGAAGTCGAGGGAAGCGGCGTAGGAGTGGCGAATCTCAGACATCGATGCTTGCTTGAGTAGGTCAGATCGGTTGTACGGGCGCTCGTTGAGGCGGATCGTGCCCTCGGCCGGAAGATCGGACCCGTCGTCGGCTAGAAAAGAGGCCAGTTCGCCGAGATCGCCGACGGTGGCCCCCTTGGTGATGGTGAGAGAATCGAGGCCCCGCCCATGCAGCATCCGGTAGACGTCGCGGTATTCGAGAGACACCTGGGGAAGCAAGACTCGATCCAGGTAGAAGGCGTTGTCCATCATGGACAACGCCATCTCGTCGATTCCCGCGGTCAGGGTCCCGGTGGTCTCGGTGAGCATGTCGAGAGCCATCTCGTTTTGCGGATGTCCACCCGGGTAGAGGTGGACGCTGGCAACGGTCCTCCGGAGGGCGCCGAGGAACTGGCCGATCACGAGCTCACGCATGGCCCGACCTCAACGCCTCTCGGGCCGCGGCCCGGAGCACCCGAGCCGACTGCGAGAAGCGCACCCTCGCCTCGGCCATCTGGCGGAGAAGCTCATCGGCCGTGTCATCGGATCGTCGCCCCAGTGCCTGGACGGCGGCCACGCGGGCGTCGGTCGGCCAGCCCTCATCGCGCAATGCCGCGCTCAGAGCAGGGACAACACGGTCGTCGTCGAGTGTCGACAACAGATACATCGCTGCCGCCCGCACCCGCTCATGCGCATCGGCAAGACCACCGACGAGGTGATCAACCGCGGCCGGGCCAAGGCAGAGAAGGAGCGCCCGCAGGACTTCGATGCGGACCCGGTGATCTTCGTGGTCGGTGATCCGGGCCAGTGACCCGGCAGCAGCTTTGCGGCCCGATTTGCCGAGCGCGATGGTGAGATTCCGCACGACGTACCACCTCGGATCGCTCAAACCCGGCAATACGGAGCTCAGGTCCACCCGGGCGATCTCAGTCACAATATCAATCAGCATGTGCCGGCGACCGGGATCGTCTTCGGTGGCCAGCTGCTCGAGCACCCGATCCCCTGCCCGGCTGGAGAGCTCCTGAAGTAGCTGGTCGCGCAGTTCGGGATGGTCGGAGCCCGAATCGGTGAGAACCTCGAGGACGGCATCCGATGCCACCAGCCCGTATGCCTCATCCACGAGCCGCGAATCGAGCTCCAGGTCACGCACGATGCCGGCCCACTCGATTGCATCGGCCAGCGATCCCGACTTGATGGCACCGCCCAACTTGGCGACCCAGATACGCAGCAGTCGTTGGATCCGATCGTCGCGATGCTCGATCGCAAACAAATCGGCGAGCACAGTCCATCCCACTGGCGGCCCCTCAGGGAGGCCGGCGACCTCGGCCGCAATGGTCTCGAAGGAAGCTGCCTCGGTAGCGTCGGCCGATAGGAACTCGGCGAGATGGACACCGATGGTCCCGGCCACAACCCCTCGGGCGTCGCCCGCCTCTTGATCACCCATGACTTTGGCCACCAGGCCGGGATCGCTCCCTTGCATTTCCGACACGACCCTGGCGTACTCAACGAGCAACGGCAGAGCAGAGTGCTCCACCAGACCGGCCAGTTCGGCCAGTTCGTCGGCGGAGAGCTGGTCCAGGAAGTTCCGGAACGGAGCCTCCCCCCGACAGTTAATGATCGCTTCGAACGTGATCGGCCGGTGCGAATGATCGAGCCGGAAGAACGCGTCAACGAACGTCTGGACGACACGTTCCAGGCCGGCCGGATCGCCCGCCCCGACCTGTTCGTAGGCGCTCCGATAGGTGTCGACGAACTCAGCGGCGGCGACGTCGGGCGAAGAGCTCGCCATGATCCGTTCGGCGACCCGTTGAACGCTGTCACGATCGAACAGTGATTGCACCTCCGGGTGACGTTCGATGTCGGCGGCGCCGTCCTCTTCGTCCTCGAGGCGATCCTCAAGCAACTCGTGACACCGGACCCGAATAGCGGTCAGCCCTTCGGCACCCAGTCGGGTCGGGAGGTCGAGCTCGAGGTCGACGCTCTCCTGCTCCACCATGGCAAAGAACCGGATCATTTCCTCGGGACTTGGCGGGCTCGCCACCGAGAGGCTCGCCACCTGCTTTGCGAACAGGGCTTGTACGAGGCGGTTGGCGGCGCCGTGCGAGGTCTCCACCAGTTCCGACTCATATTCGAAGCCGTCCACTCCCACAGTGATCTCAAGCCGTTGGGCCGCGAACTCGCCGACGGTTTCTACTGCCTGGACGAAGGCCGGAACCACAGCAGGATCGGGGTAGAGCTGGACTCCTCCCCATGCCACCGCCAGAGCCTGGACGAGCTTCTCGGCATCCATCAGCCGAGATCGATCAAGTTCTCCCGCAAGGCATAGAGCACCGCTTCGTTCCGGGAGTGGAGGCGAAGCTTGTCGAGGATGTTCCGAACGTGGTTCTTGACCGTATTCTCCGAGATGAAGAGATGTTCACCAATCTCCCGGCTCGTATAGCCCTGCGCCACGAGTTGGAGCACCTCGATCTCCCGCCCGGTGAGGGTGGGCCGCCGGCTGGACGCCAACTCCCGGTGCCGCAGCATCTGCTGCACCACGGTGAAGAGTTTGGCCGCCATCCGTGGCGAAACCACCGCCCCGTTCTTCACGACGTCGGTGATAGCCGCCGCCAGGGAGGGGAAAGGAGTGTCTTTGATCACATAGCCAACGGCGCCGGCTTTGATCCCGGCGAGAAGATCGTCCTCGGATTCGCTGACGGTCAGCAGCACAACCTTGGTGCCGGGGGCAGCAGCCAGAAGCTTGTCGACTACTTCGATTCCCGACTGGCCGGGCATGAGCACGTCCAGCACGATGACATCTGGCTGGAGCCGCTCCGCTTCAATTACCGCGTTTGGAGCATCCTCGGCCTCGCCGACAACATCGAAGTCCGCTGCCGATAGCGCGGCCCGCAGGCCCGTCCGGAACAACGGCGCATCGTCAACGACGAGGACTCTGGTCATTTCGATTCGATCAATCCCAACTGCCCGTCGCGGCGGCGATACAGAACGGCGTGACCGTCTGTGTCAGCGTTGAAAAAGAAGAAGAAACTATGTCCAAGCATCTCCAACTGCAACGCAGCCTCCTCGGGGCTCATGGGCTTCATCGTGAACTGTTTGGTGCGCACGATCGAAGCACTGGGCGGTAATTCATCAGATACTTCGGCCACCTCGGGGCTTCGGTTGAGTCGTTTGTTGCGACTTCTGCTCCGGTCGATAACCCGCTCTTTGAGACGGCGCAGCCGCCGTTCGAACTTGTCTACTGCCGCATCGACGGCTGCATGCTGATCATGGCTGGAAGAATGGACCCGTACGATGTGGCCGGCCACCGGTGCGGTGATCTCCACACGAAACTTGTCGGCGCTTTGGCGGGGGTTGAGCTCCTCGGACAGCTCGACGTCGGTGATGCCGACCTTGCCATCCCAGAAGCGAACTGCGCTCTCGAGTTTCGCAACGACGAGATCGTTGATCGTGTCGCTGACCTGAGTCTTCTTGCCGTGAACCTGAATCTCCATGAATCCCTCTCGTTTGCACGCGTGAACTTCAGCTAGCGCACGATGGGTGGAGGCCGGGGGGCCGGCAAGCAATGTCCTCTCGGAGCGTTCTCTGTCACTATACGCCCGCCGTGGTCGCCGATATAGCCCCAATTACCCCGGGTCCGAGAACGGTAGTGGCGGCAATCAGGGTCGCCCCGGTCGTGACAACATCGTCGACGATGACGCTCCCGGGACGGGCCGGCTCCCGGGCCCGGAACTGCACAGGAGCCCGGTGATCGCGACCTTTGCCGGCGTGGCGGGCCTGCCATAGCGGTAGGGCGAGCGAGCGACGAATCGGCAGTCCGGTGATCCGGCCAACCGCCTGCGCCAACTCGAGCCCCGGATCGACGCCGAGCTGCAAACGACGCACAATGGACCGGGGAATCGGGATGAGAGAGGCAGCACCTGCGGGGAGGTTGGCGGCCATCCCGGGGGCAAGCGCGGTCGCCCTCCCGGCCAGGCCCCGATACTTGAGGTCGTGGACGATTTGCTTGGCGAGCCCACTATGCACATAGGCCGCCCGCACGCTCAGATGCCCTCCAACCATGCGAGGCGGAGCGTCCATGAGCAACAGCCGGCACCCGGCGCACACGTCCTCTCCAGGACGCCAGCAGTTCATACAAATCATGAACCGAACATATGCCGCGGGTGGGACAGACGGTCCCCAGACCCCAGGCCCCAGACGAAACCTCACTCGGCGTTCTTACCGGGGACAGGCGACTGGGGACTGGGGACTCTCTAGTACCGGTAGTGGTCGGGCTTGTACGGCCCGGCCGGGTCGATTCCGAGGTAGTCGGCCTGCTCCGGCGTCAGCTCGGTCAGGTTCACGCCGAGCTTGTCCAGGTGGAGCCGCGCCACTTCCTCGTCGAGATGCTTGGGCAGCATGTAGACCTGGGGCTCATAGGTCTCATGGTTCTGCCACAGCTCAATCTGCGCCAGCACCTGGTTGGTGAACGATGCCGACATCACAAAGCTCGGATGACCGGTGGCATTCCCCAGGTTGAGCAGCCGACCCTCGGACAGAACCAGGATGCTGTGCCCATCCGGGAATACCCACTCGTCGTACTGCGGCTTGATATTGATGTGCTTGATGCCTTCGACTCGCTTCAAACCGGCGAGATCGATCTCATTGTCGAAGTGGCCGATGTTGCCAACGATGGCCTTGTCCTTCATCCGCTCCATGTGTTCGACCCGGATGACGTCCCGGTTGCCGGTGGTCGTGATGAAGATGTCGGCGGTGTCGACGACTGCTTCGAGCGTCGTCACCTCGAACCCTTCCATCGCGGCCTGCAGCGCACAGATGGGGTCGATCTCGGTGACGATCACACGCGCCCCCTGGCCCTTGAGCGCCTGAGCGGACCCTTTCCCGACCTCGCCGTAGCCGCACACGACCGCCACCTTGGCTGACAACATCACGTCGGTTGCCCGGTTGAGTCCGTCGATGAGTGAGTGGCGGCATCCGTAGATGTTGTCGAACTTGGACTTGGTGACCGAGTCGTTGACGTTGATGGCAGGGAACATCAGCTCCTTGTTGGCCGCCATGTCGTACAGGCGATGGACACCGGTAGTGGTCTCTTCGCTCACACCAAGGATGGCCTTGGCGGCCTCGGTCCAGCGCCCCGGGCTCTTGCTCAGCTCACCCTGGATCGTCGCAAGGATCACCCCCCATTCCTCAGGGTCACTATCCGCATCGAACTCGGGGATCCTGCCTTCCTCCTCGTACTGGCGGGTCTTGTGAACGAAGAGTGTGGCGTCGCCGCCGTCATCAACGATCAGATCCGGGCCGGAGCCGTCCGGCCATACCAGTGCTTCCTTGGTGCACCACCAATACTCCTCGAGCGACTCTCCCTTCCAGGCAAATACCGGAACTCCCCGGGGGTCGTCGACGGTGCCAGTGGGACCCACGACCGCGGCCGCCGCGGCGTGGTCTTGGGTCGAGAAGATGTTGCAGCTGACCCACCGCACATCGGCACCCAGTTCGACCAGGGTCTCGATGAGCACTCCGGTTTGGATCGTCATGTGCAGGCTGCCCATGATCTTGGCGCCGGCCAGCGGCCGGGACTCCCGGTACCTCTCGCGCAGGGCCATGAGGCCTGGCATTTCGTGCTCCGCCAGCCGGAGTTCTTTGCGGCCAAATTCCGCCAGGTTGATGTCGGCGACCTTGTAGGGCAGTCGTCCGGCTTCGGTGGTCAGCGTCATGGTTGCTTCTCCTCTTTGTTGGATATGGGACATGGGATATGGGTTGACTAGGTCAGCTTGTTGGCGCTTGCCGCGAACAATGCCGGACCGCGCGCCTGGGGGTCGGCTGGCAGGGTGCTCATGATGGGACGGTCGAATCCGGCCGCCGCCAGCCACTGGGCGATTGTGTCGGGATCGAGACCGAGCCAGAGGTGCCCCATGGACCTCCGGTATTCAGCACGATCGTGCGGAAGCATGTCGACGATGAGGATCTGGCCTCCGGTGGTGAGCGCACGGGAAGCTTCAGAGATCGCCGCCGCCGGGTCCGGCAGGTAGTGGAGGACGAGCACCAACATGGCGGCATCGAGCTCGCCATCGGCGATGGGCAGCGCCTCGAGACGGCCGGTCCGCACTTCGACGTTGCCTTCGGCCGCCAGCCGGTCGCGCGCCGCCTGCAACATCGCATCGGACTCGTCGACGGCAATGATCCGGTCCACGAACGGGGCGAGGTGCATGCTCATCTGTCCGGTTCCCGTACCGAGGTCTCCCACCACCCACTTGCGATTGAGGAGGGCCAGCAGGGCCACGCGGTCGAAGCCGCTGCCGAACAACCAGCTTCGCGTCTCGGTCCACTCGGCTGCCGCGCTCGAGAAGTACTCCTGGGACCGACGGCGGCGGTCGGCCAGCACGCCCCCGAGGCGCTCACGATCGGTGGTTGCGGCTGAGCTGGCAGCCACCTCGGTGCGAGTAACTCTCCAGACCTCAGCCGCAGGCGAGCCCTCGGCACGGGTCGCCGCCACATAGCGACGGCTGGTGCCGTCCCTGCGGCTATCTACCCAGCCGTCTTCCGCCAGGGTCTTGAGGTGACGACTCATCGTCGATTGCGGGAGCTGCAGAATCCCACACAGTTCTGACACGGTCAGCTCGTCCTGTTCGAGGACGGCGAGCGCCCGACAGCGCACCGGATCGGAGAGAACCGACAGGTGCTCCAGAATGGCGGCTCCGCGATCGAGGGTGGCGGCCGCAGCGGGTTCCGGTGAGTTTAATCCGTTCATCCGGATTGAAGGATACAGTAACCCTGGCAGGCGTCAACAACCGGTCACCAGTCGCCGGTCACCGGTCACCGGTCAAACCCGCCACCCGCCACCCGCGAAGAGCATTGGCTCGTCATCGAGGTTTCCCTGGGCCAGGCGGGCTGCCCTACGGGCAGCTTCGCGGCGCCGGCCGTCCCAGCGCTCAGGTTCGGCGGCAGCACTCGATTTCGCCGCCACTGACGCAAAGGAGCCATGGCTCGGCGGAAAAATCGAATAGGAACGTCGCGCGCAAGAAAAATAGCCCCTTCCCCCACAACACGACCACGGAGAGTGGTTATGTTGATATTCACGGAGAACAAAGGGGACCTTTCGATGCTTGACGTGGCCGGCCACAAAGAACGATTTCGACTCAAGCGCATGCGCCGGTTGGCGATTGTGCTTGCCCCAATCGCGGCCTGGATGTGGTGGCGGGTCGGCACCGGTCGGGAAATCGTCCCGCTCCCGACGCTCCCCGACGACGCCGCGCTGTGGCTGCCGTTCGTCATCCTGTTCATCCTGATCGGCGCCATGATGATCATCCCGATGCTCGTGAACGGCCGCTCACCTCACACGGTCTTCATGCCCGAGCAAATCGATATCGGTTTCGACGATGTCAAGGGCCTCGGCGGCGTTCTCGGAGAGGTGCGCCACACCCTCCAGGTCTTCCTCGATCATCGCAAGTTCTCGGGTCAATTGGGTGGACGCCCCCGGCGGGGAGTCCTGTTCGAGGGCCCCCCCGGCACCGGCAAGACCCACGTCGCCAAGGCGATGGCGAAAGAGGCCGGCGTTCCCTACTTGTTCGTCTCCTCCACCTCGTTCCAGAGCATGTGGTACGGCATGACCGGCCGCAAGATCCGAGCGTTCTTCAAAGCCCTCCGCAAGACGGCTCGGCGCGAGGGCGGCGCCATCGGCTTCCTCGAAGAGATCGACGCCATCGGCACCAAGCGGGGCGGAATGGAAGGCTTCAGCGGCACCCGGATCGCCGCCGCGCTCGGACGCGAGGTCAATCCGTCCATGTCGGAAGGGGTGGGCGGCGTCGTCAACGAGCTCCTGGTCCAGATGCAGAGCTTCGACGAGCCGACCACCGGCATCCGGTTCCGCAATTGGTGGGCGGGGCGGGTTAACCGGTATCTGCCCTACGACCGCCGTATCAAGATGAAGATGCCCGAGCCCTCAAACATTCTGCTCATCGGGGCCACCAACCGGGCCGAGTCTCTCGACCCGGCGCTCTTGCGGCCCGGCCGATTCGACCGCATTCTCCACTTCGACGCCCCCAGTCGGTCCGCCCGCGGTGAGTTGATCGAGTACTTCCTCGGACGGAAGTCACACGAGACCCAGCTCGACACGCCGGAGGCCCGCGACGAACTGGCCGCCTCCACCATGGGATACACACCGGCTTCGATGGAACGGCTCTTCGATGAGGCGCTCCTCCTCGCCCTGCGGGAGGGCCGCGACGAGCTCAGCATCCACGACTTGCGCCGGGCCCGCATGGAGGTCGAAATCGGGCTCGCCCAGCCGACCGAATACACCCAAGCCGAGCGCGAGACGATCGCCACCCACGAGGCAGGCCACGCAGTTGTTGCCCACCTCGTCGGCGAAAGCCGGCGCCTCGAGGTCCTTTCCATCATCAAGCGGCGCAGTGCCCTCGGCTTGCTCGCCCACAGCCCGACCGAAGAGCGGTTCACAAACACGGCCACCGAGTTGCTGGCATCGATTCAGATTTCCATGGGTGGGATGGTGGCCGAGGAGATCTTCTTCGGCGAGTCCGGCAGCGGTCCGGCCGGCGACCTGAAGGCTGCCACGGACGTGGCGGTCGCCATGGTGGGCAGTCTTGGCCTCGGCGACTCGCTCGTATCGTTCAATACGCTCGACGGTGGCCTGTTCGGTGGCAACATCGCCAACAAGGTGCTCGGGGACGGTCAATCACGCCAGGCCGTCGATCGGATCCTACGCGAGAACAAGGATTCGGTTACCCGGCTGTTGTCGGCCAATCGTCACCTGGTTGTGGCGTTGCGGGACGCGCTCATGAAGCACGAAGAGCTCATCGACGATGAGATCCTCGAGGTGCTTGGCAATGCCGAGCGGCCCGACATGGTGAAAGCTCCGTCGGTGGTCGTGGATCTTCGCCCCCCGGTCGACATCACTCACGAGGGCCCGGCGCCGCTACCGGCGGCTACGTCCGGAGACGCCGCCATTCCAGATACGACGCCTGCCCAGGAGTAGGCGACCGGGCACCGACAGCTGGCGGACGTCAGTCGGCGCGGCCGCCGTTGGCCACGATGATGTCGCGCACCCGGCCAACGAGGGCGGCCACCGCCTCGGCATCGGGTGCTTCCACATTGAGCCGAAGCAGCGGCTCGGTATTCGAGGGCCGGATATTGAACCACTCGTCTGACCATTCGACAGTCAGCCCGTCGAGGAGATTGGACTCTCCGTCCATCTGACCGGCGACGAGGTCCATCATCCCTTGCTGATCCTCGACAATGAAGTTGATCTCACCCGACGCCGCATACGGCTCGTACTCGGTCCGGATCTCCGAGAGGGGGCGGGGATCTTCGGCCATCAGCTGCATGAGGACGAGCATGGCCAGGGTGCCCGAGTCGGCCCGGTAGTTGTCGCGGAAATAGAAATGGGCCGAGTGTTCGCCTCCGAACACGGCGCCGGTCTCGGCCATCACCGCCTTGATGTAGGAGTGACCGACCCGGGTGCGGACGGGCTTGCCGCCCCACTTGAGCACCGTCTCGGGCACCGCCCGGCTCGTGATGAGGTTGTGGACGATGGTGGCGCCCGGATTGTGGCCCAGGAACCACCTCGCCACCATGGCAGTTGTCGTGCTTCCCGACAGCGGCACCCCGGCGTCGTCGATGAAGATGGCCCGGTCGGCGTCGGCGTCGAACGCCACCCCGAGGTCGTGGCGCTCGGCGGTCATGGCGGCGATGAGATCGGCCAGGTTCTCGGGCCGGGTCGGGTCGGCCGGGTGGTTGGGGAACGCCCCGTCGGGTTCCAGGTAGAGCGAGGTCAGATCGACCGGTATCCGGGCGAATACGGGGCCCGAAACGATTCCGGCCATTCCGTTCCCGCCGTCCACCGCCACCTTGAGGGGGCGGAACGAGTCGGCATCCACGATGGAGTACAGGTGATCGACATACTCGTCGAGTGTTGACACTTCGGTTACCGAGCCCGATGCATCGGCGGGGGCAGGCGGATCGGCGGTGAGCGCCTTGATCTCGGCCAAGCCGGTATCGGCCGAGACCGGCTTCGCCCCGGCCAGCGACAGCTTGATGCCATTCCAGTTGAGGGGAAGGTGCGAGGCGGTGATCATGGCGGCCGGGACGTTGTGGGCGCCAGCGTAGTAGTAGCTCATGTCGGTGGCGATCAGCCCGATGTCGTCGACATCCGCTCCCTGGCCGGTGGCGCCTTCTATGAAGGCGGCAGAGATTTCGGTTGAACTGGTCCGGATGTCGCGCCCGACCGCGATGCGGTCGGCGCCCGAAAAGGTGGCGAAGGCGGCACCGATGCGGCGGGCGACGTCGGCGTCGATCTCCCCGTTGTCGATGCGGCCGCGGATGTCATAGGCCTTGAAAATGGCGTCGAGATTCATAGGGCGATGTTACGGCTCCCAGGGAGCGGAATGAAGCTCCTCGCCTACACTCTGGGTGGCAATGGCTTCCCCAAGTCTCACCATCGTCATCCCCGTTCACAACGAGGCGGGATTCCTCACCCACGCTGTTGAGCGTCTCAGCGCGGCATTGGATGGGCTTGATTTCATGCTCTATCTAGTCGAGAACGGCTCGACCGACGGCACCGGCGCCGAAGCCGAGGCGTTGGCCGAGCGGTTCCCGTGGTTGGAGATCCTGCGTCTCGAGGCTGCCGACTACGGGGCGGCCCTTCGAGCCGGTTTCCGCGAATCTGACACCGACTGGATGGTCGCCTTCGACATCGACTACTTCTCCCGCGGCTTTGTGGATGACGTGCTTAACCGCGCCGGCGAGGCCGACATCATCCTCGCCTCAAAACGCGACCCCGATGCCGACGACCGCCGCGGCCTGCTGCGGCGGCTGGGCACCCTGGTGTTCAACCTTCTGCTGCGCGGACTGTTCGGTTCCCACGTGACCGATACCCACGGCATGAAGGCCGTCAACCGCAAGGTCCTCGACGACGTCATGCCCGCCGTCAAGAGCACCGAAGACCTCTTCGACACCGAACTGGTCCTGCGAGCCGAACGAGCCGGCTACCGGATAGCAGAAGTCCCCGCGGTGGTGGAAGAGATCCGACCTGCGAGGTCGTCCTACCTGAAGCGGGTACCGAGGACACTGGTGGGGCTCCTGAAGCTACGGAGACTTCTCGGGAAGCACCGATAGTCGACCCGGCTGACGGCAGCACGATGGCTGATTGAAGGCGGCCAGCGGGAACCGCCTTCCCGTCCACGGCGTCAAAAGGGATAACGATGGGTAGTACCCAAGACCGGCGGCTGATGCTGGCAGCACGAGGCGTCCTTGTGGCCTGCCTGGTTCTCGCGTCCATCCTGGTGAGTTCGGCACCGGCCTCTCCCCTTTCATGCGCCAGGGTCACCAATGAGGAGCGAATCGCCGGAACGCAGGTGCCGTTCATCGGCCGCGTGCTCGACGAGGTGGGTTCGGAAGACGAACGGATCGCCACTTACCAAGTGGAGGAGTCCTTCCGGATCGAGCTGCCCGACAGAGTCGCGGTTCGACTGGGAGGGGACTCGGGGCCTGCCCAAACGGGGGCCGTGCTCGCCTACGCATCCCCCGGTGGGGATCTCTGGGCGAGTTTCGGCCCGTGCTACGGGCCGGTTCCCGCCGACCTGCTCCGGTCCTACTTCCAGTCGCTTCCGCAACCGGTCGGGGAAGGCACCGTTCAGTTCCTGGTGGCGACTGAGCTCGGCGGAACCCGGATCGTGGCGCTCGACGGCGATGGCAGGGCGCTCGCCTACGGGTTCGGATCAGGCACCGTCCGGGCTCTCGCCGTGTGTCCGGAGGAACAGAAGGTCGTCGAAGTGGTGGTAACCCCGACCGACGAGATACACAGCACCATCACCCTGGAGATCCGAGACCTGTCAACACTGGAGGTCACAGAGGAGCCGCGTACCATCCGGACTCTGAGAACATCCTCTCTCTGGCGCGATTCCCCACACCTGGCCGGCGGTCTCACGTGCCACTCATCAGACGGCAGCAGGGCCTCCTATTTGTTCCCACGGACCACCAGCCTCGGATCGGCAGAGCTTCACCTGTGGGATGGGGACGACCTCCGCATAGTGCCGGCCGACGGAGCGTGGGCGGCGGCGTTCGATCGCCAGGCCACAACCGCCTACCTCGTCAGAATCAGCCAGGGCTCGGACGCTCGGGTGACCGCGATGGATCTCACAACGGGAGAAGAGCGGCAGCTCTACCACATCCCCGAGGTCGGGTACGGCCCGTTGATTGCTCTCTCACCCGATGGAGCCCACCTCGCCATCGGTGTTCAGGGAAGCCCGCTGGTCTTGCTCAGCACCGTCGACGACCAACGCTTCGAAATCGGGATAACCGGTGGTTCGATGGTCGCTCTGCAGTGGACCCGCGGGATGGCCGCCCTGACCAAGACAAGTCCGGCTACTAACGGCGTCGCAACCGTGATGGTTCACCCTGACGGATGGATCGGCCCATTGGTCACGCTGCCGGACTCCGGGGCGCACATCGCACTGGTCAGCAACGAGAGGGTGATCCAACTCGGCGAAGAGTCAGTTGCGATGTCGGCAATCGCCGACCCGAACCCTGAGCTCGTGGATATGCCCCCGCTCTATCCAACCTTCGGCGTGGTAGTGCCCGGCTCAACCCACATCGCTCCTGAGGCTCGGCTCCGCAACGTGGCGACCCCGCTCCCCGCCGACTCCTTCGAGCCCCTGGACGACGAAACGTTGCGCCTCATCGACGTTGCCATCAGCGCTTCGAGCAAGCGGTTGGAGGCGAGAAGCGGCCCCCCGGCGACCGAAGGAACAGACGCTCCACCGACGACGCCCTCCCAGTCGAGTCGTACGCCCTGGATCCTCCTCGGATCCATGATCGTGGTCGCCGCGACTGCCTCCCTTTGGGTCCTGCGCCGCAAGAGCTCGACCTCGTCTAACTCATAACCCGAAGGTCTTCTACCCCTCGTTGGCGTCGGTCAGACTGCGCTTGAACACCACATCCCGGTAGGCGGCGAACTTGGGGATGACGATGATGATGGAGGCGATGATCTGGGCACCGAGGAACTCGGCGTCGCTCAGGTCGCCCCTGAGGCTGCCGGCCAACCATACGAACCCGACCGTGATGGCGCCGGCAACGACGTTGACGACAAAGAAGTGAGAAGTCTCGCGGACGTTGGCTCCCTTGGTATCCAGCGAGAACGTCCAGCGGCGATTGAGGAAGTAGGACAGGAGGGTTCCGAGCACCCAGGCCGCGGCAACCGCCAACTCGTCGATCATCCCGAGCTTCCGGAAGAGGAGCGAGAGAGCGAGGGTGACGAACGTATTGAAGCCGCCGATAAACCCGAGCTTCACCATCTGAGTGAGCGCATCGCGATGCATGAGCGTCTTGAGGTAGTTCCTCACCCGATGTCCTCCGGGATCCTCTCCTCTGTCAAGACCTCAACCGACGACTCCGACGCCGGATTCGATGCTGTCGCCAAACGCCGCTGCCGGACAAACCAGACACCGAGGCCGAGGACGGCCAGCGTCGTCAACAGGAGTCCGCTGCTCTCATACCAGCGGCGTTGGAAGGTCAGCTCCACCTGAGATTCGGTGGGGATCACCACCATGAAGGCAGGCGCCGACCGGTAGGGGCCCTCGGCGCCTTTGACCTTCCAGTTCGGGAAGAACGAGACCTTCACGAGGTGGGGCACCCCGATGGCGGTGGTTTCGAACGAGATCCGGTCGTCCTCAAGCACAACGTTGCTAACGACCCCGCCGGCGGCGATGGGGGCGGTGGTGTCCAAACCGCCGAGACCTTCGGTGACCCGAGGCCAATCAGCGGGCCCGGACTCCACCATCCAGTGATCGAGGGTCTCAATCTGGGTGTGCCAGTCGACGGCTCCCCGGAAGAAGTCGTGCAACTCCTCGTCCTCCCGGAAGATGAGACTCGCCCGCTGCAACACTCCCACTTCGTCGGTCGGTTCGAACACGGCCGGGACGTACTGGGCCACATCGACAAGTGAGCTTTCGGGCAGCGAGAAGATGGTCCACGGCGACGCTTCGGCAATCTGGGCATAGGCCGGGTGGAGCCTGGCTGCGGAAGTAGCTCGCTCGGTAAACGTCACGTAGTAGCGGACGTCGAACAGCTCCATGTGGGCAAGGCCCTTATCGAGATCAAAGCCGCTGTATGGCAGTCCGGGGATCGGGTTGGAAGGTCGATCGCTCATCTCGGCGGCGTTCATGAAGTGAAACGGCGTTGTCAGCGAGGATTCGAAGAGCAAGCCCTCCATGGACGGGTGCCCCTCGCTCCAGTACGGGAACAGCATGAGCGCCATCGGCGTGCCGTACTTGTCCATGTCGTTGTTGGCTTCCCACATGATGCGGCCGGGTGGGAGTGTGTCGACGGTGGCCATGAGGTTCTCGTACTCGGGGTACGGACCTTTGTCCTCATATCCGCTGTAGTTCCAGCGGGCCCAACCACTGCTCTGTTCGAGGCCGGAGGCAGGCGGGAATATGAGCAGGGCGGCGCCGGCGAGGCCGACCCCGACGAGCACCGACGCCCTGGAGGGGAGCCGGCGGTAGACGGCGAGAGCAGCCAGGCCGACCGCCAGTCCGGCGAAGAAGAAGACCCCGAAGTACCAGTAGGGCAGCAGCCGGCCGTTCCAGAGCTTGCCGCTCAAGAACGGATAGGCCAGCAGCGGGGCAATGGTCGTCAATACGAGCACGGATACCGAGTAACGCTGCCAGAGCGACCATATGAGGCCGATGACCGCCAGTGGCAGCAACGGCCACAGCTCGGTGGGCAGCGGGCCACCGGTCCCTGCGTCGAACCCGCGAAGGGGTGAGAAGTTCATGTCGGTTGTGAACCCGATCGTGGCAACCAGTGGCACCACCCAGAATGCCGCCAGCGCGAACCCGAGCGCCCAGGTGGTAATAGCCCTCCGTCGCTCGGGCCGGGCCAGGAAGATGAGCGAGGCTCCTCCCACGACGGCGGTCGGGATGATGTGGGACAGGGCCATGCCCGCCAGCATGACGGCCGCCAGCGGGCTGAATCGCCGCCCGGCGCGGGAATCGCGCATCAGGGCCCCGAGATAGAAGAGGCTGAAGGCCATCGCCCACGAGAACGAGTACTCACCCGCCAGCGTGGACTTGATATTCCCGCCGTAGATGGCGTAGCTCTCCATGAACACGAAGGTGCCGCCGGCGATGCCGGCCATGGTGGCCACGAGCCGCGGGGCCCGCATCTGACGGGCCAGGTAGTAGGAGCCAAACGGCATGGCCATCAGCCCCATGATCGTCGTCAGCTTGAACGCCACCCCGTAGGGAAGAACGACGTCGAGCGCCACGATGGTGAGTGCCGGGAGCGGGAAGTAGAAATATAGGATCGGGAAACCGGCGAACCAGTCGTTACTCCATCCCGAGACTTGTAGCGACGGGAGCAGGTTGTCGCGCAGATAGGCGGGCACCAGCACATGGGCACCCATGTCTCCGCCGGAGGGAGTCGTGCTCGAGAACAGCTCGGCCGGCTGCATGATGAGGAACACCAGGAGGCTGACGGCCCCGAGGAGCCCGAACGCGAGATACCGGCTGAGGGTGGGTGGCCGGCTTAGGGGTGTGAACTGCATCGAGGCCCCGATGTGGCGAAGATCACGCCTTGGTCTTGCGGGCGAGCTTCAGGACGTCCTTGAGAGGCATGGGCTTTCCCTCTTTGTTCCACCAGCGATTCTCACACCGATGGCATGAGCAGAACGTCACACCGGCATCATCGGACAGGGTCAAGTCGATTTCAATGAAATCGGACGCGCCGCACTCGGGACAAACCTGGTCGCTCATGGCCGAGGAGTCTACCCCCCGGCCGATCTTGCGCTGGCAATGTTCGGCACCTCATCGGCATCGAGCCGGCCGAGGTAGCAGGAGCGTCGACGCCCGTCCTCGTTCCAATAGGCATACCAGTACGGACCGTGTGGGCAGCGGGTGCAATTCTGCTTGCCGCATCGAATGAGCTGTTCCCGATAGCGGACGCGGGGGGCTTCGGTCCCCATCGCCACTCCGCGCGACTCGAGTCTTGCCCGGGCGAGCATGAGGAGACGCCGCAGTTCGTGCTCGTCCATCTCACGAACGGCCTCGACAACATCAGGATCAAGCGGCACAGGACGCCCCCCTCCCCGGCAGCGCCGGTACTCCCCCCTCCAGGGGGAGAAAACGAACGGCCTCGACAACATCAGGATCAAGCGGCACAGGACGCCCCCCTCCGGGGGGAGAAAACGAACGGCTTCAACAACATCGGGGTCAAGGGGCATATGGGGAAGTGGGTTCTCTAGGCGACGTTGGCAGATTCGAGCGGAATGAACAGGTGGCGGTCGCTTGCCCGGCGACGGTCCGTGAGGGTCCACCCAATCGGAGCAGTCCGGGAGTCGGCGTGGCGGGAGCAGAGCTCGATTCGACCGTCCGCCTCGGGTGGTGCCGACAGGTCATCGAGCCAGATTTCGGCGGCATCGTAGGAGAATCTCATGGCGGCTGCGGCTGGAGTGCCGCACGAACGGCAAAGCGATATGAACACGTCATGAACTTAGAGCTCGCGCGGGCGCGCGCCCGGTATTTCGCCTGCCCGGGCAACGGCTCGCCGCAAGGCCCGGCCAGGGGGAAGCCCGGCGAACTGGGCAACCGGCCGGCCCGCGGTGTCGACGACCACGGTCACTGGAACGCCGGTCACTCCTCGAGCCTCCAGTTCATCGGGTTCATCCTCGGCCCGAACCCGGCGCACCGGAACGGACAGCGCCTCGAGCAGGGCAAGCGTGGTAACGCACGTTGAGCAGTCGTCCTTGGTGAACACGATCACCCCGCCGCCGGCCAGCAGTCCCGCAACATCGATAGGTTCTCCCGACCGGTCTGACCGAGCACGCAGCCACCAGGCCACCGCCAGGGATAGTCCGGACACTGAGAGCACGATCAGGATGCGGGCCAGGTCACTCACGGAATCGACGCCGTGACCGGGATGCCCAGTCCGAGACCCGCGTCGGCTGCACCGGTCACCACCCAGGCAACACTGATCGGTCCTGAGCCGCGAATGTCCGCACCCCGACCGGTGATCTCGAGCCGGGCAATGCTGTGCGCATCCACCTCGACCCGGGTGACTTCCTCGCTCCCGGCGGGACGGGAGACAACTTCAACGGGGACGTCGCCGCTGTTGAGAACGAACACAAAGGAACTCACCTGCGCGACCACGCCATGGGCGGGAACGAGCCACCGCTCGACGGGCCGGGGCGTGCCGACGCTTGATGACACACCGGCCGGGCCGTCGGACCGAACCGCAGCCACCACTGCCACCGACGACGTAATCACGGCACCGGTTTCTCGGGTCGTGACGGAAGACACATTGAAAGTCTCCTCCCGGCCGGGCCCAACAGTCAGGTCGAAACGGCCGACCGGGCCCCGGCCGTCTACCAGCTCGATGCCAACCTCCGCCGGCTCCTCCCCCGGGTTCCATACCGAAATCGTTCCGTCGGTCCCCGCCACCTGCGCAAGCGGGAACTCCCACCGGGACGAAGGGCTTTCGCCCGGCCATACCGCAAGGCCATTGTCCTTCACCCGATGCATGCTCGGGATCACGACTCCCTCCTCCACCGAGACTCGAACCGCAATTTGCTCACGCTCCCCGAGGAGCAGGCTCAGCGAGACGTCTTCCCAGGATCGCGGTCCGATAGACATGTTCTCGAGGTCGAGCAACGGCTCGAATCCGAACTCACTCACCAGCTCGAGCGAAACCCGACCCTGTTCGAGGAGCGGATTGAAAAGCCGGAGAGTCAGCGTGTCGCCTTGACCGATGCCCGCCCCGTTCAGATACCACTCTTTGGCCGCGATCGAGCAACCGTCGGCGGCAAGCTGCTCGGGACCGAGAAAGATCACGGACGTGGCCGAGGGACTGGTCGAGGTCTCGATGATGGCCGGTCCGGGATGGAACAGCAGCCCATCGCCAACATCCCACTCGCCCACCCCGGCCTCGATCCGGTTTTGGAACGAGTCGACGATGGCGCCCTCGACGGGGAGCGAGAAGCCCACCGTGCCGGCCGAGACCAGCTGGGCGGTCAGGACCGGGTCGACCTCACCAGACGCGCCGGGACAAAACCAGACCTGGGAGCGGCTGGCGGCGACGGGCACAGGAAGCTCGGCGACCGCTCCAACGGCGGCATCGGGAGCAGGCATCGTCCAGGCGGCCAGCGCCGTCACCGCCGCCAGAATGCCGACAGCAAGCCGCTTCATGATCGAGACCCCCGTTCACGAATCGCCGCCGCCCCGAGCGCGAGGAGACCGGTCCAGATCAGCCCGACGAGCGCCGCCCACTTGAGTCGCCCGACGGGACCGAACTGCACGAGTCCATCGTCGACGGTAACCCGATTGGCCCACCCGTCCGGTTCCCACCGATCCCCCCAGCGGGTGTCTGCGTTCTCGGCGATCCGAATGGTGCGCTCGCCCCCAGGACCAACGTACCCGACCCCGGTCGAAATCCACTCCGTCCCGGTCGAATCGATCGCCCGGGGAGCGGGGACCTCGACTTGATAGGCCCGGGTGTCGGTGAGCGCCAGCGGGAGCAAATCGAGCTGGGCGTCGAGAGCTGCGGTGATCGGCCCCTCCCCGGTGGCCACGATCCAGCCGATGCCGAATTCGGCCAGCTTCTCCCCGAGCCGGAAGTCTTCGCCCGAGAGGGCCGACGACACGGCGGCGCCCAGCGCCAGATCGCCCGCTTGCTGCGGCGTCGGCCACGCCTCCCACAGCCACGGGACCGGGGTCGAAACCACCCGGTAGTGGATGCCGCCTGCCAAAGCCTGCCCGCCACCGGGCATGGCAGCTTCGTCACCGATGAGAAGGGCCCGGCCGGGGGCGGTCTCGCTCGTGAACGCCAGGGTGTCGACCAGGCCTGAAGCCGGCAGCCCGAGTCGGCCGGGCAGCGCGATGGTGATCGTGCCGACAAGTAACAGAACCGGCCCCAGGCCCGCCAGAAGTCGCAGATACCGGTTCACTCCGGCCGTCTCGAACGACCGGGCGGCCGTTTCGAGGCCGGCCCCGACAATGACGCTCATTCCAACCCCTACCGCGACGAGGCCGGTCGCACCCGGATCAGTGCCCCACCCGAAGCTGCCGCTGCGGGCGAGAATGGCGCCACCCGAGGCCATCAGGGCACCCCAGCCGGCCAGCTGGGATATCGGCCTGGGAGCAGCCGCCAGCAAAACAAGTGCCGCTGCGGCGGTCACCGCCACCACCCATATCGATGGGGACCAGAAGAAGTCCGGCCCGACAGTGAATCGGAACGAGAGATCGTCCAGGGCTCCGACCCAGGGCAGCAGCGCGGGTACCGCCAATACGGCCCCGCCGGCCGCCCGACCAACCCGAAGGTTTCCCCCTTCAGATTCCACCAACATCCACAGCGCCATGAGCACGGCGGGGAGCACGAGCAGGAGCGGCAGGAAGGCCGCCCCGATCGCGGTAAGGAGGGCGGTGGCGACAATGGATGCACCCGTCCTCCTTCGATGAAGGACCACCGACAGGATCCACGGCAGAACGGCCATGGCCACCAACCCATGCCAAACCCCGTCACCGGCGAGCGACCGTACCGCCGGTCCTCCGATGAACAGGATGCCGGCGCTGTAGCGGGCGGCGGGACGGACCCCGAACGGTCCGAGGAGGCGCGCCATTCCGATCACCCCGGCTACGGCAGCCGACACCAGAATGACCGGCAACGCCAGCGAAGCGCTCCCCAACAAAGCAACCTGCACGAGGGAGACGGCGCCGATGATGGGTCGGAGCGGCTCAGCACTGCCGAGCCCGGCCGGATTCCACCCCCCGGCGTACGCATCGAGGGTGGCTGCCAACGATCCGGCCGGTGCCAGCGCATAGCCAATGCTGGCGACACCGTCGATCCACAATTGCCGGGTGGCAAAGAGTGCAAAGGCCACACCCGCCAGCAGGGAGGCAACGACCGGGCGTCGAACAGTCTCCTGACTCGTCTCCACCAGGCTGCCGAGATTGCGCACCCGTTCGGATTCGGTCACCCGCACGAAATAGTCGGCAGCTCGCTGAGTGAACGCCGTCAGCCTGGCCGACCCTCGCACCTGAAATCGAAACAACTCGGCATCACCAACCTGGCGCTCGACCCTGCGACGGACTCCAATCGTGCTCGGCAGCCGCATGAGATTCCAGGCCCAGGCCCGAAGGAATGCGAACAGCCGCCACCGACCGAACAGCGGCGAGACCAGTGCCTCAAGTAGTCCGAGGACAAAGCTGAACGGCACCACCCACAGCAACGTGACCGGGCTGTAGGCCTTGAACATGGACCGGATCCGGCCGGCTTCCACCCGCCACGGCTTGGAGTCCCGTTCACAACTGCCGTCGTGGAGAACTTCGGCGCTCGGGACCACCACGACCCGCCCACCGGCGAGCCGCACCCGCTGGCACAAGTCGAGGGCGGCCGTCATCGGCTCGAGAAGCGGATCGGGGCCAGCCACCCGTTCGAACATGGTGCGATCTATGAGGATCGAGCTGCCAGCCACGAACGCGACATCACGCAGCACGTCGTACTGCTCCTGATCGACCTCCTCGCGGTCCAGGCCACTGGCCGGGACCTCAAATACGTCGGTGGCCAGACCAACAGACTCGAGCTTCCCCGGATGCCCCGACACGAGGATCTTGGAGCCGACGAGGTCGGCTCTCGCCCGGCCTCCTTCCCGCACGAGCGCTCCGAGCGCATCGGGGCGAGGAATGCTGTCATCGTGGAGCAGCCAAACATGGGTGATGGCGTCGTCGAGGGCGGTGACCGCCTCGTTTATCGATGCCGCCCATTGGCTCGCCTCAACCGTCTGGTGAGTCCCCGCATCACCTCCGACCACAGTGATCGATTCGGGCTCGTACACTTGTCGCTCCACAGCCTCCAGTGCAGCGGACAGGGCCGAGCCCTCGTGGACAACCACGAGGACGGCGACGAGAGCAGTCGCTGTTGGAGAGTCCGACCGCGGAGGGTCGAGGAGCGCCATGCAGCCATTCTCTAGCCAATGACCGACTATCGCAATGACCTGCCGGTCGTCATGCTCTCGGGAGGGGTCGGGGGCGCCCGTCTGGCGCGGGGTCTGAACGCCGTCTGCACCGACCTCACGGTCGTGGTCAACATGGGCGATGACGAGGAAATCTACGGGCTACACGTCTCGCCCGATCTCGACACAGTCCTCTACACACTGGCCGGACGGGAGGGCCCGGAGGGGTGGGGGTTGGCCGGAGATACCTTCGAGACCATGGATCGCCTCGGCCGGTTCGGGCTCGACAACCGGTTCCGGATCGGAGATCAGGATCTGGCGACCAACCTGTATCGGACCGCCCGCCTGCGAGACGGGATCGCTCTCTCCTCAATCACACTCGACATCGCCACCTATCTCGGCGTGACCGCCCGCATCCTGCCGGCCACCAACCAGAGCGTTCCGACCCGGGTTCGCTCCGGCGGTGAGTGGATGTCATTCCAGGACTACTTCGTGTTGCGGGCCGGCGCCGACGAGGTGCATGAGCTTCGCTTTAAGGGGGCCGACGCGGCTGAGCCGGCCCCCGGAGTCATCGAAGCCATCGAACAGGCCGCCGTCGTGGTGATCGCCCCCTCAAACCCACCGCTGTCGGTGTGGCCGATCCTGGCGATCCCCGGCATCCGCGATGCCCTCGCCGGGGCGGGCCGGGTGGTGGCGGTGAGCCCGCTCTTCGGTGGCAAGGCTCTCAAGGGACCGGCCGATCGGGTCATGGCCAGCCTCGGCCTGGCGCCCGGCAACCAGGGTGTGGCCGACGCCTACCGGGGCCTGATCAGCGACCTCATTGTCGACCGGGGGGACGCAGGCGAACCAATCGAGACCGAGGCAACCGTGCACCCCCTCGACACCCGCATCGCCGAGTTGGCAACCGCCACCCGCTTCGCTCAAGCGTTGCTGGAGCTGGCGTGATTTCGATGTGGCCGCTCGGAGGCATACCCGAAATCGAGAAGGGGGCATTGCTCGACGACGAAATCCTGGCCGCCTGTGCCCGGGCCGGGCTGGCGGTCGAGGACGGCGACATCTTCGTGGTAACCCACAAGATTGTCTCGAAGGCCGAAGGACGTACCGCCCGGATTCTCACCGACGCCGACTACCGGGCTCTGATTGCCGGGGAGGCCGTCGACATCATTCGGAGGCGGGGCGACCTCGTCATCACCCGCACCCGGCATGGATTCATCTGCGCCAATGCCGCGGTGGACCGCTCGAACACCCCGGAGGGCACCGCCGTACTCCTGCCGATCGATCCCGACCGGTCTGCCCATCGCATCCGGGTCGGTCTAGAGCGCACCACCGGCAAGGCCGTCGGAGTGCTCATCACCGACACGTTCGGACGCGCCTGGCGCCGCGGACAAACCGACATCGCCATCGGCATGTCGGGGGTCATGTCGGTCCTCGACTTGCGGGGAACTACCGATCATGAAGGCCGCGAGCTATCGGCGACCGAGGTGGCGGTCGCCGACGAGCTGGCGGGCGCCGCCGACCTCGTGATGGGCAAGGCGACCAGGATCCCGGTTGCGCTGGTGCGTGGCTCCGGCTTGCTCGGCGAAGGTCGCTTTGCGGACCTGGTGAGGGACCCGAACGAAGACCTGTTTCTGTAGGGGGCCAACAGTCACCGGTCACCTGTCACCTGTTGGACTTGACCGCTTGTCGGGTTCCCCCCAACTAGGGCGATGCCACCGGGGCGGAAAACTGGTAGATGGCAGCTGGCAGCGGACAGCGGGCAGCGGTTGCTGTTAGCTCTCGGCCCGAAACGATTCAACCGTCTTGGCGATCCCCACAGCAAGCTCGGTCCAGGGTTCCCAGCCGAGGTGAGCCTTGGCGGCCGAGGCGTCGATCACCGAGCGAGCGAGGTCGCCCTCCTTGGCGGGGCCGAACTCGGGGGAACCGTCGTACCCGGCCGAATCGGCGATCAAGGCGAACAGGTCGTTGACCGTGGACGGGATCCCGGTGCCGATGTTCAGCCGGACTCCCCCGCCGATCTCGCCGGCGCGGGCAAAGGCGTCGACGATGTCGTCGACGTAGACGTAATCCCGTGCCTGTTCACCGTCGCCGTTTACTACCGGACGGCGACCGTCGAGCATGAGGTGGGAAAAAATGGCGACTACGCCGGCTTCGCCGTGCGGGTCCTGGCGCGGCCCATAGACATTGCCGAGGGCAAGGATGACGTAGTCGACCCCGGCCACCTGCCGGAAGTACCGGAAGTAGTCCTCAACGATCTTCTTGGAGATCCCGTATGGGGAGTCGGGGAATGCCGGTGCATCCTCGGTCACTGCTGCTCCAGGAACCTCACCGAACATGGCCCCGCCCGATGAGGCGAACACGACCCGCTGCACCTCGGCCTCGGCTGCGGTCTGCAGGACGTTGATGGTGCCGAGAATGTTGACCCGGGCATCAAACATCGGGTCCTCAACCGACGGCCGGACCCCGGATTGGGCGGCGAGATGGTGAATGACGTCGGGCTCGAAACGGCGAACTGCCTCCCGGAACTCATCTGAGCCGATGTCGAGTTGATGAAAATGAACCCGCCCGATGCGCCGGGCCTCGGCCAGTCGATCGAGATGGCCTTTCGAGAGGTCATCGACCGCCAGAACCTCCCAATCGTCGTCGATGAGCCGATCGACGAGGTGTGAACCGATGAAGCCGGCCCCGCCGGTCACGAGCGCTTTGCCACTCACAGCTGTTGTCCTTCCTCGCCGGGCCCGCTGAGCCTACCGGCCACCCCTTTGGACACCTAGGCCGGTGGGTTGAACGTGATCGAGCCCGGCTCCAGCCTGGCATTTGGGGCGATCCTGGCACCGGCCAGCACCTCACAACCGCGGCCGACGACGGCGTTCTCACCGACCAGTGATGCGCCCCCGACCACTGCCCCGGCTTCCACGACCGCACCCCGTCCGATCACGGCTCGCCGCACGGTTGCACCCGCTTCGATGGTGGCCCCCGCCAGCACTACGGCCTCTTCGACGATTGCCCCCGATTCGATCACTGCACCGTCTTCGACCCACACCCACGGGTCGGGGGTCGGATCGGAGAACTGGACGAGGCGCGATCGCCCGGCCGCCACCGCGTCGTGGGCAGCCAGATACAACTCATTGGTGCCGATGTCCAGCCACTCACCTTCGATCACAAAACCGCCGAGCTCACCGGCTCGCACGAGATCGGGAAACACAACGTGTTCAAACGAAAGACGGCCGTGGGGATAGCGCTCCAGGACCTCGCGTTTCATGAGGTACATCCCGGCGTTCACCGTGTCAGTCGGGGCCGTTCCGGCCGGCGGCTTTTCGATGAACCGCTCGACGATCCCGTCGGCACTCGTAACGACGACGCCGTAGGCACCGGTGTCCTCGACCCGAACAAGGGACAGCACAGCAGGGAGATCGGGTGCGCCGGCAACGAATTCGGCCAACTGGCCCTCCAGCACGACATCGCCGTTGAGGACGAGAAAGCGATCGTCGAGCCGATCACGCACAGCGCCCACCGGTCCGGCCGTATCGAGCGGGGTCCGTTCCACCGACACGACGACCTTCGGATTGGCGACCGAGGCTGCGTAGGCGCGCCATTCGCTCTCATGATCGGTTCCCACCGCCAGGATGACCTCTTGCACTCCGACCTCGGCCAGCAGCCGAAATTGCAGCTCGATGAATGGCACCCCGGCAATGGGGAGCAGGCCCTTCGGGGTGGAATGTGTGAGAGGCCACACCCGGGTTCCGCGACCGCCGACGAGTAGCACCGCCTGGCGAATCATCGGACGAGCGCCTCCTTGCGAGCCAATCGAACTTTGAGAAGCGTGGCCAACGCAGGGAAACCGTCCCGCCACGTGATCTTCTTGCCTTCGTGCAACTCCCGACCGGCGTAGGTGATCGGGACTTCCCAGATTCGCTCACCGAGTCGCAGGGCGGTGGCGGTCACCTCGGGCTCGAACTCGAAGCGTTCGGCCTTCAGATTGAACGACCTCAAAAGCTCGGCATCGAACATCTTGTAGCAGGTCTCCATATCCGAGAGGGTTGTGTTGAACAGCACATTGGTCACAAGGCTCAGAAAACGGTTCCCCACCCAGTGCCAGAAGAACATATTGCGTCTCTCCCCGGTGAACCGGGACCCGTACACGACCCGGGCTTGACCCTCCCGCAGCGGTCTGAGCAGCCGGGCGAGATCGCGAGGGTCGTATTCGAGGTCGGCATCCTGGATCACGATCAAGTCGCCTTTCGCCTCCTCGATGCCACGCCGCACCGCCGCCCCCTTTCCACGGTTCTCCGGATGGGTAACGATTCGCACAGTGGAGTCGCTCAACCGGTGCAGGATCTCGAGCGTTCCGTCGTCTGACCCGTCGTCGACGATGATGATCTCACGCTCCACTTCGAGCGGCGCCTCCCGCAGCCGCCGAACGGCCTCACCCACCGTGTTCCGCTCGTTGAAGACGGGAACGATGATCGTGAGCAGCCGGTAATCACCCATCGATGAGGGAGCGGAAATAGGCAATCGTGAGAGACAGGCCTTCTACCAGCCCCACGAGCGGCTCCCATCCGAGCAGGGTGCGCGCCCTGGTGATGTCGGGGCGTCGCCGGGCGGGATCGGCTTCTGGCAGCGGAAAATAGTCGATGCCGGTGTCGCTGATCTCGGCCGCGATAGTCGTGGCCAGCTCCTTCATCGAGAGCTCCTCCGGATTGCCGATGTTGACCGGCTCGGAGACATCGCTGTTCGACAGGCGCCAGATCCCCTCAATGAGATCGTCGACGTAGCAGAACGACCTGGTCTGCGAACCGTCGCCGTAGATGGTGAGCCGCTCACCGGACAGGGCCTGATTCACGAAATTCGAGACGACCCGGCCGTCATCGGGCGCCATGGCCGGTCCATAGGTGTTGAAGATCCTTACGACCCGGATCTCCGGGACCCGTTCCTGGCGGTGATAGGCGTATGTGATGGCCTCGGCATACCGCTTCGCCTCGTCGTAGCAAGCCCTGGTCGAGGTCACCTGCACCGCGCCGGCGTACTCCTCGCGCTGGGGGTGCTCGGTGGGGTCACCGTAGATCTCGCTTGTGGAGGCCAGCAGGAACCGGGCACCGTGCCTCTCTGCAAGGTCAAGCATGTTGCGGGTCCCTTCGGCTCCCGTCCGAAGCGTGCTAATGGGATCGAGGAGATAGCGGGGCGGGGACGCAGGCGAGGCGAGGTGATAGATGCGATCGAATGGCCCCGGCAACTCGGGCGGCTCAACCACACTTCCTTCGATGAAGGTGGCACCGTCCGGGGGGCCCAACGGGCTGGGACTGGACATGTTGTCGAGCACCACGACATCGAAGCCCTCCGCCAGCAAACGCATCGAGAGCGTTCGGCCCAGGAATCCCGCCCCACCGGTGACGAGGGCTCGGGTCATCGACCAATGCCTTCGTAGCGCATCCCGAGATGCCGCACCGCGACGGGGTCAAGGATGTTGCGAGCGTCGATGATGTGAGCAGAGGCCATTGCGTCGCGCACGGCCCGCAGATCGACCGCTTGGAATTCGGGCCACTCGGTGGCGATCAACAGCACATCAGCATCCTTGACTGCCTGCAGAGCGTCGTCAACCCGGATGACGCCGTCAACATGGGCCGCCTCGGGGTCGTAGGCCTGGACGGTGGCGCCGGCCGCCATCAGCTCCTCGGCCAGGAATACCGCCGGTGACTCCCGGATGTCATCGGTGCCCGCCTTGAACGCGAGGCCCCACAATCCGACGGTGGCACCGTCGAGATCGAGAGCCGCCCGCACCTTGTCCACCACCCGGTGGCGTTGGAGCTCATTGACTTCGATCACCCCTTTGAGCAGCGAGAAGTCATAGCCGGCGTCCTCGGCAATCGCCACGAGAGCCCGGGTGTCCTTCGGGAAGCACGAGCCGCCGTAGCCGGGTCCGGGGTTCAGGAAGTGAAAGCCGACGCGACGGTCATAGCCCATCCCCAGAAGCACATCCTTCACATCGGCGCCCACCGACTCGCACAGGTTGGCAATTGCGTTGGCGAAGGTGATCCGGGTGGCGAGATAGGCGTTCGAGGCGTACTTGATCATCTCCGAGGACGGCGGATCGGTAATGACCACCGGGGCCTGCAGCGACTGATATAGCTCCATCATCACCTCGGCGGCTTCCTGACTCCGGGTGCCGATGACGATGCGATCGGGGTGGAGGAAGTCGCCAACCGCACTCCCCTCCCGCAGGAACTCGGGGTTGGAGATGACGGTCGCCTCGGCACCAAACGAATCGAGACGAGCCTGGAAGCGGCGGACCGAGCCAACGGGGACCGTCGATTTGAGAACAACCACCGTGTCGGGAGCCAGCAACGGTCCGAGTTCGTCAAGGGCGCCCTCGATGTAGGACGTGTCGGCGGATCCGTCTTCGTCGGGTGGGGTAGGCAGGGCGATGAACACGACCCTGGCTCCTTGCACCGCCTCCTTGTTGTCGGAATGGAACGACAACAGCTTGTTTTCGATCCCCTCTTCCAACAACCGGTCGAGGCCTGCCTCGAAGAACGGAACCCTGCCGGCGGCCAGCGTCTTGAGTTTCTCGGGATCTCGCTCACCGAGACGAACGTTATGGCCCAGGTAGGCGAGGCCCGCTCCGGTGACGAGCCCAACATATCCAGCGCCAATCACGGCAACTTGCATTTCTCAACCTCAGGTAGATATCAAATGAAATCGGCCGGCGTTCCAGCCAACTTGACCCGCTTCGTCTGTTACCAAGGTAGTGCCCGATCGGGATGGGCGCGGCAGGTCGACCGACCGGTGCTGGCTAGGGGGGATCACCGTAATCGGCGTCGGCGCCCAGATAGATGACGAGGTCAACCCCCCCGGTGGTGAGATTCCCGTCTTGCACGATCCCGAGACCGATCTCGGCGACGAAAGCGTCGGCGGCGGCGATCTCTCCGGGTCGGGTGATCACGACCGTCTCGGCATAGTCCCGATCGGCGTTGCCGACGAAGGCGACCGTATGGCCAAGTGATTCGGCAAAGGCCGCGAACTCCAGGCCGGCGCCATTGCGGCCGTTCCCGTTCCGGACCTCGATCCGCAGCCCGGCCCCAGCTTCGCCGGCAAGTGGCAATCCGGCCCGGAATCTCGACAGCAGCGCCGGTGCTTTGTCCGGGTGGGGCACGACATAGGAGACACCGCCGATGGTATCGAAGAGCACCGGGAGCGTGGCGGCCTCGAGATTGGCCGTCTCGAACGATCGCATGTCCCAGGCCAGGTCTCGCAGCGCGTCGAAGTCGAACCCGGCGTCGGTCTTGATTTGCTCCCCGATCGCGCCGACTAGCTCTCCCATGTCGAGCAGATTGTCGGGCCGTTTGACCTCGTTGAGGATGGTGAAAATCAGCTCCTGCTGGCGCTTGGTCCGCTCGAGGTCGCTGCCGGGGACCCGCTGCCAGGCGCCGTCTACCAGTTCATCCAGGTGCCGGGATCGGGCAAAGGCGAGCGCCGTCGACCCATCCATGTGGACGGTGCCCTCGGGAACGTTCAGCCCCGAATTCTCATCGCGCGCCGGGAGTGCGAAGAAGAAGTCGATGCCACCGAGTTGATCCACGATGGCCGAGAAACCGACGAAGTCGACCTCCACGTAATGATTGATGGCGACGCCGGCCACCGCCGAAGCCGCCTCGATGAGGGCGTTGGGATCGCGAGAGTAGGTGGCATTCAGCTTCTCTATTCCACCGTCGGCCCGCTCGACCAACAGGTCTCTGGGCAGGCTGAGGAGCTGAGCTGTCTGGGCGTCGCTGTCGACCCGAAACAGCATGATGACATCGGCTCGCTGCCCGTCGAAATCCCCGAAATTCGTGAGGTCTTCGAGGTTGTCGCGGTTGTCACTTCCGACGAGGAGCACATAGAGGGCTGTGTCAATCTGGCCGACTGGACCGACAAGCGCCGGCAGTTCGTCGGTCGGGATCTGCACGATCGAGCCTTCAACCGCCGTCTTCAGGCTGTTCAAATAGAGGAGAACCGCGAAGACGCCAACGTTGGCAACCACCAGAAGCACGACGAAGACCCGTCGAACCAGGCTCCCGATTGGAAAAGATGCAGAAGGCGCGGCGGTACGCTGCATTCCGGCGAGGTTACTACTCCACTGGTTTCAGACGTCCCATTGCGGCGAGTAGCTCAAATCGCCGGTACACCGGAAAAGAACCGCACCAACCGCTCGATGATGTCCTCGGCGACCTCCCACAGGTAATCCCCGGCAGATTCGTCGAGGAGGCCGGATCCGACCCCACCGTACAGAACCCACTCGCCGTGACCGAGGCGCTCCCGGGCGTCCAGCCGGCGGGCGGGTGTGAACTCAGGATCGTCCTTGCCGGCAAGACCCAGGATCGGAATGGCTGGAACCGGTATCTCCTCACCGAAGACCGGCGCTACCAGTGCGATCGATCCGACGCCGTCCTGATCCCGGGCAAACTGAATAGACGATGAGGCGGCCTGATCGAGTGCCAGCAGGCCGATGACACCGGATCGCACCCAGGCTGTGTCGGGGCTCGCCATCCAATGCATCGCATCTGAGAGGTCCGATGCCACCGCACCGGCCTCGGGCCAGGCGGGAGCCGGCCCGCCCGACGGCCGCGATCCCCTGAACAGATCTGGCCCGACTACCGCCAGGCCGTGCCGGGCGAGGCGGCGGGCAACGGATTTCACCGAGGCGGTGATTCCGGCGGCGCCGTGGACGAGGAGAACGGTCGGGAATTCACCGGCGTGGTCGGGGCGGGCCAGGTAGCCGCGATTGTGGCTCAGCCCCGAGAAGATGTCGGCGCCGCCATAGAGAATCTGGTGGGTTCCCTCGCCCTTCATCAGTGCCATCGGCCCTCCTCCTGGTCAATCGGTGAGCGTAGTAGGCCGGACCGAGTGAACCCGGCCCGAGCGAAGGGTCAGTCGCCCATCGGCGGTCTCCACGACCAGGCCGCCATCTTGGTCGATGTCAACGGCCCGCCCGGGCCCTCCCCCCTCCCAGACAATGACCGACCCGATCGTTCCGCTGTTCTGGCGGTACTCGGGTTCGCCCCACCCATCCGGGCCGGCCGATACCGCTTCCAGCAACGAGTCGGCCCAGGCGGAGGCAAGAATCGGTCCGGCCTCGCCACCGGGGTCGGTTGTTGAGAGGGCGGCCACTCCCGACGGAGGGTCCGGCCAGTAGAGGTTCGCCCCGAGGCCGATGACGACGAGTTCGTCGGTTCGCTCGGCGAGGAGGCCTGCCACCTTGTCACCTTCCGGGGTGACGACATCGTTCGGCCATTTCAGCCGCAGTGGCTCTCCAAGGACCCGGCGGGCTGCGACGCCCGCCACCAACGTGAGCAGGGGAATCCGGGCCGGCGGCCAGTCCGGTGCGAACGCGAGCGACGCCGCCAATGCCCGCGGAGCGTTCAGCCATTCGGCGCCGCTACGCCCGCGACCTGCCGCCTGCTCAGCTGCGGTCACCAGGCACGGAACGCCGGAATAGCGGCTTCTCGCCTCGTCCTGGGTGGATGCCACGCGATCGAGGTGATGTACGACGTAATCTGTAGCCAAGCGCGGCCTCCGAAGGTCTAAGGACACAGCATATGAGCACAGACGATCGCATCCGGCGCCTCGAATCGCTGCGGGCCGAGAACTCGGCCGCCCATGAGCGCGCCATCGACCGCCAGCACGAGCGCGGCAAACACACAGCCCGCGAGCGCATCGAGATGCTCGTGGACAAAGGCTCGTTTCAAGAGATCGACACGCTCGTGCGCCATCAGGCAACCGGCTTTGGCCTGGAAGCCAACCGCCCGCTCGGCGACGCCGTCATTACCGGCTGGGGAAACGTTGACGGCCGCAAGGTGTTCCTCTTCGCCGAGGATTTCACCGTTTATGGAGGAAGCCTCGGCGAGGTGGTTGCCGACCGGATAACGAAGGTCATGGATCTGGCGCTCGAAGTCGGAGCGCCCCTCATCGGCCTGAAGGACTCCGGTGGTGCCCGCATTCAAGAAGGCGTCGTTTCGCTCGACGGATACGGCCGCATCTTCGAGCGCAACGTACGGGCCTCCGGGGTAATACCCCAGATCTCGGTCATCATGGGCCCGTGCGCTGGTGGAGCCGTCTACTCACCCGCCCTCACGGATTTCATCTACCAGGTGAACGAAACCAGCCATCTGTTCATCACCGGGCCCGACGTCATCAAGACGGTGACGGGCGAGGATGTCACGTTCGAAGAGCTGGGCGGCGCCCACTCGCATGCCAGCATCTCTGGCGTCACCCACTTCGTGGCGGCCGACGATCGCTCGGCCATGGAAGAGATCCGCTACATCCTGTCGTTCCTGCCCGCCAACAATCTCGAGTCGGCCCCCTACTTCACGCCAAACGACAAGCCAGACCGCATGGATGAAGAGCTCACGACGATCATCCCGGACTCATCCAATCAGCCGTACAACATGCACCACCTCATCGAACTGATCGTCGACGACGCCGAGTTCTACGAGGTGCACGAGCACTACGCCCAGAACATCGTGGTCGGCCTTTCCCGACTCGACGGCCATACCGTCGGTATCGTCGGCAACCAGCCGGCCGCTCTGGCCGGAACCCTCGACATCAACGCCTCGGTCAAAGCGGCCCGCTTCGTTCGCTTCTGCGACGCTTTCAACATCCCCCTCGTCACGTTCGTCGATGTCCCAGGTTTCTTACCGGGCGTCGATCAGGAGCACGGCGGCATTATCCGCCATGGCGCCAAGTTGCTCTACGCCTTCGCCGAAGCGACCGTCCCCAAGATCACCGTGATCACCCGCAAGGCTTACGGCGGTGCGTACGTCGTCATGAACTCCCGCAGCCTGCGGGCCGACCTCGTTTACGCCTGGCCGTCCGCCGAAATCGCAGTCATGGGAGCCCCCGGGGCCGTCAACATCATTCACCGGCGGGAGCTGGCAGGCGCCGAGAATCCTGAGGCAGAACGGGCCAGACTCATCGCCGACTACGAGGAGCGGTTCGCCAATCCCTACCTGGCGGCCGAGAGCGGGCTCGTCGACGAGGTCATCCTGCCCCGCGAGACCAGGCCTCGACTCATCAGGGCGTTGGACATGCTGCGGACCAAACGCGAGACGCCGCCACTCAAGAAACACGGGAACATTCCCCTTTGATGGAATCACTGCTTGTCGCCAACCGGGGTGAGATCGCCGTGCGGATCATCCGCACCGCTCGCGAGATGGGCATCCGCACCATTGCGGTGTACTCCGAGATAGACCGCCATTCCCTCCACACCGCCCTCGCCGACGAGTCGTGGAACATCGGTGGAGCTGCCGCCGCCGACTCCTATCTCAATGCGGCCCGCATCCTCGAGGTGGCCGCCGAGGCCCGAGCCGAGGCCGTCCATCCCGGGTACGGGTTCCTGGCAGAGAACGCCGACTTCGCGGCCGCCGTGACAGCAGCAGGACGCATCTGGGTCGGTCCACCGGCAGAGGCCATCGCCACGATGGGAGACAAGATCGCCTCCCGGATCGCCGCCGACGCGGCGGGTGTGGCCGGCGTGCCGGGTACCACCGAGGCCGCCGCCAGCCCCGACGAGGTCATCGCCTTCGCCGACAAGCACGGATATCCGCTCGCACTCAAGGCCTCGCACGGCGGGGGTGGAAAGGGCATGCGCATCGTGCGGGCCAACGACGAAGTTGCCGCCGCCCTCGAGGCGGCCGGCCGGGAGGCGCTCGCCTACTTCGGACGCCCCGAGGTCTACATCGAGCGCTACCTGGAGAAGCCCCGCCACATCGAAGCCCAGGTGATCTTCGACACCCACGGCAACGGATTCTTCCTCGGCGAACGTGACTGCAGTACCCAACGGCGCCACCAGAAACTCATAGAGGAGTCACCGGCGGCCGGAGTCGGCGAGGACCTGCGGGGCGCCATCGGTGAGGCTGCCCTCTCGGTGGGTGAAGCGTGCGGTTATGTGAACGCCGGCACCGTCGAGTTCCTACTTGCCCCGGACGGCAACTTCTTCTTCCTCGAGATGAACACCCGCCTCCAGGTGGAGCACCCCGTCACCGAGATGGTGACCGGTCTCGACCTGGTCCGCCTCCAGCTCGAGGTCGCCAGCGGGGAGGAGCTCGGTTTGTGGGACGTGCCCACCAACGGCCATGCCATCGAGATGCGCATCAACGCAGAGGACCCAGGGTTCGGCTTCCAGCCGTCTCCCGGACGGATCACCGAATACCGGGAGCCGGGCGGGTTCGGTGTCCGGGTCGACAGCGCCGTCGAGGCGGGGTCGATGGTTAGCCCGTACTACGACAATCTGGCGGCCAAGCTCATCGTGTGGGCGCCCACCCGGGACCTGGCGATCGACAAAGCGCTGCGGGCCGTCGACGACTTTGAGATCAAAGGCATCCCGACCACGCTTTCCGCTCATCGGGTGCTGCTGGACCACGAGCTGTTCCGGAACGGCGAGCACTACACGACATTCGTCGAGGATCTCGTCGATTTCTCCGGCGTGACGGCCGACGGCGGCCCGAGCCTCCCCGAGGACGAAGCGGTAACGCTGCGCCAGGCCACCGTCGAGGTTGGCGGACGGCGCTACGAGGTGAAGCTGTGGTTCCCCGAAGGCCAGCTCGCCGGAACGACCCCCCGCAGGCGCCCACCCCGGCTCGAGCGCGGCAAGGCACCGGGAGATGACAGCGGCATGATCTCGGCTCCCATGCAAGGCACGATCGTGAAAGTTTCGGTGAAGGCCGGCGATCACGTGAAAGAGGGCGCCACCATCTGCATCCTCGAAGCGATGAAGATGGAGAACGAGATCAAGAGCCCGGTCGAGGGCGAGGTCGTCGACCTCAGGGTCCAGGCCGGCGACAGCGTCTCAAACGGGTCGGTACTGGCAGTCGTACGCGGCTGACGCCCGCGTCCACCGGACCATCCTTTCCGAGTTGAGGTGACTGAAGGCGGTGCGGTGGCCGTGATTATGGGCGGTTGCATGATCCCGATGTCGTGAGATCATGATTGCATGGTCAAGCAAACCACCGTCCGTCTCCCCCAAGACCTCGCCGACGACGCCGGGGCTGTAGCTCGCGTCAAAGACACCAGCGTCAACGCCCTCATCATCGACGCCCTCACAGCAGAGATCGAACGAGTCCGCCAAGACGAAGAGTTCATCAGCCGCGCCGAGCAACTCCTCGCCCGGGACCAGGAATTGTTGGATCGCCTCAGCCGGTGACCCGGTACCTCACACTGGCCGAGTACTTCTGGCTCGCCGAACAAATCACCGAAGTCGCCGCCGCCACCCTCGCCAAGGCATCCCGATCAGACCTAGCGGACTCCGCCCTCCACGCCCCACAGGCCGAATTCGGTGAAGAAGAGTTCTATCCCGACCTCTACGACAAAGCAGCCGTACTCGTGTGCCGGTTGGCATGGAACCATCCACTCGGCGACGGAAACAAGCGGGCCGCCTGGGCGGCACTGATCATGTTCATCGACCTCAACAACGGCACCTGGGACCCTGATCCCCCCGATGTTCATCAAGCCGAAACAGCGATGCTGGCGATCGCAGCAGGTGAAGTCGACGAAACCTGGACAGCAGCTTGGCTCCGAGAACGAGTTCAATTCGCCAACCTGCCCTGACCGACGCCTGCGAGCGCCCGGACCGCCCAGGCCTCGCGCCATAAGGGCCCTCGACTTCCTGCATATCTGCACCTCGGTGAACGGGGTGAAGGAGTGGGCGACGACTGTGCCTCGGTAACCTCCACGGGTGTCGAATCGGCTATCTCCCACCTGGGTATTTGGGGCCCTGTCGGCCGCTCTCTCGGCGGGATACGGGGTGTTGTTCACCGTTGTCGGGGACTTTCGCGACGAGTACGGCATCAACGAGACCGCCATCGGTGTCGTTATCGGAGTCGGTTTCCTGTCGGCTTTCGTCGCTCAGATCTTCATCGCACCAATCGCCGACCGCGGGCGAGCGCGCCAACTCATTGTCCTAGGCGTAGCCTTCAACGTGGTCGGCCTGCTGATGATGGGATTCGGCGAGAGCCTCGGCCCGATCCTGACCGGACGAATCATCTCCGGCATCGGCATCGGCGCCGCCCAGCCCGCCATCCGCCGGATTGTCATCCTGGCGGATCCGA